>JAFXAC010000072.1 GCA_017522125.1 Clostridia bacterium | reverse complement strand
TCGAAGAGAGAACCGTAGGTGATACCGATGATATCGGAAGAAACGAGCTCTTCTTCGGTGTAACCGAAGGATGCGGAAGAAGCAGCCTTCATAGCAGCGTTGATGCCTTCCTTGGTAACGTTCTCGCCCTTAACAACAGCAACGAGGATGGTAGTGGAGCCCGTGGGAACGGGAACTCTCTGAGCAGAACCGATGAGCTTGCCGTTGAGCTCGGGAATTACGAGACCGATAGCCTTTGCAGCGCCGGTGGAGTTGGGAACAATGTTAACTGCAGCAGCTCTTGCACGTCTGAGGTCGCCCTTTCTGTGAGGACCGTCGAGAACCATCTGGTCGCCGGTGAAAGCGTGGATGGTGGACATGATACCGCTCTGGATGGGAGCGTAGTCATTGAGAGCCTTAGCCATAGGAGCGAGGCAGTTGGTGGTGCAGGATGCAGCAGAAATGATCTGGTCATCAGCGGTAAGGGTGTTCTCGTTTACAGAGTAAACGATGGTCTTAAGATCGTTGCCTGCGGGAGCAGAGATAACGACCTTCTTTGCGCCTGCGTTGATGTGAGCCATGGACTTCTCCTTAGAGGTGTAGAAGCCTGTGCACTCGAGAACAACGTCAACGTCAAGAGCAGCCCAAGGGCAGTTAGCAGCGTCCTTCTCAGCGTAGATCTTGATCTCCTTGCCATCAACGATGATGGAGTCCTCAGTAGCCTCAACGGTGTGAGCGTTCTCGCCGATAGCGCCACAGTAAGCACCCTGAGCGGTGTCGTACTTCAGAAGGTGAGCAAGCATCTTGGGGCTGGTAAGGTCGTTGATAGCTACAACCTCATAACCCTCTGCGCCGAACATCTGGCGGAATGCGAGACGGCCGATACGGCCAAAACCGTTAATTGCAACTTTTACTGACATTTTTGGAATTCCTCCGTAAATATGATTTTTTTGGTCGGACTTTTTCAAGTCCAATTATTGCCACCATATATTTTATCCTATTTTGATGAAATATACAAGGGGTTTTTGAAAAAAATATTATTTTTATTGAAATTTTCAAATATAAATACGCATTTCCCGTGCTGATTGGGCATTTTTACCGCAAAAATCGGCGGCGCGTCAAAAAACGGTAGCGTAAAAGTCGCCAAAGTCCCAAAAATCTCTTTGGTTGGCAAAGCATCCGCCAGAGCCATTCGAAGTGCAATTTAACGAAAACTGCGGGCGCGCGGCGCACCTTACCTGCCCACACGTCGATAGCTCCGCCGACTCCCATCGCCGCGCCGACGGATAATTTGTCTTTATTGCGCGATATAAAAAGCTCCTGCTTTGGGAAGCCCATACCAACGAGGAGCAGATCGGGCGAGAGGCGGGATATTTCTTCCACGAGCGCTTCCTCGTCCTCAAAAAAACCGTCGCTTGCACCAAGCACCCGCAAGCCGATGTGTTTTTCGACAAGGGCGCTCGCGGCGCTTTGAGCTATTCCCTGCTCGCCTCCGACGAGGTAGACGCTGCCGCCGACGGCAGCGAGCCGCGCCATAACCGCGTCAGCGGTGTCGATGCCCGTAACTCTTTCGGGTATCGGCGTGCCCTGTCTTTTTGCCGCGCCGATAACACCCACGCCGTCGGCTAAAACAAGACTTGCGGAATTCACGACCTCGCGCAACGCGGCATCGTCATAGCAGAACGTGGATATAAGGGCATTGGGCGTAAAAACGCTATACGGTGCTTCTCGCTGACGTGCGGCGCGAAAGATCGCTTCTGTCGCCGCTGCCGCCTTAACAGCATCAAAGTTTATGCCGAGAACGTTTATTTTTTCGTTCTTCATTTGCCCTCTCCCCTTTTGAATTTTAATAAGTATATCATATTTTTGAAAAATAGGCAAGTTTTTTGCTTCAAAAGTTACTCTTTATCTTGACACGGGTGCTTTGTTGATTTATAATATAATGTGATTTATTATGTTCTGAAAGGACGAAATTTTCATGGCTGACAATAAGAAAATGGTTGATGCTATAACATCAATGGAAACCGACTTTGCCCAGTGGTACACAGACGTTGTAAAGAAGGCAGAGCTTGTAGATTACTCGGGCGTTAAGGGCTGTATGATAATCCGCCCCTACGGATATGCTATTTGGGAAAATATTCAGCATATTCTTGATGCGGAATTTAAAAAGCTCGGACACGAGAACGTGTATATGCCTATGTTTATCCCCGAATCTCTGCTCCAGAAGGAAGCAGACCACGTTGCGGGCTTCGCTCCCGAATGCGCTATCGTGACTATCGGCGGTCAGAACAGACTTACCGAGCGCCTTATCGTGCGCCCCACGTCCGAAACGCTCTTCTGCGAGCATTACCGCAATATCATTCACTCCTACCGTGACCTGCCCAAGCTCTACAACCAGTGGTGTAACGTAGTTCGCTGGGAAAAGACCACCCGTCCCTTCCTGCGCACCTCCGAGTTCCTCTGGCAAGAGGGACACACCATGCACGAGACCGAGGAGGAGGCACGCGAGGAAACTCTGCGTATGCTTGACGTTTACGCTGATTTTTATGAGAAATCTCTCGCTATCCCCGTAGTCCGCGGACGCAAGACCGAAAAGGAAAAATTTGCGGGCGCGGAGGAAACGTATACCGTTGAGCCTATGATGCACAACGGCGTTGCGCTTCAGGGCGGAACTACGCACTACTTCGGCGACGGCTTTGCGCGTGCGTTTGACATTACCTACACCGCGCGTGACAACACCGTAAAATATCCTCACCAGACCTCTTGGGGCGTTTCCACCCGTATGATAGGTGCTATCATTATGGCGCACGGCGACGATAACGGACTTATTCTTCCCCCCGCCGTTGCTCCCATTCAGGTAGTTATCGTTCCCGTTGCTCAGCACAAGGAAGGCGTGCTTGACGCTGCTAAGGCTCTCAAGGACAAGCTCTCCGCACGCTTCCGCGTAAAGCTTGACGACAGCGACAACTCCGCGGGCTGGAAGTATTCTCAGTACGAGATGAAGGGCGTTCCCCTGCGTCTTGAGATAGGTCCGCGCGACATCGAAAACAATTCCTGCGTGCTGGTTTCTCGCGTAAGCCGCGAAAAGACCTTCGTTTCCCTTGACGGCATCGAGGACTCCGTTGCGGCGGCGCTTGAGTCCGTTCACAACGAGCTTTACCGCCGCGCATCCGAGAACCTCAAGAACCGCACCTCAAACGCTACCACTTACGAGGAGCTGCTTGAGATCGCGTCCACGAAGTCGGGCTTTATCCGTGCTATGTGGTGCGGCGACAGCGAGTGCGAGGACAAGATAAAGAACGATACGGGCGGAGTAAAATCCCGTTGCATTCCCTTTGACGAGGAGCATCTTTCCGACGTTTGCGTATGCTGCGGAAAGCCCGCAAAGCATATGGTCGTCTGGGGACGTCAATATTAAAAATCTTCGACGGTTGCGACAGCAAATGTCGCAACCGTTTTTAACATAAGGAAAGGAGGCGGGATATGAAGGAGTTTAATACGACGTTTCGTGAAAAGTTAAAAAAGGTAGACCCTTGCTTGCTCATATGCACCTCTATCCTGTCCCTTATAAGCATTCTTTTGATGATAGGAGTGCGCGACGCAAGCGAGATAGGCAACAGCACGCGAGTTATCGCTATGCAAAGCGCAACCACCGTCATAGGAATAGTCCTTGCGTTTTTTATTTCCACGCTTGACTATCAGGAGATAGTCAACAAGCTCTGTATTCCGTTTTTCATAGCACAGATAGGGCTGCTTGGCATTACGCTTCTTTACGGTACTGCCGAGGGAAGCAACCAAAGCTGGCTGTACATAGGACCTGTCGGAATACAGCCGTCGGAGTTCGTTAAGGCAACGTTTATCGTAACGTTTTCAAAGCACATAGACGTAGTAAAAAAGAAGATCAATCACCCGCTGTCCATCCTCGGGCTTCTCGCGCACGCGGGACTTGTCATAGGACTTATACTGCTTTCGGGCGACCTTGGCGTTGCGCTCGTTTATTGCGGACTTGTGCTTATTATGCTTTTTTGCTCGGGAATAAGCCTTTTTTATCTGCTTGGCGGCTTTGCATTCCTCTTCGTTGCCATTCCGTACGTTTGGCCGCACCTTAACAGCTATCAGCAGGACCGTATAATATTCGGCTTTACACCCGAGGCTGACCCGCAGGGCTACGGCTTTCAGGCGCTTCTTGGGCAGAAATGCGTTGCAAACGGCGGTTTCTTCGGGCAAGGACTTAACGGGGGCGAGTATTACAAAAATCTTTTCGCCTGTGAAAACGATTTCGCATTTTCCTCTCTTTGCGAAAAATTCGGAATGCTTGGCGGACTTATCGTTATTGCCACGCTTGCCGTGCTTGTAGTCAGGATATTTATGATAGCAAAAACGGCGCGTAAGGATTCTGGCGCGTTTTTGTGCATCGGCGTTGCCGCGGCAATTACCGTTCAGGCTATAGAAAACATCGGAATGAGCCTTGCCATGCTCCCCGTTGTCGGTATCACTCTTCCCTTTATAAGCTACGGCGGCTCGTCAACGCTTGCTATGTACATTATGATAGGAATGGTACACAGTGTACACGCACACAAGGTCAAGTACTTCTTTGAGCGAGAAGAAATGTAAATTTAAGAATATAATAACCTCCGCGCAAATATTATTCATTGAGTAATATTTTTGCGGAGGTTTTTTCATGTTTATTTATTCGTTTCGCGCAAGCACGCTTCGTTTTTTCGCCGTGCTTCTGCTTGCCGCCACGGCTCTCGTTGCGCTGATCGTTTTCGTGCCTACCTATGACGTTGCCGCCGAAGCGGGAGTTCAGGTCAACTACGACAACGTAAAGACCAACGAGGACAGAGTAAAGTTTCTCGGTCAGTTCGGCTACAACGTGTCAAGCGAGCCCGTTGAGAGCGTTGAGGTAACCTTGCCGTCGGAGTTCGACAGAGTTTTTTCAGGCTACAACGAGCTTCAAAAGGCGCAGGGGCTTGATCTTTCAAAATACAAGAACAAGGCTGTTATGAGATACACGTATGAGATAACCAACTACCCGACCGAGAACGGCGCAAAGGTCTGGGCAAACGTTATCGTTTGGCGCGGACGGGTGATCGGCGGCGACGTTTGCTCTGCCGATCCGTCGGGCTTCATTCACGGCTTTGAGCGTGCCGCAGAGTGATCGGTTATATCTTTCTTTTTCACGCGGAAGAAAACGCTCACAAAGGCGCGTGCGCTGAACGGGATAAGCGGATAGAGGTATGAGCATTCTCCGTTTACCGTGCGATTGGTCGCTATGAGGGCGATTATCAGCACAACTCCGCCGAAAAAGCCCCAAAGCCCGAACAGAGCCACGCTGATAAGCAAAAGTATGCGCATAAACTTGAAGGCGTAGCCAAGCTCGTAGGAGCGTTGCGAAAAGTTAGCAATAGCCACGAATGCCATAAGGATTATTACCTCGGGGATAAGCCAGCCTACGCCGACGGCAAAATCTCCGAGAATGAGTCCGCCCACCACGGACAGCGAGTTTGAAAGCATATCGGGTGTATTCATTGATGCCATTTTAAGTCCGTCCACCACGAACTCCACGATGAGGAGCTGAGCGAGAACGGGAAGCTTTCCCGTTTCGCTTGGCAGGACGAAGGCGAACCAATCGGGGACGAGCGCGGGATCGGCGTAACAGAGATACCACACGGGAACGGCGAAAAGCGTGAGCGCGAATATGAGATAGCGCACTATCCTTATATAAGTTCCCGTAAGCGGCGGCGAGTAGAAATCGTTGCTCTCCTGCATAAAATCAAAGATCGACGTGGGGAGTATCATTGCCTCGGGGGAATTGTCCATCAGTATCAGCACGCTCCCCTCGAAAAGCTGTGCCGCCGCCACGTCGGGGCGCTCGGTAGTCCTTATTTTGGGGAACGGGTTATACCACCTTGTTCTGATAAGGCACTCGGCAAGCGACTGATGCCCCATCGTAAGGCTTTCGGTCTTTATCTCCTTTAACTTTTTTGAAATTCGCTCGACGTAAGCCGCGTCGGCGCGGTCCGCCATATAGCACAGCACTACGTCGCTTTTGGAGCTTTTGCCTACGGTATAATAACTCATCGTCAGCGAGGTGCTTCTGACGCGGCGGCGGATAAGCGCGGTGTTGGATATGAGCGTTTCCACAAAGCCGTCGCGCGGGCCGCGCATTACTCTGTCGTTTTGCGGCTCGGTGGTCTCGCGCGCGGGGTACGACCTTGAATCTATAATAATGCCGTACTCGCCAAAGCGGCTTCCTATCATCAACGTCGCGCCCGAAAGCACCATTTGTATCATAGTGTCAAGCGAATCCGTAAGCTCGCTCTCGACGTAGATCACACGCTTACGAAGAAAATCGTTTGCGCACTCCAAGCCCTGAAGGTGCTTGTCGGCAAGCTCCTTAAGACTTGTAAACGACAGCATTAGCTTTTGCATAACGCCGTCCTTCACAAAGCCGTCAATATAATAAAAGGTTACCTCGTCGCTGCCTACTTGCAGCGGCTTTTTTATAATGTCAAAGCTTTCACGCACGCGCAGAAGGCTATCAAGCGTCGATACGTTTTCGCTGTATGAGGATGAAAGATGTCGCATAGTATTCTCCGATTTGATTTTTTAATATTCTTTCCTTTTAAGTAAAAAAATATTCCCGTTGTTCTTTACAGTCGGCTTTTTTTGTGATATACTTATTATGTATGAAAATTTGGAAAATCGGTGGATATGGAAAAAATTATTTTTGAGAAGGTCACCTCTACTACCGAGGAGACCGAGGAATGCGGCGCACTTCTCGCCTCACTCATTGGCGCAGACCCCGCTATGCCGCAATTCGTTTCACTCGTTGGCGATCTCGGCACGGGAAAGACCGCGTTTGTGCGCGGATTTGCCTCGCTTGCCGCCGCGGGTGCAGCTGTGCGCTCGCCCACGTACACGCTTGTAAACGAATACCGCAGCAAGGGACGCCCCGTATTTCATTTTGACGTTTACAGAATAAACGATGAGGACGACCTTTACTCTATCGGCTTTTACGATTATCTTGACGAGGGAATATGCCTTGTCGAGTGGTGCGACCTTATTCCCTATGCTCTGCCCGACCGCTATATTTCGGTAACGCTTGAAAAGCTCCCCGAGGACGTAGCCCTTCGCAGGGTGCGGGTATCACTTGTTTCGAAAGGAGAATGACCGTGAAGATATTTGCTTGCGACAGCACGGCGCACACCGCCTCCGTAGCTATATGCGAAGATGAAAGGCTTGTAGGGCTTTACACGCAAAACGGCGGAAACACGCATAGCGAAACACTCTTACCCCTTGCTGAAACTATGTTCAAGGCACTAAAAATGAGCGTTGACGATATTGATATATTCTCCTGCTCCGCGGGTCCGGGCTCGTTTACCGGAGTTCGCATAGGCGCGGCGACCGTAAAGGGGCTTGCCTTCGGCAAAGGAAAGCCGTGCATCGGAGTTTCCACGCTTGAGGCTCTTGCGCTGAACCTTGTTTCCGACGAGGAAAGGATAATTTGCCCCGTTATGGACGCACGGCGCGGTCAGTTATATACGGCTACCTTCCTATCCAAAAACGGCGAGCTTGAAAGGATCACGCCCGACCGCGCAATCGCATACTCGGAATTCGAGGCAGAAACGCTCGCGTATAATAAAGAAGGAAAAAAGATATATCTTTGCGGCGACGGTTACGAGCTTGTTAAAGGACTTCTCCCCGCCGATGCCGCACACAACACACCCGAAATGCTTAGGTATCAATCGGCATATTCGGTGGCTCAGGTGGCGCTCGCGCTGTTTCGTCAGGGTGTAAGGACCACGGACGGCGAGCTTCGCCCCACCTATTTACGTCTACCGCAGGCAGAGCGCGACCGCCTTGCCGCCCAAAATAAAAATTGAAAGGTTTAAGATCGACATGAAAAACAAGAAACTCGTTATTGGCTCTGACCACGCAGGATTTGAATACAAAGCAAAGCTTATTGATTACCTCACCGCCAAGGGCTATGAGATGATAGACGCGGGAACGTACTCCGCCGACAGCTGTGATTACCCCGTACCCGTACACGCGCTGTGCAAGATCATCCAGAGTGGCGAATGTGCCGAGGGTATCCTTATTTGCGGCACGGGAATCGGCGTTTCCATGGCGGCTAACAAGCACCGCGGCATACGCGCCGCAGTTTGCTCCGACAAATACTCCACCGAGATGACAAGGCTACACAACGATGCAAACGTGCTTTGCATGGGCGCAAGAGTCATCGACTTCGACCTCGTTTGTGAGCTTACCGATATATTCCTTACCACCGACGCGCTCACCGAGGAGCGCCACGTCCGCCGTCAGCAAATGATAAGCGACCTTGAGGACGGCACGTTCGAGGAAAAGTATGAGTAAGCTATACGCTATAGCCGATACGCTTCGCGCTATAGCGGGAGTTGCGAAAAACCGAAGGACCGCCGCCATCATCGTTGCGGCAGGCTCGTCGGAACGAATGGGCAAGCCAAAGCAGTTCATTCCGCTTTGCGGTATCCCCGCCGTAGTGCGCACTCTTATGGCGTATCAAGCCTCATCTCTTATCACCTCCATCATAGTGGTGGCAAGAGAATGCGATATAGAAAGATACGAAAAGTACAAAAAAGCATACTCGATAACAAAGCTTTGCGCCGTCGTAAAGGGCGGCTCGACAAGGCAGGAGTCCGTGCTTCGTGGTGTGGAGGCAGTTCCGAAAAAGACCGCATACGTTGCGATCGCAGACGGAGCAAGACCTCTCACCACTGCAGAAACGATAGACAGAGTTTGTCTTGCGGCATATCGTTTTGGTGCGGCAAGTGCGGCATTTCCCGCATATGACACCATCAAGACCGCCGATAAAAAGGGCTTTATCGCCTCTACGGTTGAGCGTTCAACGGTTTGGCACGCCGCTACTCCGCAGGTATTCAGCCTTGATCTGTACCGTGCCGCCGCATATTCGGCAAAGGACGAGGGCTTTGTTGCAACTGATGACAACTCGCTCGTTGAGCATATCGGACACCGAATCAAGCTCGTGGATTGCGGCAGAGAAAACATCAAGCTGACAGAACGCCACGACGTAACGATGTGCGAGGCTATTATCAAGCAAAGGGAGGCAGGCAAATGAGAATAGGTCACGGATACGACGTCCACCGCCTTGTAGAAGGCAGAGAGCTGATACTTGGCGGCGTGAAGATAGATTATCATCTCGGACTTCTCGGTCACTCCGATGCCGACGTGCTTGTCCACGCGATCATGGACGCGCTTCTCGGCGCGGCGGCACTTGGTGACATCGGCAAGCACTTCCCCGACACCGATGCGGCGTTTTGCGGCGCGGACAGCCTTGCGCTCGCGCGTCAGGTTGCCGCGATGCTTCGAGTGCGCTCTTATAAGATCGTCAACGTTGACGCGACCGTTATCGCACAACGCCCGAAGCTTGCCCCGCATATAGATGAAATGAAGAAAAACGTCGCCGCGGCGCTCGGAGTTGAGCTTTCCGCAATAAATATAAAGGCGACTACCGAGGAAAGCCTCGGATTTACGGGTAGCGGTGCGGGCATCGCCGCGCACGCAGTCTGCCTTATTGATTAACCAAGCAGAGCCGCCGCAAGCGGCGGCTCTAAGCGTAAAACGTGCAACACGCATCTCTCGCACTTCCCGTGCTTTTTGACTTCCCTTGTTGCCCTCTTACGCACACCTTCTATACAGAATATGGCGAAACGGTCTTTTTTGACCGCGCCCGAAAGGAAAACTTTTATGATCTACATAGCCCCTTCCCTGCTTGCCGCAGATTTTACAAGGCTCGGCGAGGACACTGCGCGTATTGAAGCCGCGGGTGCTGATTTTTTGCATCTTGACGTTATGGACGGCATATTCGTGCCGAATATATCCTTTGGCCCCGCCGTCATCGGCGCGCTCCGTCCGCAGTCCAAGCTCGTTTTTGACGTTCACCTTATGATAACCGCCCCCGAGCGTTACGTTGACCGCTTTATCAAGGCGGGCGCGGACATTATTTCCTTCCACCTTGAGGCGTGTGAGGACCCCGCCGCCCTTATAAAGACCATAAAAGCGGCAGGCGTTAAGGCGGCGGTTGCTATCTCGCCCGACACGCCCGCAGAGGCTATTATTCCCTACCTTGCCGACGTGGATATGGCGCTTATTATGACAGTATACCCGGGCTTTGGCGGACAGAAGTTTATGGCGGACATGCTTCCGAAGATCAAGGCAGTTAGAGAGTACGTAGATAAGAATTCGCTCGACTGCCTTATCCAAGTTGACGGCGGCATTGACGTTGCCACCGCGCCCCTTGTTAGCGCCGCGGGCGCAAACGTGCTTGTTGCGGGCTCTGCCGTATTCCACGCCGACGACGCAAAGAAAAAGATAGCCGACATAAGAAGCGCGGCGGCAAATAATCTTTATAAATAATTTTCGACTTTTTTCAAAAAAAGTATTGACAGACGCATTTTTTTGTAGTAAAATCTATAACAACAAACTGAATAGCGGTTATAAAGGCTATGACGAAGACGGTCAGACGATGTTTGTGCGCAGAGAGCCGATGGTTGGTGTAAATCGGTAACAACGCGTCAGGTACCCATCACTTCCGAGCCGAAGATTCGAAGCTTGAGAGTCTTCCGTTTGCGCTACGTCACTGCGCAGGGCTTGATTGAGTCCGTTGAGTGGCATCGAAAGATGCAATTTGAGTGGTACCGCGGGAAAATGCTTTTTATCCCGTCTCAAAGAAATTCTTTGAGACGGTTTTTTTATTGAAAGGAGATACTCAAAAATGATGAACAAAGAGATTCGCGACGTCGCCTCACGTGTCAGAATGCTGCGCGAGATTGCGGGAATGAGCGAGGCTGACGCCGCCGCCAACACCGAGGTTTCTATTGAGGAATACCGTGCGCTTGAAAGAGGCGAGCGCGACTTTGCTTTTACGTTTATTTATAAAGCCGCTGCCACCTTTGGCGTTGAGATGAGAGATATTCTTGAGGGAACGAGCCCCAACCTTTCGCTTTACACCGTCACCCGTCATGGCGAGGGCGTGCCGATCGCGCGTAACACGGGCTTTACCTATAACAACCTTGCCCCCTCGTTCAAGAACAAGACCGCGGAGCCCTTCCGCGTTCTTATCCCTTGCGGCGACGACGAGGTTCCTTCCTACAACCGCCACAAGGGACAGGAGATAGACATCGTTATCAGCGGTACTCTTGAAATTCGTATAAACGAGCGCATCGAGCTTCTCGGTCCCGGTGACACCATTTACTACAACAGCTCCGCGCCCCACGCGCTTCGCGCGCTTGGCGGAGATTGCGAAATATATGCGATCGTTCTGAAGTCCACCGAGGACGAGGACGAGGCTGAATTCGTACACGGAAATCCCCGTTTGGCAAGCGCCGCCGCAAAGAGCGAGCGCACGGTTGCCGATGATTTCATCACCACCACGCTTGACGAGAACGGCGTGCTTTCCTCCATCAGCTTTACCAACGAGGATAAGTTCAATTTCGCATACGACGTAGTTGACAAGATCGCCGAAAAGACGCCCGACAAGCGCGCTATGCTGTGGGTATCCCGCGACAAGCGCGAGCATACGTTCACCTTTGGCGATATGGCTAAATATTCAAATATGACTGCAAACTACTTCCTCTCGCTCGGCATTAAGAAGGGCGACACGGTAATGCTCGTTCTCAAGCGCCACTACCAGTTCTGGTTTGCAATGCTTGCGCTCCACAAGATAGGCGCTGTGGCTATTCCCGCTACCAACCAGCTCGTTGAGCATGATTTTACCTATCGCTACAAGGCGGCAGGCGTTAAGGCTATCGTTTGTACCTCGGACGGCGAAACGCATCTGCACGCCGAGCGTGCCGCCGCTGAATTCCCCGAGATCGTAAAGATCCTCGTCGGCGCAAAGCGCGACGGCTGGTACGACTACAACAGCGAGATGACGCTCTGCTCCGATTCTTTCCCGAGAACCGAGGACACTCCCTGCGGCGACGACACTATGCTTATGCTCTTCACGTCGGGAACTACGGGCTATCCTCGCGTTGCGGCGCACTCCTACAAGTACGCACTCGGTCACTACATAACCGCGCGCTATTGGCACAACGTGCGTCCCAACGGTCTGCACTTTACCATTTCCGATACGGGCTGGGGTAAGGCTCTCTGGGGCAAGCTCTACGGTCAGTGGCTCTGTGAGGCGGCTGTGTTCACTTACGATTTTGACCGCTTCACGCCCGAGGACATACTCCCCATGTTCGCTAAATACGGCATAACTACGTTCTGCGCACCTCCTACTATGTACCGCTTCTTCATTCGCGAGGATCTGTCGAAGTATGACCTTTCCTCCATCGAATACGCTACGACTGCGGGCGAGGCGCTCAACCCCGAGGTATACAACCGCTTCTACGCAGAGACGGGACTTAAGATAATGGAAGGCTTCGGTCAGACCGAAACTACGCTCAGCATAGGAAACCTCGTGGGAAGCGAGCCGAAGATCGGCTCGATGGGCCGTCCCTCTCCCCTTTACAACGTCAAGCTTCTTGACGCTGACGGCAACGAGTGCGACGCGGGCGAGACGGGTGAGATCTGCATCGACCTTTCGGCAGGAAATCCCTGCGGACTTTTCAAGGGCTATTATCTTGACGACGAGCATACCTCGGAGGTTATTTACGACGGATATTATCACACGGGCGACACCGCAACCGTTGACGAGGACGGATATTTCTGGTACGTCGGACGTATCGACGACGTTATCAAGTCCTCGGGATACCGCATAGGCCCGTTTGAGATAGAAAGCGTTATTATGGAGCTTCCCTACGTGCTTGAGTGCGCCATCACTCCCGTCCCCGACGAGATACGCGGTCAGATAGTTAAGGCGACCGTCGTGCTTACCAAGGGCACTGTGGCAAGCGACGCGCTGAAGAAGGAGATCCAGACCTACGTAAAGACTCACACCGCGCCTTACAAATATCCCCGCATAGTGGAATTTGTAGACGAGCTTCCCAAGACCATAAGCGGCAAGGTTCGCCGCGTCGCCATCCGCAAGAAGGACAGCGGAGAGGCGTAATAAAAAAATTCAGGCAGCTTTTCTCTGTTGTTCTTAACGGAGAAATACAGAAACCGCAGATTGATTTTCTGCGGTTTTTGTGCTATAATAAGGGTGTGGGCATAGCCCGATGCATTTGTAATACAAATGCGAAACTTGCGATAAATGAGGGGTATAGCATGAAGTGTGGAATATGTGTATGTGGACTGAATGGAAGCGGTAAAACAACACTTGCCGGTGCGCTTGCCAAAGAATTAAACTTCAAGCACATGGATATAGAGCAATATTATTTTACTTCCACGCATAATCCGTATGCTTCATCAAGAACGAGAGAAGTCGTTGAACGGTTGCTGTTAGAGGATATAAAGAAAAATCCCTGTTTTGTTTTTTCTGCTGTTAATGGAGATATGATGCCGGAAATCAACGACAACTATGATCTTGTGGTATACCTTGACGTTCCGCTTGATATGCGAATGAAAAGAATAAGGCAGAGAGCTATTGATAAATTCGGCGATAGGGTTCTTCCGGGCGGAGATATGTACGAGCAGGAAGAAAAGTTTTTTGCATTTGCAGAAAAAAGAACTCCCGAAAAGATTGAGGATTGGCTGAAAACACTATCGCACAAAGTCCTTCGACTCGATGGAACAAAACCTATACAAGAGAGCGTTGAACTTATAAAAAGCCTTCTCCTGTGGGAGAAGGGGGACCGCGCCAGCGGTGGATGAGGAGTCAAAATGATACCTTACAATAAAAAGCTCGTATCAAACGCTCGAACCCTACGAAAAAATATGACACCCGAAGAAAAGCATCTGTGGTATGATTTTCTTAAAAGACTGCCTGTTAACGTCAGACGTCAGCATAATATTGAAAACCATATCGTTGACTTTTACATAGCGGAAAAGAAGATTGTAATTGAGGTGGATGGCAGACAGCATCTATTGCCTGAACACAAAGAGGCGGACAAACAAAGAGATGCTGCCTTGTCATCTTGGGGAATCGTTGTCTTACGATATCCCAACGATAGTATACGAAACAATTTCAACGCTGTTACAGAGGATATATTAAAGCATCTTGGTTTGGATCATAGCGACCTTAAAACCAAGAGGTAACACCTCATCCACCACTTCGTGGTCCCCCTTCTCCCACTGGAGAAGGCTTGGTTAAACCGTTTCCCCTGCTTATAAAATAAAAATTCCCACAAACCGTTTGATTGGTCTGTGGGAATTTTACGTTATGGTGATTTCTCCGATAAGGACATCACCCATTTGCTGCCTGAATTTTTTTATTAAAATACTATCGTCAAATCCAAGATTTCTCCGTTTCTGTAAACGGAAAAGACTGCCGACTCGCCAACCTTGTGCTTATAAAGCTCCGTGCGAAGCTCATCGGCGGTGGTAACCGCCACACCGTTTACGGAGAGGATTATATCCTCAAGCAGCAAAATACCGTGTGAGCTATAGCCCTCCGTTGCCGTCTTGCTGACGATAACGCCCGTTGCCTCGGCTATCTTTTCAGTCACTCCGTCAATAGTATAGCGCTCACCCTTTACCACTGCTCCGCAGGTGATGCCGAGCTTTACACCCTCGGCGGCGATGCTTCCGCCCGTGGAGTCCTTACCCTCGATGATACCGCGAAGTATTTCAAGCGCACCGTTGATCGGGAGTGCAAAGGATATGCCCTCGTACTCGCCCGCAAGCTTCAGCGTGTTGACGCCGATGACCTTGCCGTACATATCTATAAGAGGACCGCCCGAGTTGCCCGGATTCAGCGTGGTATCAGTTTGGATATACGTTACGGTCTTTGTAAGCATTCCGACGTCATCATATATCTTGACGTTGCGGTTGACACCCGAAATTATGCCCTGCGTCATAGAGCCTGCATACTCGATGTTTGCAGGGTTTCCTATCGCGCAAACAGACTCGCCAACCACGAGCGCATCGGAGTTTCCGAACTCTGCGGGAACAAGCTCGCTCCTCTTCTCTATCTTCAGCACCGCAAGGTCAGCAAGCTCGTCCTTGCCAACTATCTGTGCCTTTACGGTTATTCCGTTTATAAATATTATATTTACCGAATTTGCATCTTCGACAACGTGATAATTCGTTGCGATATGCCCTTCCTCATCCATAACGAAGCCCGTGCCGATGGACGTGCCGCCCGCAAGCTTTGCCTCCACGCTGACTACCGACGGGCTGACCTTATCGTATACCTCGGGCAAGGTGAGATATCCGCTTTCGCTATCGTATTCGCGCACGTATATGACCTTTTCAAGATATTTTCCGTCACCGAAAATGAAGTAGCCGCTACGATAGCCCAAAAGCAGTATAAACGAAAGCGCGGTGAAGCTCAGAGTGAAAAGGACGGTCATAACTATCGCATAGACGTATGCGGCGCTCGTCCTTTTACGTCTTTTTTCTTCGGCAACCGCTTCCGCGTCAGGCGTGCAAGCGTCGGCGCTCGCCTCCTCGGTCGTGATGTCCTCACCTTCGGGGGTATCGGCACCCTGCTCCTCGGTGGCTTCTTCTGGCGGAGTGGCGCATTCTTCCTCGGTAATATCCGAGGGTATCTTATTTTCTTCCATTTTATTTCCCTTTTGCTTGGATATATTATTTTTTCGCTATCGGCAAGGTGAAGGTGAACTCACAGAACTCCCCAGGCTCGCTTCTGAGGCTTATATCCTCGTTGTGAGCGTTGATTATCGTCTTTGAGATAAACATTCCGAGTCCTACGCCCGTCTTGTCCTTGCCGCGGCTCTTGTCGCTCTTATAAAATCTCTCGAAGATATACGGCTGATCTGCGTACGGAATGCCCTCGCCCTCGTTATATACGCTTACGGCGATCTTTTTGTCCTTGTTCTTTATCGACAGGCGGAAAAGTCCGCCCTCGCGAGAAAATTTTACGGCGTTATCGCAGATATTGTAGAGTATCTGATATATTGCGTCGTGGTCGCCGTTAACGAGTATATTATCTCCATCGGCATCAAATTCCACGTCGAGCCGCTTTGCTTCTATTTTTTGCTCAAATGAAATTATTATCTGACGAGCCATCTCGCAGATATCAAAGGGCTTCATTACAAACTTGCGATCCCCCGCTTGGATTCGGGAAATGTCAAGCAACGTGGAAACAAGTCTTGAAAGCCTTTGCACCTCGTCCCTTATGACGCGCAGATAATGCTCGCGCTTTTCGGGCGGTATTGCACCGTCGAGTATGCAGTCGATAAAGCCCGATATCGTAGTCATCGGCGTGCGCATATCGTGCGAAACGCTTGACATAAAGTTGTTGCGCATTTCATCGAGGGACGCAAGCGAGGAAGCCATATTGTTAAACGCTATCGCAAGCTCGGCAACCTCGTCCTTTCCCACGACGGGAACGCGAACCTCGAAATCCCCCGCCGCGAAGCTCTTTGCCGCCTGACGCATCTCCTTCAGCGGTGCGCTGATACGGTCACTTATAAAATAAATAGCGATAAGTGCCGCAAGCATTACCCAAAGACTGCAAAGCACTACGGTCTTGATAAGGACCTCCATAAACTCGTTGAGTGAGCTTTCCGCGGAGCATACGAAAACCATACCGCAGACGTAGCTGTTGCGCATATATATCGGCACGGCGTTTATAATATGCGGCGTATCAAACACGCCCTCAAGGCTATCAAGCCTTGACAGCTCAAGGCCGTTATTGACCTCGTTCATTACGGTAGGCGAAATATTGCCCTTGGCGTAAACGTTATCCTTTTCTGAAACACTTGCAAGTATTATCTCACCGCGGCGGTTTGCGATAAGCACCGAGATATCCTCGCCTCCCGTATTTCTGACGACCTCAAGTAACGAGGCAAGGTCGCCCGAGTTATGACGCACGAAATATTCAAAATCGCGCATATCGTCGTCGCGCTCAAGCTTTTCTTCAAGGAAATTAGCAACCGAGCCTGCCGCCGTTCCAACGGTATCAAACTTCGCCTGAACGGAATAATTGCCGACCATAGAGCCTACTATGGCAACAAGGAGCGTAAGGCTTATGGTTATTATTACTACAAAGGTTACGATGTATTTTACGTACAAGCTTCTGAACATTCGCCCTACCTCCTTTCAAAAAATCGGGACGCTGCAAATGCGCAAAAATGCATTTGCAACATCCCGCATATTCTACGTGATTCAGTTGCCGGAAACCTCAAATTTATAGCCGACGCCCCAAACGGTTTTAAGCACCCATTTGTCCGAAACGCCCTCAAGCTTTTCGCGCAGACGCTTTACGTGTACGTCAACGGTACGGGAGTCGCCAAGGTAGTCAAATCCCCAAACCTTATCAAGAAGCTGATCGCGTGTGAACACGCGATTATAATTCGATGCCAAGAAGTAAAGCAGTTCAAGCTCCTTGGGAGGAATGTCAACGCTCTTGTCGTTGAGCTTAAGCTCATACTTCTGCTTGCTTATCTCTATGTTCTCGAACTTTATTACCTCGCCGCTTGCAGGGTCATCGTGAGAATTGCATCTGCGAAGGACAGCCTTGATGCGTGCAAAAAGCTCGTTCATATCAAAGGGCTTAACTACGAAATCATCGGCACCAAGCTCAAGGCAAACGACCTTGTCCACTACCTCGCCCTTTGCTGTGATCATAATAATGGGCTTGTTTGAAAACTTTCTTATCTCGGAGCAAACGTCCTTGCCGCTTTTGCCGGGAAGCATAATGTCAAGCAAAACGAGGTCGGGATCGTATTTTTTAAAGGTATCGATAGCCTCATATCCGTCGTTTGCGGTGCGTACGTCATAGCCCTCGTTGGTAAGGTATTTATTCAAAATGTCACAAATGTTGACGTCATCATCAACAACAAGTATTTTCGTATACATTTTATCCTCCTGAAATATTTTATTATTAACATCGTCCAAATGATGATATTTTCCCATTCTTTTACTTATTATAACACACTTTTCCTCTTTTGCAAAGGGTTTTTTGAAATATTTGTTCATATTTTTGTTTCGCTCTTGCTTTTTTTTGAATTTAGGTATATAATAAAGCGATTATATTTATTATGGAGTTAAAAATGAAACTTGGTATCGTTGGTTTGCCGAACGTTGGCAAAAGTACACTTTTCAATGCTTTGACGGGTGCGGGCGCTGATTCCGCAAACTACCCATTCTGCACTATCGAGCCAAACGTGGGCGTCGTCGCAGTGCCCGACCCCCGTCTTGACGCTCTTGCTGAAATGTATTCTCCCGAAAAATACACGCCCGCAACGGTTGAATTTTTTGACATCGCGGGACTTGTAAAGGGCGCGGCTCAGGGCGAAGGACTTGGAAACAAATTCCTTTCCCACATACGCGAATGCGACGCTATTCTGCACGTTGTGCGTTGCTTCGAGAACGGAAACATCATTCACGTCGACGGAAACGTCAACTCCGTGCGCGACGTTGAAACCATAAACATAGAGCTTATCCTTTCCGACATAGAGATAGTTGAGCGCAGAATAGACCGCACGCAAAAGGCGATGAAATCCGACAAGACGCTTGCCGCAGAGCTTGCTTTCCTTGAAAAGCTCAAGGTGCATCTTGAAGAAGGTGCTTGCGCACGCGCAATGGATATGACCGATGACGAGGCAGCTATCCTTGCCGATATGCCCCTGCTTACCGCAAAGCCCGTAATTTACGTTGCAAACGTAGGTGAGGATGAGGCGGGCGCTGAGCCCGTGGGCAACGCACAGTACGACGGACTTAAGGCTTTTGCCGAGAGCGAGCATTCGGGTATTATTGCTATCTGCGCAGGGCTTGAGGCTGAAATAGCGGAGCTTGATGCCGAGGAAAAGGCTATGTTCCTTGAGGACCTCGGTATTGCCGAATCGGGCCTTGACAGGCTTATCCGCGCAAGCTACGATCTGCTTGGCCTTATCAGCTTTTTGACCGCGGGTCCGAAGGAGGTTCGCGCGTGGACTATAAAGAAGGGCACGAAGGCACCCGGAGCCGCCGGAAAGATACACAGTGATTTCGAACGCGGATTCATCCGCGCCGAGATCGTAGCTTACGACGACCTTATGAAGCACGGAAGTATGACCGCCGCAAAGGAAGCGGGCCTTGTCAGAAGCGAGGGCAAGGAGTACGTTATGAAGGACGGCGACGTTACCCTGTTCCGCTTTAACGTTTAATTCAAATATAAAAAACCGTTGCATTGCAACGGTTTTTTATATTTAATAAATCTTGATATTTCCTTCGTTAACAGTCACTGTGATAGAATTAAGCTCCTCCTCGGGTGCTTCCTCCTCGATTTCCTCGCCCGTCGTTTCATCTGCGTCGGGGGAGTCACCGTCATGGTCGCCGTCACCCTCGCCAATGGGCGGCACTATCGGTGTGGGAGGCTCTATGACGTTTATCTCCGAGAAATATGAGGTATACTCCGTATCCCAAACGCTAAGCGAGCCGTTGGGGGCAGACAGCTCAACGTTAAAGCCAAGGAAATCCGACTCTGTTCTGTCATACTCAAACGAGCCGCTTGCAATATTGGCAAAGAGCTTATGTGAGAACGTAGAATCCTTCATAGTTGCATATGCAGTCACTGCATTTATCTCAAACGACCTTGCCTTGACGTTCTTAAGCTCAAGCGCAGATTCCTTGGTAGATTCAAGTGCGATATTGGAGTCGGTGGTAACGTTTTCAAGAGAGAGCGTACCCGTAGCCGTTGTGATCTTATAATCGCAACCAAGGGAAAGATCCTTAATGGTGATGTTTCCGCTTTGAGTAGTTATATCAAACTTGATGATATCCGCCTCGTTTTTGAGGTAGAGGTTAACTGACCTTTGCTTATCGCGGTACTTGTAATGGTGCAGATAATCACGGAAGCCGTTGAAATATATCTTGAAATTTTCAAGGTCGATAAAGCTTGTGATTCCGCTGTTCTCATATATCTGCATAGTAGACTTGCTAAGGGAGTAAACGTAGGTGCCGTCGGTAAAGTTTACAAGCTCTACCTTCTCCTCCTCTGCTCCGCCGTAAATGTTGATATTAACGTCGGTAAAATTGAGAACTATCTTTTTTAGTTCCTCTGACTCAAAGGTCTCGGTGGTGGAAAAGTTGTTTTCGGCGTCGCCCGTTTGTGCAAATACGGAGATGCCCATATCCGTAGCCATACTGTTTCCCGTTATGCAAAGGAGCACTCCAAGACAAATGATAAGAACCGCAACTATAAGAAATATAACTGACGTTGGCTTCATAATTTCTCGCATACTCCTTTCACGGTTATATAGGCGTCACGTCCCTTGCTGAAGGCAAACTTGAAAAGCCTTGCAAGCTGCTTCATTGCAAAGGGGATAAGACGCATTGCAAAATTGTAAACAAGAACGCCTATAAGCAGCACAGAGCCGCTGACAATTACGCCAAGGCCTATCTCGAAAAGTCCTATCGGCGTAGCACCTGCCACAAGCTGTATAACGCCATAGACTATTCCGATAAGTGCTATACAGCATCCTGCCGCAACAAATACGATGAGTCCCGCAATGCTGAATATAAGGAGCAAAGCAAGAGCCACCCAGAAAAAGATGTAAAGCCCCACGGTAATAAGCGCAAGCGCAAGAGCAAAGGGTGCGGCAATGCAAGCAAGAACGATAAAGAGCGTTTTGTTGTTGCGGAGCTTTTGAAGGTCTGCCTCGCTAAGCTCCTTTTTCTGCTCCTCTCGCTGTTCGCGCTCCTCTTGAACGTATTCTGCGCGGTTATGCTTGCGCATAAGCTTTTTATCCCGCTCGTTTCTTGCGGGACGGTACGGGCGCACGTCCTCGATACTATCGTCGGGAGCGTCATTCTGAACGTCCTCGGGCGCCATTATTCTGACAAAACGAGGGTCAAGGCTTTCATCGTCAGCTACTGCCTCGACAGCCGCCTCCTCAGCCTCTTCGTTTTCGCTCTCCTCAACAGGAGCCTCTCCTATTTGCTTGAGCGACTCGTTGATCTCGTCCTCTACGGAAGGAGCCGATTCAACAGGCGAGGTAGGCGCTATCTCCTCTGCCTTCTGTGCCGCAGCAACGGGAGCCGTGCCAAGCGCCTTGACTATACCGTCAGCCATCTCGGCAGGGTCTGCCTCAACGTCCTCCATACCCGTTTGCTTGATGTAGTTGCCGACGCGCTCAAGCTGTGCCTTGACAGACTCATCGTCAAGACCGCGAGCCACCAGCTGCTCTTCGAGCTGTTTTAAAAATTCTGTTTTTTCCATTTTGACTCCAAAATGATTTTATTAATTAAACCGTATCGGCGGGATTTTTTCAAAAAAGTCTATACAAACCGATTCGATTTATGCTATAATATATATATTACTTGGATTTTTTGCCGCAAAAAGCGAAAAATCACAAAAATAACATGATTCACACTATATTATAACAGATTTAAAGAGAGAATGCAAGATGAGAATGAGAAAAAAAAAGCATTCGGGCGAAAGAATCGAAGCCTGCGCCCGTTTTCTTATTAAAGAACCCCTTTCCTGCTTTGAAAATTTAAGCGCGCCCTTTGGAGTCGAGCGCCCCACGCTTCTTGAGATAGGATGCGGCAAGGGTGATTTTGCGCGTCAGCTGAGCGCAAAATTCACCGACCACAATATAATCGCCATTGAAAGAGTGCCTGACGTCGCCATGACCGCGCTCGAAAAGGCGGCAGCAAGCGAGAACGAGCGCCCCGACAACCTCCGCTTTATTATCGGACACGCGCAATACCTTTCGGATTGGTTCGCGCCGAACAGCTTTGAGCGCATATACGTTAATTTCTGCGACCCGTGGCCAAAGACGGGATACCACAAGCGCAGACTTACTGCGCCCACCTTCCTGCGCGTTTATCGCTCGTTGCTCGTAAGCGGCGGCGAGCTTCACTTCAAGACGGATAACCAACCGCTGTTTGATTGGTCGCTGGAGCAGTTTGAGGCAGAGGGACTTGAGATAGTTTTCGTAACGCGCGACCTGCATTCAAGCGAAAAGGCGGCTGAAAATCTTATCACCGAATACGAGCATCATTTCTCCTCCATGGGAATGAATATTTACTCGGCGCACGTCCGCTTCCCCAAAAAGGACGGCGAGAATGAATAACACCGTAAAAAAAGAGCCCGACGGCATTCTTGTTGTCAATAAGCCGTCGGGAATGACCTCCCACGACGTCGTAAACCGCGTGCGCCGCCTTTACGGCACACGCGCCGTCGGACACGCGGGCACGCTTGACCCCATGGCTACGGGCGTTCTCGTGCTTCTGCTCGGCAGAGCCGCAAAGGCGAGCGAGTATGCCGTGTCGGGCAAAAAACGCTATACCGCACGCCTAAGGCTTGGGCTCGAAACGGATACCGAGGACGTAACGGGTGAGATAATAAAAAGTCACGCAGTCAACGTAAGTCAAGATGAATTTGACGCCGTGCTTCCCTCCTTCATCGGTGATATTATGCAAATCCCGCCCATGTACAGCGCGCTAAAGCGCGGCGGAAGGAAGCTGTGCGACCTTGCACGCGAGGGCAAGGTAATTGAACGAGAGGCGCGTCCGATAACCGTCTTTTCCATTGATGCAGAACGGATAGACGACACCGACTACACGCTTGACGTTGCTTGCTCGGCAGGTACTTATATACGCACGCTCTGCGCCGACATCGGCGCTGCTCTCGGTTGCGGCGGTGCTATGGCGGCACTCGAAAGAACGAATGCGTGCGGATATTCACTATCCGACGCGCACACGCTCGACGAGCTTGGTGAAATGACAGCAGATGAAAGGCTTTCTCTCCTTTTGCCGACGGAAACGCTCTTTTCGTCGCTTTCCAAGGTATCTCTTGAGCCGTTTTATGAAAAGCTGTTCCGCTCGGGCTGTGAGATATATTTCAAAAAGCTGAGGTTGTCGCCCCCCGACGTAGGCACGCGGCTTCGCGTATGCAATAGCAAGGGAGAGTTTTTCGCGCTCGGTGAGGTAAGAGATTATCCCGACGGAATTGCAATAAAATCACTCAAATTATTCAGATTATAACAAAAAATGGTAAGAGTGCTCTTACCGTTTTTTTATATATTTTTCGTCTGCCGCCCCGTTTCGACGCGTTTTGCGCCGCAGGGGTGGTAGAATTTTTTTGTAAGGAATAAAAAAAGAAAGGAATATCGGTAATATGATAAAAAACACATGCGATATATTATGCGAGCTATGCGCCGATTGCCTTGTTATTACCGTCAGCGGCGAGATAGACCATCACGGCGCGGTATATATGCGACAAATGGCTGACGAGGCAATAAGAAGCTACTCACCAGAGCGCCTTGTTCTTGATATGTCAGGAGTCAGCTTTATGGACAGCTCGGGGCTCGGATTTATAATGGGGCGATTTGCGCTTATGCGCGAGCTTGGCGGAGCGACGCTCGTCAGAGATCCCGCGCCGTGTGTCGAGCGCGTGCTTAAGCTGACGGGCTTTGACAAGCGAGTGAAAATAGTAAAAAATCATAAAACGGAGAAGGAACATGAACGTCAAAGAATATAAAAAAAGAAGCGGCAGACCTCCGCTTGCGGAAATTACCAACGAAATAAAGCTATCTTTCCCCTCCCTTTCGGCAAACGAGTCGTTTGCCCGCGCCGCCGTCGCCGCGTTTATTTCTCAGCTCGATCCTACACCGACGGAGCTTGCGGATATCAAATGCGTGCTTTCGGAGGCTGTAACGAACTGCATCGTTCACGCATACAGGGACTGCATAGGCGACGTTAAGATAACCGTGCGCTTGCGCGCCGACAGGAGCGTATGCATTGAGGTCAAGGACAACGGCGTGGGCATCGAAAACGTTGAGGAAGCGCGACAGCCGCTGTTTACAACGGGTGCCGCCGAGGAGCGCAGCGGCATGGGCTTTACCGTAATAGAAAGCTTTTGCGACAAGGTGAAAATAAAATCAAGGCTCGGTCGCGGCACGAGCGTAACTATGACAAAGCGGCTTTCCTCCAAGCCGAAAGCGGGCGCTCATACATAAATATTTCGGAGGAACTTATGAATCTATATTCGACCGACAGCAACCGCGCTCTGCTTGAGGTGGCACAGCGCGGCTCACCCGAGGAAGCAGATGCGGCGACCGAACGGCTGATACTTGACAACGCGGGGCTTGTGCGAAGCATGGCGCTGAAATTCTGCGGTCGCGGCTGTGAGTTTGAGGACCTTGTGCAGATAGGAACTATCGGCATGATAAAGGCTATTCGCTCGTTCGACCTTGAGCGAGGCACGGCTTTTTCGACGTATGCCGTACCGCTTATCCTCGGCGAGATAAGGCGACATCTACGCGACGACGGCCCCATAAAGGTAGGACGCGCGGTAAAGCGGCTCGGAGCTGAGCTTATGAGAGAGCAAACGCGCATCATCAGCGAAACGGGCGTTGAGCCGCAAATATCGGAGCTTGCCGCCGCCTGCGGCGTCAGCGTGGAGGAGGCGGCTTGCGCCCTTGACGCGATAAGCCCCGTAGCCTCGCTTTCCGAAGGCGCGGACAGCGAAAGCGGCTTTGAGCTTTTTGACCGTATTCCTGATGAATCGGGCATGCTTGACATCGAGCGTGCGTGCGATAGGATAGCTATCTCGCAGGCGATCGGCAGACTTCCCGTCCTGTGGCGGCAGATCGTAATTTTAAGATATTTCAAGAACCTCACACAGCAAAAGACCGCCGATGCGCTCGGTCTTACGCAGGTGAAGATATCGCGCGAGGAAAAAAAGATAGTTGAATATTTAAGAGAAGAGCTCAGCGGTTAGCGTTGTGCCTCAAGGACACAACGCATCGATATTCGCCTGCGGCGATCGATATGCACTTCGTGCTCGATATGTCCTTACGGACTCGATATGTGCTTCACACGAGAAAAATAGGCGAATATCATATCGAAACCGACCGCAAGGGCGGTTATATCGAATTTGACGCGAGGCAAATATATCGAGCTGAGCGTAGCGAAGCATATCGACGAATGAATAACCGCATTTGTATCCACAAATATAATGCTTGCACAAAAAGAGGACGGAGAATTTTTTATATTTCTCCATCCTTTCCCATAGGTAGGCATTCTATTAAATTTTATCAAAACAGTCTTTAAGAGCCCATGCCGTTAAGCTGAGCTCTTATTTTAGCATTTTTTTGATCTTCCTGCGCTTGTTGAAATAGCTCACTGCCTCGGGGACGAAGCAAAGCACAAGGTACAGGACGAATGCCGCTATCATGGCGCCAACGGTGCTGTTGCCAAAGATGTAAAATCCGTACATCGGGGCGGCAAAGGCGGTAACGAAAAACGATGCGATATATGCCGACGCGCCCGAGAGCGTGAGCGACGCAAGCGTTGCCACCGCGTTGAAAACACAGCAAAGCATACCAAGCACAAACCAAGCGCGGCAAAGTATCACAAAGCCCTTTTTGCCCTTTACACTTGCCCGCGCCTCAAACGCCGCCCAACCTACAATATATACAAGGGTGAGGAAAAATGAGGAAATTCCCACCTTCTCAAGCGTAAAAAACGCGGCGTGATTTATAACTGCGATAATGAGCGACGCCGACAGCACAAGCGAAACCATAACGTTACGCAGCAGAGTGCTTTTATTTAATTTAAAAAAATTATCCATCTTATTTCAAGAACGGGAAGACCTTGAAGTCTTCCCGTTCTCCCTTTATATTATTCCTGAGATTTCTTGTAGTTCTCTACGATCTTCTGCGCGATGTTTGCGGGAACAACGGCATAATCGTTTACGCTGAACGCAAAGGAGCCTCTACCCTGCGACATAGCGCGCAGAGCGATGGGGTAATCAACAAGCTCTGCCTTGGGGCAGGTTGCGTGAACTACGGTATAGCCCTTCTTTGCGGCGGGGTCCATACCCATAATGCTTCCGCGGCGCTTGTTAAGGTCGCCCATTACGTCACCGACGAGGGACTCGGGAACGGTAATGTCAAGGTCGCCCACGGGCTCGAGAAGCACGGGAGCTGCCTGCTCAAGACACTGCTTGTAAGCCATAATAGCGGCGGTCTTGAAGGACATTTCATCAGAGTCAACGGGGTGGTAAGAGCCGTCGTGAAGGTCAGCGGCAAGGTGAGTCATGGGGAAGCCTGCGATACCCTTGGTCATACCCTCGAGAATACCCTTTTCAACTGCGGGGTTGAAGTTCTTGGGAACAACGCCGCCGACAACGGATACGGTGAAGGTAAGTCCGGGGTCTTCGCCGGGACCGAACTTGATCCAAACGTCACCAAACTGACCCGAACCGCCGTTCTGCTTCTTATGTCTTGCGTGAATATCAACGGTCTTGGTGATCTTCTCGCGGTATGCAAGGCGGGGAGCCTCAAGATTGATGGTAACACCGTAGCGAGCCTTGAGCTTTGCGCAAAGAACGGTGAGGTGCATATCGCCAATACCCGAAAGAACCATCTGCTTGGTCTCGGGATCGGTCTCATACTTAATGGTGAGATCCTCCTCTGCCATACGAGCCATACTCTGGGAGATCTTACCCTCGTCCTTTGCGGTTGCGGGGATCATTGCCTGAGTCATGTAAGGAGTGGGATAGGAAATGGTCGCGTAAGCTACTGCGCCGCCCTCTGCGAGAGTATCGTTGGTGTTGGTAGCGGCAAGCTTTGCGATCATACCGATATCACCGCAGGAAAGTGCGTCGACCTCGATCTGAGTCTTGCCCTTTACGGTGTAGATGTGAGCCATCTTCTCGGAAGTGCCGTTGGTAAGATTCTTAAGCACCATATCGCGCTTAACGGTACCGTTCATAACCTTAAAGTAGGACATCTTTCCTACGAAGGGGTCGGCGACGGTCTTGAATACGAAGATAGAAGCCGCGCCGTTTGCATCGATCGCAACGTCCTTGCCCTCGACATCCTTCTCCACCTTCTTTGCGTGGGGATTGGGGAAAGAGTCTGCAATAGCGTCAAGAATTGCTACAACGCCCCACATATTTACTGCAGAGCCGCAGTATACGGGAGTAATAGTACCCTCGATGATACCGTGATGCAGAGCAAGGGAAGCTTCCTCCTTGGTGATCTCCTCACCGTCGAAATACTTCATCATAAGCTCGTCGGACGTACCCGCGATAGCCTCGTTGAAGGCTTCCTTATAGTTCGCAGCTATAGCCTCAAGCTCTGCGGTCATAGCAGTTTCAGTTCTCTTACCCTTTGCGTCGTAGACGAAAGCCTTCATCTCGACAAGGTCGATCATCGTAACGTTCTTGCCATCCTTAATAGGAACGAAAACGGGACATACGCTGGTACCGAAGGTATCGTGGAGCTGACCGAAAACGTTATCGAAATGTGCATCGTTATCGTCGCACTTGTTTACGAAGAATGCCTTGGGCACACCCGCTGCGGTTGCGTGATCCCAAGCAAGCTCTGTTCCGACCTCAACGCCCGATTTTGCATCAACGCATATAAGCGCGTTGTCTGCTACACGGAGAGATTGAAGAACCTCGCCGACGAAATCGAGATAACCGGGGGTATCTATAATATTTATCTTTTTATCCTTCCAAGTGACAGGCGCAAGGGATGCAGAAATAGAGAAGCCTCTCTTTATCTCCTCGGGATCGTAGTCGCAAACGGTATTACCGTCAGCGGTCTTGCCCATACGGTCGGTTCCGCCCGAAAGGTAAAGCATTGCTTCAGCAAGGGAGGTCTTTCCGCAGCCGCCGTGGCCGAGGAGAGCTATGTTACGAATGGATTTGCTATCGATAGTTGCCATTGGTGTTCCTTTCCCGCTCTGCCCTTAGCAGAGCTTTATATATTATATTTTTATCAAGCTTCGGGGGTGTTTTCATACACCACAAGATTAATTATACAATATTATTTTATATATTGCAAGAGTTTTTTAGGCATTTTTACTCTAAATTTAAGCATTTAGAGAAATTTTTTGTTAAATTTTGAATAAGTCAATGGCGTTTTGGTAGGTCTGCTCCTGCATTTGAAGAGCCGTCATTTCGTGTAGCGCACCAAGCGTTTCCGAGGTATAGGCAATATAATCGGAGCGGTTGAGCTTGCCTCTGTGGGGGACGGGCGCAAGATATGGGCAATCGGTTTCAAGAAGGAGCCTGTCAACAGGAACGGACTGTGCCACGGAGCGCACGCGCTCGGCATTCTTGAACGTGACAACGCCCGAAAAGGAGATGTACCAGCCGCGTCGGACAAGCTCGCGAGCCATCTCGGCGCTTCCCGAGTAGCTGTGGAGAACGCCGCGCACGCTCGGGTGCTTCAGAATAATTTCAAAAACGTCGCCGTGAGCCTCTCGGTCGTGTATCACGACGGGCAGGTCGTATTGCTTTGCAAGCTCAAGCTGAGCCTCAAAGAAAGCCGCCTGTGCCGCCTTATCATAAGGCTCCCAATAGTAATCAAGTCCTATCTCACCGATAGCGACTATCTTGTTTTCCGCTTTGCGCTCAAGCATTTCGGAAAGCTTGCCGATAGCATCGTCAAGTGATATTTCCTTGTCGATATCGGACGGATGTATGCCGATTGCGGCATACATTCCGCCGTAATGCGCCGCTTGCGCTATGACCTCGGCGGAGTTTTTCGTGGTAGTCGCCACGTTGATTATTTTTTCGACTCCCGAGGAAAACACCTCGGCAAGCAAAGCGTCGACTCCGCCGTCTATTTCGTCTGTAAACCTTTTATCCGTATAATGCGCGTGGGTGTCGAATATCTTCATTATCTTACGCGCTCGCCAAGAGGAGTATCCTCGGCAAGGAATACCACTCTGACCTCCTCCTCACCCGAAGCGAGGAGCATACCCTCGGACTCAACTCCGCAGAGCTTGGCGGGAGCGAGGTTTGCCACTACTATGACCTTTCTTCCGATGAGGTCTTCGGGCTTATAGAATTTTGCAATACCCGAAACAATCTGTCTTTGCTCGTATCCGAGGTCTATCTGGAGCTTCAAAAGCTTCTTTGCCTTCGGAACGCTCTCGCAAGCGATTATCTTTGCCGTGCGAAGCTCGACCTTCATAAAGTCGTCAAAGCCGATAATGGCGCAGCCCTCGGGCTTTTCGGGCTTCTTTTCAGCCGCCGCCTTTGCCGCAAGCGCCGCCTCGATCTCTGCGTAAATTCCCTCAAGCGTTTTTGCCTCGTCGATTCTTGCAAAGAGCATCTTCGACGCCGCAACGCTGTCGCCCGCCTTCATTCCGCAGAACTTATCCGCGCTTCCGATGCTGTCAAAATCGGTAAGGGTGGTGTTGAGCTGGGCAAAGATATCCTCGGCGGTGGCGGGGATAACGGGCGAAAGCATTACTGCGCCCCAGCGAATCGCCTCAAGAAGATTATAGAGAACGGTTGCAAGGCGGTCGCGCTGAGCCTCGTCGCGCGCAAGCACCCAAGGCTGAGTTTCGTCGATATACTTGTTTGCGCGGCGAAGAAGGTCCAGCACCGCGTCAATAGCGTCGGCAATATGGTAGGAATCCATATTTGCGAAATAAGCCTCTGCCGATTTTACGCATACAGCCTTGAAATCATCGTCAAGCGCGTCGGGGGCTGTGGGGGCAAGTATCGCCTTGTCAAAATACTTGTTTTGCATATCGAGAGTACGCTTTACAAGGTTACCAAGCGTATTTACAAGGTCGGTATTGTATCTTGCAAGCACGCTTTCCCAAGTGATAGAGCCGTCGGATGCGTAGGGCATTTCGGCAAGGGCGTAATAGCGCACGCCGTCAACGCCGACGTACTCGGAGAGCTTATCTGCGTAAATAACATTGCCCTTGGACTTGGACATCTTATCCGCGCCGAAATTGAACCACGGATGACCGAATATCTTTTTGGGCAGGGGCAGATCGAGCGCCATAAGGAAAATGGGCCAATAGATGGAGTGGAAGCGGACGATGTCCTTACCTATAACGTGAACGTCGGCGGGCCAATTCTTACGGAAATGCTCGCTTTGCTCCTCGTAGGACTTGTCGGGATCGTAGCCGATAGCGGTGATGTAGTTGGTGAGCGCATCAAGCCATACGTAAGTTACGTGCTTGGGGTCTGACGGCACGGGAATGCCCCAAGTGAACGAGGTACGGGAAACGCAAAGGTCCTGAAGTCCCGCCTTGAGGAAGTTGTTTATCATTTCCTTTTTGCGAGCCTCGGGCTCGATAAAGTCGGGGTGATCCTCTATATATTGTATGAGCTTATCGGCGTATTTCTTCATATTGAAGAAGTACGCCTCCTCCTTTGCCTGCTTGACGGGTGCGCCGCAATCGGGGCATTTGCCGTCAACTATCTGTGTGTCGGTAAAGAAGGACTCGCAGGGGGTGCAATACCAGCCCTCGTAATATCCCTTGTAGATATCGCCCTGCTTCAAGAATCTTTCAAATATCTTCTGTACTGCGTCAACGTGATAATCGTCGGTGGTGCGCACAAAGTAGTCGTAGCTTACGTTCATCTTATCCCAGATACCGCGGATAACGCCCGCTACGTTATCAACGTACGCCTGCGGCGCGATGCCTGCGGCGGCGGCGTGGTTCTCGATTTTCTGTCCGTGCTCATCGGTACCCGTGCAGAAGAAAACGTCGTATCCGCGCAGTTTTCTGTAGCGTGCAATGGAGTCGGTAGCAATAGCCTCGTAGGTGTTGCCTATATGGGGCTTTGCGGATGCGTATGCTATTGCGGTAGTGATATAGTATTTCGGTTTATTCATAGTCAGAGTCTGCCTTTCTGTTTATTTGTCATTTTATTTCTGCGCCACCGACGAAAACGCGGTCCACGCTTATTTTTTTATTTTTTTCATCAATGCTTCCGATAAGGAAATCGGCGCGCGCGCCTGCGCGAAGCTCACCGACGAGTCCCGAAACGCCAAGCTCGGCGGCGGGATTTGCGGTTGCGCAGACAAGTGCGTCCGTTATCGGAATAGCGCAAAATGCGGCAAGATTTTCGACAGCCGCAAGGAGCGAGAGCGTGCTACCCGCAAGCGCACCGTCGGGCGTGCGCGCTATTCCGCCGCGCACTATGGCGGGTGAGCCTGCGATATCGTACTCACCGTCCGGCGAGCCAGCCGCCGCCATTGAATCGGTGATCAAAACGAGGCGGTCAACGCCTATATTTCGGTACGTCATCGCCACCATTTCGGGACAGACGTGAAGTCCGTCGCAGATAAGCTCGGCATATCCGCCGCTGTCAAACGCGGCAAGAACTGCGCCGCCGTCGCGGTGGTGTATGGGCGGCATCGCGTTGTAGAGATGCGTAAACGAAATGCCCCAACGCTTGTGCGCCGCCATTGCCGTTTTGTAGTCAGCGTCGGTGTGCGCAAGTCCGAGCGTTACGCCCATATCCCTTGCCGCATCCGCAAAGCCGTCCGTATCAAGCTCAAGCGCGGCGCTGATATGCATCGGAAGTCCGCCCGCATCAACTATTGCAGAAAGCTCGTCTTTGTTGGGTGCGGCAAGCAGGTGTTCGGCGTGCGCTCCGCGCCTTTTTGGATTGAGATATCTGCCCTCAAGGTGTACGCCGAGGAATGCCGCGCCGCCGCTATCCGTCTTTAGATTTTTTATATCTCGGCAAGCGCGAAGCAAGTCGGGAAGCTCTGCCGACGCAAGCGTGGGAAAGAGCGAGGTCGTTCCCGATAAAGCATAGGAGCGTGCCATTTTACGCATTAGCGGCACGTCGGCGGTATTAAAATCGCCTCCTGCTCTGCCGTGGGTGTGGGCGTCGACAAGTCCGGGGATAAGAGCTGCTCCCGCGGCATCAAGCACAAGGTCTGCCTTCGCATCGGGCTCGTTCAAAACGGCTTCGATATGCTCACCGCACACAAGCATTGCTCCTTGCACAAGGCGCTTTTCGTCCGTGCGATATATCAAAGCGTTTTTGATAAGCGTTCGCATTTTATCCCCCTTTCCGTTAAACAATTATACAGAATTTATTATATCAAATTTTTAGTAAAATTACAATAGAAAAAGCGGCAGATTTCCGCATTTTTACAAAAAAATAAGGGATATTATTTCAATATCCCTTATTATAAATATTAATCTTCCTTACGGCGCAGAGCAACGAGTGCCGCAACTGCAAGTGCGGGAAGCATAACTGCGGCAATCGCAGAGCCGCATCCGCCATCTTCCGCATCGGATGAGCCTGTAGTGTCTGCGGGCTTCGTTGCGGGCGCATTCGTATCCTTGGCGGTGGTATCTTCCGACGGAGTGGTGGTAGTGTCGTTCGTCGACGTATCGGGAACGACGGGAGCGTCGGTGGACTCTGCGGGAGTTTCAACCGCAGAGGGTGCAGAGGTTTCGGGTGTGGGCGTAGTTTCGGGCGTAGCCGTGGTTACGGGGGCGGGAGTAGTCTGGGTGGGGTCCCAGCTCGTTTTGACAGTAACCGCGCTACTGTACGCCACGCCGCCGTTCTTGTTGGTGACACGGCAGATGTAGTAGCGAGTTGCATTCATTTCGCCGCTGACTATAAGGCTTGCGGCATCCTGAAGCGGAAGAGCCGTGCAATTTTTAAGGTCGCCGTCGGTGCTTTCAAGCCAGAGGTATTCGCATTTATCCGCATCCTTAGCAACCGTACACTCAACGCTTACAGTGCTTAAATTACTAAAGGTATACGAGGTAGGAACGGATATTTCCGAGGGCTTGGGGGCGTTTTTCTCAACGTTGACGGTTGCGGCGTAAGACTTCACGGCACCTGCGCCGTTGCGCACCTCGCAGTATATCTTCATTCCGTCAAGCTCGGCGGGAATGGAATTAAACACATAGCTTGTGCCATCCTCGCTCGGACCGTAGCTGTCTTTCTCAAGATGCCATTCCCAAGGCTGATTGGTAACGGACTCCGTATCATATATATTACCATTATAAATAACGAACCAATGGAAGCCCAGCTCGGCTCCCGTTGCCTTGACGCTGTATTCTGCCCTTCCCCCCTCTGCAAAAACGGGCTGCTGGGGGTCAGTGATTATAGTTGGCGCGTTAGCGGCAGACACGGTGGGGATCACAGCCGCAAGCAAGGTGATCGCCGCAATGATCGCGACGATATATTTGAAAACGCTCTTATTCATAAAAATTCCTTTCGTCCGACAATATCGGCACTTGATTAATAAATATATTATACTAAATCAAAGCACCAAATGTCAACACCAAAAGCGAAAAAGGCGGTTTTTTCCGCCTTTTTCCTTTTAATTATACGCGTGGCAGATATACGATGACCTTAAACAGATCACCGTCCACGCTCACGTCAAGTCCGCCGCCCTGAAGCTCGCACAGATTTTTCGCAATGGAAAGCCCGAGTCCGTTTCCGTCCGTGCTTCTTGATGCGTCGCCTCTCACGAAACGCTCTGAAAGCTCCTCGGAGGACACGCTGATAGGATCGCGGGATATGTTTTTGAAGGTGAATCTCACAAGGTCATCATTTTCCGCAAGCGAAATATATACCCTCGTGCCGCCTTGCGCGTATTTGCATATATTGCTCATAAGATTATCAAAAACACGCCACAGCTTTTTGCCGTCCGCCATTATACGAAGCGTGTCCGTCGGTGTAGTTACTATAGGCTCAAGCGAAAGAGCCGAGAGCCTTTGCGAATATTCTCCCATAAGCTGCTCGATAAATATCGCCGCGTCACACTCACAAAGCTCAACGTCAACGCTTCTTGAAGATAGCTTTGACACCTCAACAAGGTCCTCGATGAGCTGCTTCATTCTGACGGATTGACGGTGAAGCACCTCGGCGTACTCTCTTATTTTTTCGTTCTCGCTCTCCTCTCGGCAGATGAGATCGGAATAATTTATAATTGAAGTTAGCGGAGTTTTTAGGTCGTGCGAAACGTTAGTTATAAGCTCCGCCTTCATCCTCTCGCTCCTCGTCCTCTCCTCGACCGCTACGTTCATTCCCTCTCCTATGCGGTTAAGGTCAACGGCGTGCTCCTTAAAATCAAGGAAAAGACCGTCAAGCGCAATCTTGTAGTCAAGCTCACCGTCGGCAAGGCGTTTTCCCGCATTTTTCAGCTTGCGTAGCATAAGCGCAACGTAAAGAATGGCGGCGGCTATTGCGAGCTTACTGATGACGAAAATTGCAAGCATAGCATCACCGTTGTGCCACGCAAGGGCGTAGCAAAAGAATTCCGCAAACGAAACGCAGACTACGGCAAGCGCCGTTTTCCAAACGAGAGGAATCTGCGCGATCAAGCCCATTATGCCCCTCGCTCCCCTTAACAAAAGGCTAAAAAGCATATATATCAGCGTTTTCTCCCACCATTTGCCGCGCTTAACACGCAGGGCAAAGCTCATAGAAAGTCCTATAAACGCAAGTGCGGCAAGTACACAGTACGCAACGAGGATAAATGCGGCGGCAACATCGTCTAATATATTGTTTGAAAATATTAAAAGCGGTACTCCCAAGGCGCACACTGCCGCCGCAAGCATTACGTCAAAGGGAATGGGGACGGGCGACGCAAGCTCCTCCTTGCCCCAGCGCTTACCCGACACGCAAAGCAGGACCGCGTAGCAAGCAACGGAAAGGATCATAGCCAGCGCGCCGATTGGGTATATCCAATACTTTAGCTCGTGCGCCGCTTCTATTGCCAAGCTATTCCAAAAATACGCATCCTTCTCGGTAAGATCAGCACTCAAATAAACCGTTATCTCATATATGCCCTCCTCGCCGTATTCCGAGGCGTCGGCGCTGTACACAGTAAACGGGTTGCCCTGTGCCTCCGTCACGCCGTAATAGAAGGTAAAGCTATCCCCTCTCGCCTTGCCTGAATCAAAGGAGCGCAT
>JAFXAC010000071.1 GCA_017522125.1 Clostridia bacterium | reverse complement strand
CTTGATGGAACGAGTGCTTGTGGTATTGTCGCGCACTCTCCTTCAGTCTCGCGTACGCTCGACAGCTCTCGCCTCGGCTCGGTCACGCTCGGGCTCTGACACCACCCCGTGGTGTCATTCACTACCCTCGCGCCGCTTCGCTACCTCTCGGAGGGAGCCTCTCGGTGCAACCGCTTTTTAATGGTTCGTAGCCGTGATTTTTGGTGCTAAACTTTAATAAATCGGTTGGGTGCTAACATCAAGCGCCGTTTTTCTGCGGAAAAACGGCGAGATTCGCTCGTCGCGGCGCGGAACAACGCGCCGCGACTTCGGAATGACGCTAAAGGTCGCGCTATTCCCGCACCTTAAACTTTAGGCGTAGGGGTTTCTTCATCATAAAAAGTTTTATCACATTTTGTGATAAAATCTAATTTTTCAAAAAATTTGTGATATAATTGCTTTCAAATCCACTCTTTGCCAATTTACATAGGAGGTTTTTATGAGAAGTATACTTGAAGAGCTGTGGTATGGCAATATTTGCCCCAACGGCGAGTATCGGGAATCTGCAAAGGAAGCGAAGGAGCTGCTCGGATACGTTGCCGACCATCGCGAAAATCTGCAAGCGACGCTCACCGATAAGCAAAAGGAGATACTTGAGAGGTTTGACGATTGCTATTCCGAGCTTTCGGACATCAACGAGCGCGAGATATTCGTGTACGCGTTTCGGCTCGGCGCACGAATCGCCATTGAGGTTATGAGCTTTAGCCTTGAATAAAACAAAAGCGGAAGAAACGCGAGTTTCTTCCGCTATTAACTTATTGAAGGCTTTTTGCTACGCAAAAAGCCTTCAAAATTATTCATTATTCCTTGTTGCCGTTGCCTTCGTCGGTGGAGTCCGAAACGTCCGTGAAGGTGCAGTCGCCCGTAACGACCTCGGGCGCAGGGGCGGGAGTCTTTTTCAGCTTGACACCCGAAACGATTCCGATAACGAGATATCCTATTACCCACGCGTGGAAAACGAGGTCGAGTATCAGGCTCGAATCGAATATCCACAGAAGATACAGCGTGTCAAGCGCGAAGTAAACGAGCGCCGCGATAAAGAAGCCGTAGCGGCCCTTGCTCGAAAACAGCCAGCACATAAATACGTAGATGATGATGGCGGCGGCTATAGCGATGGCGATAAACAGGACGAAGTCGGGCAAAAATTCAAACGTTCCGCCCTCGTACCACTCGGCGGGGAGCTTGCCGCAAAGGAACATTCCCGTTTGCACGGCGGCGTAGGGGATAGTCGCGGAAAAGAGCAGATAGGTGTTTGAGCCTATTGCCATAAGTATTACGTTGATAAGCGTAAATCCGAGCATTATCAGCAGATTAAATCTTGCGCTCGTGTAGCGCTGATTGAGCGCGGCGTAGGGATTAGGGGCTTTTTGTTGATACATGATGCTTCCTTTCTGAAATATAAAATAAGCTGTCGTATTATATCATATTTTTTACGTTATTGCAATATCTTGCGCAAAGATTGGATATAGAGCATTTCTCACATTTCGGGCTTTGTGCGCGGCAGACCTCGCGCCCAAACTCGACAAGGCGGTGGCAAAGGTCTGTCTGCTCGTTTTCGGGTATCGCCTCGGAGAGTATTTTCTCAACTCGCACAGGGTCCTTGAGGCTTTCGGGATAAAAGCCAAGCCTGCCGCATATGCGTATGCAATGCGTGTCCGCGACTATGGCGTTGATGCCGAAAACGTCACCGAGCAGGAGATTTGCTATCTTGCGCCCAACGCCCGAGAGTGTTAAAAGCTTGTCAATGTCGGCGGGAAGGACGCCGCCGAACTCGTCACGCAGACGCTCGCACGCCGCCTTTACGGACGCGGCTTTTGTGCGGTAAAGTCCGCAGGGGCGTATTATCTGCTCAAGCTCCCCGATGGGCGCGTCCGCCATTGCGTCAAGGGTGGGGAAGCGTGCGAAAAGCTCCCTGCAAACTATATTTACGCGTGCGTCGGTGCATTGTGCCGAAAGGCGTCCCATTACGAGAAGCCGCCACGGCTCCTTGCCGCCCCATTCGAGCGAGCAGGCGGCGTTGGGGTAAAGCTCCTTCAGCGCGTGCGCGACAGCCGCGCCAAGCTCCTTTTTATTGTTTTCCATTTGATCTCTCCGTTTTATTTGCTAAATCTATTTTACCACGCGCCGAGCAAAAACGCAAGAGAAAGGACACAAAATGTTAACAAGCGAAAGGCGAAAAGCTATTGAAACTATATTTATAATGTGATATAATATAATAGTTATAATAGGCGAAGTAGACCGAAAGGAAAACCGATATGAATATAGACGTTAAAATTAAGCTGACAAGAGGGGCATCAGCCCCCGAATACGCCACCGCGGACAGCGCCGCCGTGGACCTTCGCGCCGCGCTTGAGGGCGAGAGCATCGTTATCGCCCCGGGTAAGCGTGCGCTCGTGCCGACGGGAATTGCAATTTCTCCCGAACGCCGCGACGTTGTTGCTGTAGTGGCGGCAAGAAGCGGACTTGCGACCAAAAAGGGCATCTGCCTTGCAAACGGTATAGGCGTTATCGACGCGGACTATCGCGGCGAGATAGGCGTTGCGCTTTACAACTCGTCGGACGAGCCGTTTGAGGTACACGACGGTGACAGAATAGCGCAGATGATGTTTTTACCCATTATCCGCGCCGAGTTTGAGGCGGTAGACACGCTTGACGATACCGAGCGCGGCGAGGGCGGCTTTGGCTCTACGGGGGTAAAGTGATGAGGCTCTATCTTGCATCGGCGTCACCGCGCCGCCGCGAGATACTCACGGCAGTGGGCATTCCGCACACGGTAGTCGTCAGCGAGGCTGACGAGGCGCTCCCCGACGGTATCGAGGCGGCGGATGCGGTCACTGTCCTTGCCGAGCGCAAGGCGCGTGCCGCGCGTGAGCGTCTTACGTCCGAGGGGGTTGACCTTTCCGACGCGGTGATACTTGCCGCAGATACGGTGGTCGAGTGCTACGGGGAAATTCTCGGCAAGCCCTGCGACCGCGACGAAGCGCGCCGAATGCTCACTATGCTTTGCGGCTGCGGAAGTGCGGTACATACGGGTATTTGCCTGATGCGCGGCGATGAGGCGGTAACTCACACCGAAACCACCTACGTTACGTTTGACGATATGAGCGCCGAGGAGATCGAGGACTATATCTCCACCGACGAGCCGTACGATAAGGCGGGCGGCTACGCCATTCAGGGCAAGGCGGGGCTTTATATCGCGGGCATCACGGGGGATTATTTCAACGTGGTCGGCTTGCCCGTTCACGCCTTTTACGCGCTTTTGCGCGACAGATTCGGTATTTTGCCGAATGAATTTCAAATTTAAGAGGTAGTAAAATGTCCAAGCATTTGGGAATAGATCTCGGCACGGCAAACACCCTCGTTTATATGAAGGGCAAGGGGATAATTTTGCGCGAGCCGTCGGTGGTTGCCGTCGATCAGCTGCGCAAGCGCGTGGTCGCCGTCGGCGGTGACGCCAAGCGAATGATAGGCAAGACGCCGGGTAACATCGTGTCGTATAAGCCGCTTAAGGACGGCGTTATTGCCGACTTTGACGTTACGGCAAAGATGCTTCACTCGTTTTTCAACAAGGTAAACGCGGGCGGTATAATCTCGCGCCCTTCGGTCATAATCTGTATCCCCTACGGAGTTACGGAGGTCGAGCGACGCGCCGTGGAGGACGCGACCTTCGAGGCGGGCGCGAAGAGCGTCGCGCTTATTGACGAGCCGATAGCGGCGGCTATCGGGTCGGGACTGCGCATTGCGGGCGCGCGCGGCTCTATGATAGTCGACATCGGCGGCGGTACTACCGAGGTCGCCGTCATAAGCCTTGGCGGAATAGTTATTTCCCACTCGCTTCGCGCCGCGGGAAATCAGCTTGACGAGGCGATAGTGCAGTTTATGAAGCAGGAATATAAGATACTCATCGGCGACAGCACCGCCGAGGCGCTAAAAAAGAACATCGGCTCCGTTCATCCGAGCAAGGATAGGGGCGAGATGGAGATAAGGGGCAGAAATCTGCGCACGGGCTTGCCCGCCGTTATGACGGTCAATTCCTCGCACGTTCGCGCGGCTATGAGCGAGCGCGTTGAGCAGATAATCAACACCATTCATCAGGCGCTTGAAAACACTCCGCCCGAACTTTCCGCCGACATTTTTGATTTCGGCATTATGCTTGCGGGCGGCGGTGCGCTTCTCGGAGGTCTGCCCGACCTTATCACGGAGCGCACGGGCGTGCGCGTTACCGTGGCTAAAAAGCCGCTTGACAGCGTGGCTCTCGGCATTGGTAGGGTTATAGACGGCAATTACAGCGACGTAGTAAGATACAGGGCAAGATAACCTTTTCGGAGGATAATTATGGGAGTCTTTGCAAGATTCTTTAAGAGTAAATTTTTTATAGTATCGCTGACGGTGGCACTGCTTTTGTCGATAATCCCGGGCGTGCTTTGCGTTATGGGGCACGGCTCTTACGTGCGCTCGGCACTGCAGGTGATCGCCACGCCGTTTGAGTGGTGCTTTACTAAGATAGGCAACGGTCTTGGCGGATACGCCAAGTATTTCGCAAGTCTTGAGGAGCTACGCGAGGAGAACGCGGCGCTTCGCGCCGAGCTTGCCGAGTATCAGGGCAAGCTCTATGATGCCTCGCTCATCGAGGAGGAAAACGAGTATCTGCGCGGATACCTCGGACTTAAAAATCTTCACACGGATTTTCATTTTGAATCGGCAACGGTGATAGGACGCGAAACGGCGAATTACCGCACGGTGTACACGCTGTCGCGCGGCTCGCTCCACGGCATCAAAAAGAATATGCCCGTCGTCACCGAGGACGGACTGCTCGGCTACGTTACCGAGATAGGAGCAACGTGGTGCAGGGTAGTTTCGATAATCGAAACGGCAACGGCGGTCGGCGCGTGCGTTGAGCGCTCGGGCGACCTCGGACTTATCGAGGGCGTGTACGAGCTTCGCTTTGAGGGGCTGTGCAGAATGGTACATATCGACCCCGAGGCAGACATACGCGAGGGCGACGTGATAATCACCTCGGGCGTGGGAAGCATTTATCCTCTCGGACTTTCCGTGGGCAGAGTTATCTCCATTTCGCCCGACGAAAACACGAGGACGCTCACGGCGGTGGTCGAGCCGTCCGTGGATTTTGAAACCGTTTCAAAGGTTATGATAATTACCGATTATAACGTATATTCGGACAATTAATTTGAAGATCAATAAAGGAGAAAAGTAATGAAAAACGTAGCGATGATAGGCTTTGGCGGAATTGCGCAGTCCCACAAGAACGCGCATCTGAGGCTTGAGGCAGAGGGCAAGGAGCGCCTCGTTGCCGTTTGCGATATCACACCGTCGAGCTTTGAAAATAGGATAAAGATAAATATCGACACGGGCGAGCAGAGCGTTGAGGGTAGCTTTAACACCTACACCGACCTTGAAAAAATGCTTGCAAGCGAGGAGATAGACGTTATTGATATCTGCATTCCCTCGTATCTCCACGCCGACCTTGCTATTGATATGATGGAGCGCGGCTACGACGTTATGTCCGAAAAGCCGATGGCACTTCACCACGAGGACTGCCTGAGAATGCTTGACGCTATGCGTCGCACGGGTAAGGTGCTTATGATAGGTCAGGTGCTTCATTTCTACCCCGAGTACGCGTGCCTTAAGAGGATAGTCAGCGACGGTCGCTTCGGCAAGCCGACGTCTGCCGTTTTCCAGCGCTTCAGCGGGCTTCCGAAGTGGTCGTGGCAGGATTGGTATCACGACTACGACAAGGCGGGCGGCGTTATCTCGGATATGCTCATTCACGATATAGATATGGCGCGATATCTTTTCGGCACTCCCGCGTTCGTGGAGTGCAACGCGTCAAGCAAGAACGTAAAATACGATTGCGCGCATATTGCGATGGGGTACGATTTCCCCGTTACCTGCATCGGCGACTGGTCGCAGAACGGCGCAAGGTTCAAGATGGCGTATTGGCTTGGCTTTGAGAAGGCGACCGTCATTCTTGAAAAGGGCAAGCCCACGGTCTACCCGAACGACGGCGGCGAGCCCTACGTCCCTGCGGAATACGAGGGCGGCGACGGAATGTACTATCAGCTGAAATATATGCTTGAGCTTGTCGAAACGCGCAAGAAGAACGAAATAAGCACGCCCGAGGGCGCGGCTGAAACGATCCGCATCGTCGAGGCGGCGCACAGGAGCGCGGATATGCGCGGCGAGAGAGTGGCGCTTTAAAAAGCTTACGAAGCAAATGAAAGGAGGGGGAGCGATGGAGATAAAGGACCAGCCCAAGGAGCCGCTGTTGTCGTCCAAAACGGTGGGGCGGTGCTTGCTTTTCGGCGCGCTTTTGTTTCTCACGGCGGCGTGTCAAGTGTCGTTTTTTGCGGCGACCGCCATTTTCCCCGCCACCCCCGACCTTTTGCTTGCCGCCGTTATGGGGCTTGCCGTTTGCAACGGCGAGCGCACGGGCGCGGTGTCGGGCATTGCCGCAGGCGTGTTTGCCGAGGCACTCGGCGGAACGGGCATTATGCTGATGCCTGTGTTTTATATGCTTGCGGGATACGTTTTCGGTATTGTAACGAGGTTCTTCCTCAACAGAAACTTCCTTTCGTGGATGGTCTATATGCTTATCGCGGCGCTGTCAAGGGCTGTTTGGTCCTTGCTCCACCTTGCCGCCACCGAAACGGGATTTAATTTCGTGAGCGTTTTTTCAAGGATAATCACGCCCGAATTTCTGCTTACGGTGCTGTTTTCCATTCCAATGTATTTCATCTGCCGCCTGTGTGCGCGGCCCTTCCATCGCAAGAGCGAGCTGGAATAACTTCAAGAGGTGCTTTTATGAGTGAATTTGATAACAACAATTTTGAAGCTGTAGAAAATAAGACGGCGAAATACCGTCTTGATAAAAAAATGCTTTCGCGCGCGGGCTTTGCCCTGCTTGCGACGCTTGCCATCGACTTTGTGCTTGAGATCGGCGCGATGGCGCTCTTTGGCAAATTTTTCCCCAAAATATATTCAAGCCCCTATTTCCCCGTATGCTGTCAGATAGTTTGCAATTACCTGATAGCCACACCCATCGGAATACTTATCCTTCGCACGATGGTAAAGCCGATAGAGGAGAGGGAAAATAAAAAGCTCGGCGCGGGTGCGTTCGCTTTGTGGGTGTCAGTCGCGGTGTCGGCTATGCTTATCGGAAGCCGCATAGGCGACGTCGTAAACTCTCTTATCGAGAGTGCGCTTGGACGCGGCTCGCATTCAAGCCTTGACAGCCTTGTTAATTCTTTGCCGCTTTGGGTGACGTTTGCTCTTATGGTCGTTGCCGCCCCCATTGCGGAGGAGCTTCTTTTCAGGCGCGGGCTTACCGAGGCACTTCGCCCCTGGGGCTGGAAGCTCGCCGTTATTATGAGTGGACTGTTTTTCGGTGCATTCCACGGAAATCTTGAGCAATTTTTCTACACGTCGTTTATAGGAATACTGCTTGGCTATCTTTATCTCTATACGGGAAAGGTGCGCTACAGCATATTCTTGCATATGGCGATAAATTTCATCGGCGGCTTTATCCCCGCTTTGATGAACACTATTTCGTATACGGTCGAGGACGCGGAGCGCTTTGCCAAGGCAATGGAGGCGTATGTTTTTGCGGCGGAGAAAGTCCAAAGCCCTGACATGATACCCGTGGAGGTGCAGCAGGAGGTCGTTGGCGCAATGGCAAAAATCCTGCCCGGTATGACGGTTACGTTGCTTTACAACGGCGTGTTGTTCGGTCTTGCGATAGCGGGCCTTATCGTCTTCATTCGCAAATGCCGCAAAATGCCCTTCAAGGCGGCGGAGCGCCCCATCGAACGCAAATGTCTTGGCGACACCGTTTTTCTTGCGCCGGGTGTGCTTGCCTTTATCGTGATAATGCTTGTGATGATGGCGCTTGGAATAGTGTTCCAATAAAACGAAATTAAAATTTTCAGGAAGGAGAGGCTTATGAAGGTAGAAAATACGTTTTCGGACGAGGAGCAAAAGCACGCTCGAAAAAATCTTACGGCGAGATATATAGTAATAAGCGTTTCCTTCGTTATCGTTGCTATACTTTACGCTATCTCGATCGGGCGCATACAGCTTGAGTTTGCCGCAAACGCGTCCGAGGACAAGGAAACGGCATACCGTGAGCGCACGGTGGCGATTCAGGCGGTGCGCGGCGAGATATTCGACCGCAACGGCGTGCCTCTCGTTACCAACGATTATAAATACTCGCTGATATTTGATTATTCTGCGATGTCGCGCTCGACGGCGGAGCAAAATGAAGCTATCCTTTCGGTGTTTCGCGTTATCGACGAGCAGGGCGCGCGCGATTGCGTTCCCGAAACGTCCTCGCCCATAAGGGGCGAGTACCCAAATCTTTATTACGACACTAAAATGCTTTCGGGCTCTACCGCGTCGGCGCGCCTTAAGCGCATTATCAACGCCAACGAGCTTGACGCGGGTGCCGATGCCGCGACGCTTGGCAAAAAGCTTGCCGAGAAATACAAAATGGTCGATAAAAGCGGCAATCTGCTTTACACCGCGCAGGAGATAACGGAGCTTATCCGCGTGAGATACGAAATGGAGGTCATTCGTTTTTCGGCGGTCGAAAACTACGTTTTCGCAAAGGACGTGGGGTTGCAGGTCATTACCGCCGTGTCCGAGGCAAGCATCAGGGGCGTAGACACGAGTGTGTCGTACTCCCGCGTTTATCATTATCCGGGATACGCCTCGCACATTCTCGGCAGGATAAGCAAGATATACGCCGAGGATGCCGAGTATTATACCTCGCAGGGCTATCCCGTCACCGCCCTCGTCGGTATTGACGGGTGTGAAAAGGCGTTTGAGAGCTATCTGCGCGGAATGGACGGCGAGATGCTCATTACCGAGGACGAGGCGGGAAATATCGTAGACACCCAAATAGTAAGGGAAGCCGTGTCGGGCAAGGACGTGTATCTGACGATAGATATCGAGCTTCAGGTGGCAGCCGAGGATGCGCTCAAAAAGAACGTAGAGGACATAGTTAAAAAGGCGCTTGAGGACGACGAGCCGCTTGACGGAGAGGACGCGGACTCGGGCGCACTCGTGGTGCAGACCGCAGAGGGCGGCGAGATACTTGCGCTGGCGTCCTACCCCACCTACGACCTTTCTACCTTTGGCGAGGATTACAACGAGCTTATCAAGGACACGAGCAAGCCGCTTTTCAACCGTGCGCTTCAGGGTACGTATGCTCCCGGCTCGACCTTCAAGGTCGGCGTTGCGCTTGCGGCGCTGTGCGAGCAGACGAAAATGGAGGACGGCACGCCGTTTGGCGCGGACACCGTTATAAAAACGACGGGTAAATATACGTTTTACGACGATTACCAGCCTACTTGCTGGATATATTCGGAAAGATACAAGAGAAATCACGGCCCGATAAACGTGGCAAAGGCTATTCAGGTTTCCTGCAACTGCTTCTTTTACGAGGTGGGCAGGCTTCTCGGAATAGATAATATAAACCGCTACGGCAAGATATACGGTCTTGGACAGCCGACGGGAATCGAGCTTCCCGAGTCAAGCGGCATTCTTGCGGACAGCAAGTATAAGCAGAGCGTCGGTCAGGGCGTTTGGGTCGGCGGTGACACGATAGCGACTGCTATCGGTCAGGCGTACAACCGCTTTACCCCCATACAGATAGCGAACTACATCGCTACCATAGTAAACGGCGGCGAGAGGTATTCGACGCATCTTCTGCACTCGGTAAAGAGCTTTTCGGGCGATACCGTCTTTACCTACGAGGATACCGTTGTTGACAGGCTTTCGATAAGTAAAAAGAATTACAACACTATAATAGAGGCGATGAGCCGCGTTGTCGAGTACGGCTCGGCTTCAAAGGGCTTTGATGACTTCCCCATTGCCATCGGCGGTAAGACGGGAACGGCGCAGATAAGCAAAAACCAGAGCGATAACGCCGCTTTCGTGGCGTTTGCACCGCTGAATGACCCTGAGATAGTCGTTTCCTGCGTTATCGAAAAGGGCGTGACGGGACTTAACACCACGCCTGCCGTTCGTGCCGCATTGGAGTGCTATTTCGGTCTTGGACAGTGGGCGGACGAGAACGCCGACGGTTGAGCGAGGACTAAAATGACGGATAATATTATTTCAAAAAACAAAAAGCGGCTTTTGCCGCGCGTGGCGGCGCTTCACGACCTGTCGAGCTTTGGCAGGTGCGCCCTCACGGTGATAATTCCCGCGCTGTCGGCTATGCGCACGCAGTGCATACCCATTCCCACCGCGCTTTTGTCAACGCACACGGGCGGCTTTGAGGGAATGCATTTTCGTGACCTTGACGCCGATATCGAAAAGACCGCCGAGCATCTTGACTCCATCGGCGTGGAGCTTGACGCGGTGTATACGGGCTTTCTCGGAAGTGCGGCGCAGGTCAGAACTGTCGAGGCTTTTATCGACAGATTTTCAAAAAACGCAGATCCTTTGATATTCGTTGACCCCGTAATGGGGGACGACGGCGAGCTTTACTCGGCGTGCTTTCCCGAGCTTGTGTCCGAGATGCGCCGCCTTATTTCGCGTGCGCACGTCATAACGCCGAATCTCACCGAGGCTTGCTTGCTCGCGGGCGAGAGCTTTTGCGACACGTCGGCGATGAACGCCGAGGCGGCAGAGGCGTTTGCCGCGCACCTCGCGAAGCGGCTGGGTGAATTTACCGCCGCCGAGTGCGTTATTACGGGCATAGTTACCGCCGAGGGAGTCGGAACGTACACTCGGTGCGGCTTGCACGTCGAGAGACTGCGCGGCAGGGGCTACCCCGGCACGGGCGACCTTTTTGCTTCGGTCATGCTTGGAAAGCTCCTGCTTGCCGAGGGCGTGAGCGCCGACGCGGTCTGCCGCGCCGCCGACTTTGCCTCGGAGTACGTTGCAAGGGTGATAGAATTTTCGGAAAAATACGGCAAGGACGAGCCGATGCGCGACGGCGTTTTGCTTGAGGCTTGCCTTCCTATGCTTTTTGACGAGGTGAAAAATGACTAAGCACGAGGAGCTGGCGGCAGAATATTTTCTTTCGGGTGCGGGCTGTGCGCAGGCGGTCTTTTGCGCGTTTTGCGACCTGCACGGAGTTGACAGGCGCACCTCTGCGCTCATTACCTCGTCGCTTTGCGGCGGCGTGGGGCGTCTGCGCGAGGTCTGCGGGGCGTTTTCGGGCGCTGTTATGGTGCTTGGAATGCTCTACGGCTTTGATTTTCCGCACGAGGCGAGCGAGAAGAGCGAGCATTATAAGAGAGTGCAAGCGCTTGCCGAGGCGTACCGCGCCGAGATGTCCTCGGTGGTCTGCCGCGAGATACTTGAAAACGCGGGCAAGCGTGCCGACACCTCTCCCACGCCCGAGGAGCGAACGGCGGATTATTACGCCAAGCGTCCCTGCGTGCGTGCTGTAAGAGCCGCGGCGCGAATACTTGACGAATACATTGAAAAAAACGGCGGCTGATGATTCAGCCGCCTATAAAATTTATTATTTGTTAATTATATATTGAAAAAATATACTATATTTGAGTATATAATTATAAAAAATATAATTAGAGTAGTATACTCCGAAAGGAAAAAGAATGCTTCAGCTAAAGCAGATAACCAAGGATTATTCCGTTGGCGACGGCGTCGTTTCGGCTCTGCGCGGAATAGACCTTACGTTCAGGAAAAGTGAGTTCGTGTCCGTTCTCGGCCCGTCGGGCTGCGGAAAGACTACGATGCTCAACATCATCGGCGGACTTGACAGATACACCTCGGGCGACCTCGTTATAAACGGCAGGTCGACCAAGGATTTTAAGGCGAGGGATTGGGACACATACCGAAACCACTCCGTCGGCTTCGTTTTCCAAAGCTATAACCTCATTCCGCACCAGAGCGTGCTTCAGAACGTGGAGCTTGCGCTCAGTCTTTCGGGTGTAGGTAAGACGGAGCGCCGACGCCGCGCCAAGGAAGCGCTTGAGCGCGTAGGTCTTGGCGACCAGCTAAAGAAACGCCCGGGTGAGATGTCTGGCGGACAGATGCAAAGAGTTGCTATTGCCCGTGCCATCGTAAACGACCCCGATATCATTCTTGCCGACGAGCCTACGGGTGCGCTTGACAGCGAAACGAGCGTGCAGGTAATGGAGATACTCAAGGAGATAGCCAAGGATCGCCTCGTCGTTATGGTCACTCACAACCCCGAGCTTGCCGCCGAGTATTCGACGAGGATAGTGCGTATGCTCGACGGTGTTATAACCGACGACAGCGCACCCGTCAGCGAGGAGGAGATAGCCGCCGAGGAGCTTCGTTGCATCGAGGAGGCGAAAAACGCGCCCGAAAAGAAGCCCTCGCTCTCATTTTTTACCTCGTTTGGACTTTCGCTTAAAAACCTCTTTACCAAAAAGGGAAGAACGGCGCTTACCTCGTTCGCTGGAAGCATCGGCATTATCGGCATCGCGCTGATATACGCGGTTTCCAACGGAATGACGACGTATATAAACACCGTGCAGGAGGACACGCTTTCCTCGTATCCGATAGTGCTTGAATCCACCTATCTTGACCTCGGCTCGCTTATGGTCACGATGATGGAGATGGCAGAGTCCAAGGAGGAGCATCCGCTTGACGGTATTTACCAAAAGCCCGTTATGTACGACCTTACGAATCTCCTTAACAGCATCGAAACGCAGGAAAATGACCTCAAGGCGTTCAAGACGTTCCTTGAGGCGGAGCGTGCGAATGAGGACTCGGAGCTTCAGCTTAACGACGCGCTCAGCGGAATACATTACGGCTACAGCATTGATATTCCCATTTACACGAAGAACGTTGACGGAACGGTCATACACTCCGACTCGCAGGAGATGCTGACGGGAATTTTGATGAAGTATATGGGACAGCTTATGGGCTCGCTTATGCAGAACGACGAGAACCAGATGGGCGGCGGCACTAATATGATGTCGATGATGTCGGGCTCGCAAAATGCGGGCGGACTCTGGCAGGAGATGCTGCCGGGATACGGCGACGAGATGATAAACCCCATTCTCAAAAAGCAGTACGACGTTGTAGCGGGCGCGTGGCCTACCGCCTACAACGAGGTGGTGCTGGTGCTTGACAAGAACAACGAGATACCCGATATTGCGCTTTACGCGCTCGGACTTATCTCCGAGGACGAGATAGACCTCATCGTTGACGCCGCCATCAACAAAAAGCCGCTTACCGTAAACACGAAGCGATGGAGCTACGAGGATATCTTTGCGATGGATTTCCGCACCGTTTTCCCCGCAAATTGCTACGTTAAGGTCGGCGACACGTGGACCGATATGCGTAAGAGCGACGAGGGACTAAAGCTCCTTTACAACAACGGCACGCCGCTGAAGGTGGTCGGTGTTATCCGTCCCAACGAGGATGCAGTTGCGGGAATGCTCACGGGCTCTATCGCGTACACCTCAAGGCTTACCGAGCATATTATAACCGAATCCGCATCGTCCGCGGCTATTCAGGCACAGCTTGCCTCGCCCGGCATAGATATCTTCACGGGACTCCCCTTTAACGAGAGCAAGGGCGAGCTTTCGATAGAGGAAAAGAAAACTATCTTCCTTAATTATATAAATGAGCTTGATGCGAAGGCGAAGGCGCAGCTGTACGTTAAGATAATGAGTATACCGAACGATGCCCTGCTTGAAAGTCAGGTCGACGTGATATTGCAGGAGATGATGGCAAAGCCCGACGAGGTCCTGCCCACCCTTTCGGCACAGCTTGCGGAGCATATGGGCGTCAGCGAGGATACGGTAAAGGAATACCTTGCCTCGATGAGTGAAGCCGAGCTTGAGGAGATGCTGCGCGGGATCATTTCCGAGCAGGTAAGGCAGGCGTATGCCGACAACGTTGAGGAGCAGCTTTCGGCTATCCCCGACGAACAGCTTGCCGCTATGCTTGACGCGGCGATTCCCACCTATACGGACGACCAGCTTGGTGGATACTACGACGAGGTTATGGCGTTCGCTCCCACGAGCTACAAGATGAATCTTCGTCTGCTTGGCTGTGTACAGCTTGATGACCCTGCCACCATCAGCCTTTACGCCTCGACCTTCGCTGACAAGGACGTTATCGAGGCGGTTATTGAAAAGTACAATAGCGGCGTTGACGAGATATCGCAGATAGCGTATACCGACTACGTTGGACTTATGATGTCGTCCGTTACCACGATAATCGACGCGATAACGTACGTCCTTATCGGCTTCGTTTCGGTTTCTCTCATCGTTTCGTCGATAATGATAGGCGTTATCACGCTGATATCGGTGCAGGAGCGCACAAAGGAGATAGGAATCCTGCGCGCTATCGGTGCGTCGAAGAAGAACGTTTCGAGAATGTTCAATGCCGAGACCGTGATAATCGGCTTCATTTCGGGCGCGATAGGCGTGGGAGTGACGTATCTGCTTTGCATACCGCTTAACGCGATATTGTTCTTCCTTACGGATATTTCAAATCTGCGCGCACAGCTTCCCATCGGCGTTGCGCTGATACTCGTGCTTATCAGCGTTATACTGACGCTTATTTCGGGTATAATCCCCTCGCGCAGTGCGTCGAAGAAGGACCCTGTGGTCGCGCTGAGAACGGAATAAGAAAACGGCTTTGCCGTTTTCAGTGATATTCGCCCTTTGGGCGAGTGATATTCAGCCTGACGGCTGAGTGATATTGCGCCTTCGGCGCAGTGATATGTTTTGCTTCGCAAAACGTTAAGGTAAAAAAGAGGTTGAAGCGTGCTTCAACCTCTTTTACATTAATAGAAATTCGATGTTTTCCTTTGTGGTTTTTACGGTCTTGTCAAGGCTTTCGCCGCTCTCGTCGGAGAGATGGCACGCGCCGTATATCATCGAAAGGACGGAAAATATGCGCCTTTCGGCGGACGCGCCCGTAACGCCAAGCTCGGCAAGATACTCGCGGATGTGGTCGGCAAGGGCGGAGGCTATCTTGGACTTTTCCTTTTTCTGCTCCTCGTCAAGTCCGCGGTTGTCGGAGACCATTACGGCGCGGAAGCCGCGGTTTGCAAGCAGAAAGCGCAGCAGCGCAAGGCACAGCTCAAGCGCGCACCGTCTGCGGTCGCCCTCGTACACCTTGCATATCTCGCGCTGCATAAGCAGCCATTGACCGTTGATGTGCGCGATTATGGCAAGGATAAGTCCCTCGCGGCTCTTGAAATGGCGGTACGGCGCGGCGCAGGAAACGCCGCAGGCGTTGGCAACGCGGCGCAATGAGAAGTCCGCGGCGTGATGCTCCTCAAGCTCACGCAGTCCCGCGGCGATGAGCGCACGGGGAAGGTCCTCGGTATAATAATATTCGTCCATATTTATATTCCTACCGTAAAAAATAAGTTAACACTGTTATTTTAGCATATATTTTGCCAAAAAGCAAGGATTTTATTGAATTTTCTATTGACAAACGGCAAAAAACGGTGTATAATCCATAACAAGTTAACACTGTTAACATAAAATTTCGGGAGCTTGAAAATGCAGGATCGTCTGAGTGAAGCAAGAGCGATAATAAACGAAGTAGATAAGGAAATGGCGGCTCTTTTCCGTCGCAGAATGGAAGCGGCGAAAATGGTCGGTGAATATAAAATGGCGCGCGGCTTGCCCGTGCTTGACGAAAAGCGCGAGGACGAGCTTGTGCGTCGCAATTTAGAGTACCTTTCGGAGTCCGAGGAGGACGTTCGCGCGGGATACGCGTGCTTCTTGCGCTCGACGATGGCAATTTCTCGCCACTATCAGCAAAAGATGATGACGGGGCTTCGCGTAGCGTTCAGCGGCACGGAGGGGGCGTTTGCCTCGATAGCCGCGGGCAGGCTTTTCCCCGACGCCACACGCGTTCCGTTTGGGGATTTCACCTCGGCTTATAACGCCGTCGTTGCGGGGGAGTGCGACCTTGCGGTGCTTCCGCTTGAAAACAGCAGCGCGGGCGAGGTAGGCGCGGTGACCGACCTGCTTTTCTCAGGCCCGCTTTACGTTAACCGCGTGTATGACCTCAGCGTAACGCACGATCTGCTCACGCTTCCGGGCGTGCGCATCGACGAGATAAAGCGCGTCATCAGCCACCCGCAGGCACTCGGACAATGTGCCGATTATATAAGAGCGCACGGCTTTGAAACCGTGGAGTATTCAAACACCGCACGCGCCGCCGAGAGGGTCGCAGAGCTTGGCGACAGAAGCACCGCCGCCATAGCAAGCGAGGAGGCGGCGAGCATATACGGACTTGAGATAGCCGCACGCGCCATAAACGGCGAGGCGAATAACACCACGCGCTTTGCGGTGCTTTCGTCCGCGCGCAACGTGCCAAGCGGCAACAGGAGCGACTTGCGCTTCATTCTCACCTTTACCGTTCGCAACGAGGCGGGAAGCCTCGCCCGTGCCATCGACGTTATCGGTAAGCACGGATACAATATGCTTTCACTTCGCAGCAGACCTATGAAGGAGCTGCTCTGGCAGTATTATTTCTACGTCGAGGCAGAGGGCAATATCGACACCCAAAGGGGTGCGGATATGGTAGCGGCACTCGCCGAGTATTGCGATAACCTGCGCGTGGTCGGCTCTTATATAAAGGATAATTAAGGAGTAAAAATGGTACTTCATCTTGACCTCGGAGAGAGGGGATACGATATAACCGTCGAGCGCGGCGCGCTCTCGCGCGTGGGCGAGATATTCTCGCTTGGGCGCAGGGTGCTCATCGTCACGGACAGCGGCGTTCCCGCCGTTTACGCCGAAACGGTGGCGGCGGCGTGTAAAAACGCCGTTATAGCCACGGTCGACGAGGGCGAGGGAAGCAAGAGCTTTCGAGTTTTCGAGGGGCTTTGCCGACTTTTGCTTGACGAGGGCTTCACAAGGAGTGATTGCGTCGTTGCCGTGGGCGGCGGCGTAGTGGGCGACCTTGCGGGCTTCGTTGCCGCGTCTTATATGCGCGGAATAGATTTTTACAACGTACCTACCACTCTGCTTTCGCAGGTGGATTCGTCGATAGGCGGCAAGGTGGCAATAAATCTTGACTCGGTCAAGAACATCGTCGGCGCGTTCAAGCAGCCGCGCGGCGTGCTTATCGACCCCGACGTGCTTTTGACGCTTGCGCCGCGTCAGATATCGGCAGGACTTGCCGAGGCGGTAAAAATGAGCCTTACCTCGGACGCAGACGGCTTTGCGCTTTTTGAGGACGGCGACGTTACGGAAAGGCTTGACGAGATAATAATAAACGCGCTGAAAATTAAAAAAAGCGTGGTCGAGGAGGACGAGTGCGAGGGCGGACTTCGCAAGGTACTTAATTTCGGTCACACGGTAGGTCACGGAATTGAAAGCGCGGCGGGGCTTGGCGGACTTCTCCACGGAGAATGCGTCGCTCTCGGAATGCTTCCAATGTGCTCACAAAGCGTGCGCGCGCGCCTTATTCCCGTGCTTGAGCGATTTTCGCTCCCCACGCGCATCGAGGCGGACACGGACGTTATCCTTGAGGCGATGGGACACGACAAAAAGCTTGACGGCAAGCAGATAACCGCCGTATACGTCAGCGAGATAGGCTCGTTTGAGTTTTTGAAAATGCCCGTTGCGGAGCTTCAATCAAGGGTAAGGGAGGCGCTTGAAAAATGAAAAACACGTTTGGACAAAGCGTCAGCGTCACCCTCTTTGGCGAGAGCCACGGCGCGGCTATAGGCGCGGTGATAGACGGTCTTGCACCGGGTATCAAGGTAGACGAGGATTTTATCGCGCATCAGCTTACGCTTCGCCGTCCGTCGGGCGCTATCTCGACGGCAAGACGCGAGGCGGATAAATACAGCATTTTAAGCGGAGTGTGGAACGGCTACACCACGGGAACGCCGATCTGCATAACCATTCCAAACGCCGACACGCGCAGTAATGACTATCAGCGCAGTGCGGCGCGTCCCTCGCACGCCGACCTTGCGGCGTACTGCAAGTACCACGGCTTTGAGGACTACCGTGGGGGCGGACATTTTTCGGGCAGGATAACAGCCGCGCTCGTTGCCGCCGCCGCCATAGTTATCCCCGCGCTGAATGCGAAGGGAATATATATAGGAACGCATATAAAGAGCCTCGGCGGCGTTGCCGACAGGGAGCTTGGTGAGCTTTCCGAGGATATCGCAAGCCTTGCCAAGATGGAGTTCCCCGTGCTTGACGCGAGCGCCGAGGAGAAAATGAAAAGCGTCATTCTCGCCGCCGCAGACGAGTGCGACAGCGTCGGCGGCGTGCTTGAAACTGCCGTCATAGGCGTTCCGTCGGGCGTTGGCGAGCCGTGGTTCGACAGCGTTGAGAGCCTTATTTCCCACGCGGTATTTTCCGTTCCCGCCGTCAAGGGCATTGAGTTTGGCGCGGGCTTTGGCATTGCCGATATGCGCGGAAGCGCGGCTAACGATGCTTGGCGAATGAAGGACGGCACTCCCGTAACGCTTACGAACAACAACGGCGGCATCAACGGCGGCATTACCAACGGAATGCCGATAATATTCCGCAGTGCCGTGAAGCCCACGCCCTCTATTGCGAGGGAGCAGCTTACGGTCAACGCCGAAACGATGGAGGACACGACGCTCTCCATCCACGGCAGACACGACCCGTGCATCGTGCATCGTGCGCGTGTGGTCGTCGACAGCGTTACCGCGCTCGTGATAGCCGATATGCTCACGCAGAGGTTCGGCACGGACTATCTTTCGGAGGGCGCAAAATGAAATACGGACTTATAGCCGAGCGCATCGGACACAGCTTTTCGCCCGAGATACACGCGCATCTTGACACGCGCGACTACGAGCTTTGCGCCGTTGCACCCTCGGAGCTTGATGCATTTTTGAAGAAACGGGATTTTGCCGCAATCAACGTAACGATACCCTACAAGGAAGCGGTCATTCCGTATCTTGACGAAATTTCACCGCAGGCGGCACAGATAGGCGCGGTAAACACGGTAGTGAACCGCGACGGAAAGCTCTACGGCTACAATACCGATTTTATCGGTATGAAGGCACTTGCGGACAGGATAGGAATTGAATTTTCGGGCAAAAAGGTGCTTATCTGCGGCACGGGCGGAACGTCAAAGACCGCGCGTGCGGTAGCAATGGACGGCGGCGCGCGTGAGATAGTGGTAGTAAGCCGCACCGCGCGAGAGGGCGCTGTGACCTACGAGGAAGCATACGAGCTTCACGCTGACGCTGAAATACTCATAAACACCACGCCCGTGGGAATGTTCCCGAATTGCGACGGCGCACCCGTCGACTTAAAAAGGCTTAAAAAGGTAAGGCGCGTGCTTGACGCGGTGTATAATCCGCTTCGCACCGACCTTGTCCTTCAGGCGAAAAAGCGCGGAATACGCGCCGAGGGCGGACTTTATATGCTCGTGGCGCAGGGCGTTGCCGCCTCGGAGATATTTACGGGCAGAAAATATCCGCCCGAAATGCTTGAGAAGATATACGAACAGCTTCTTGCAAAGCGCGAGAACATCGTGCTTGTGGGAATGCCCGCGTGCGGAAAAAGCACGATAGGCGCCGCCCTTGCCGCCGAGCTTGGACGCGAGCTTTACGACCTTGACGCCGAGATAATCGCGGACGCGGGAATGCCGATAAGCGACATCTTTGCACGCGAGGGCGAGGCGGGCTTCCGCGACACGGAAACGCGCGTCCTGCGAGAGAAGGTCGCACCACTTACGGGAGCAGTTATCGCAACGGGTGGCGGAGCAGTACTGAGAGATGAAAATCTGCATCTTCTGCGCCGAAACGGCAGGCTCATCTTCCTTGACAGACCGCCCTGTCAGCTCCTGCCGACCGAGGACAGACCGCTTGCTTCAAGTGCTGACAAGATACGGGCGCTTTACAGTGCCAGAATAAACCGATACCGCGCTTGCGCGGACGAAATAATAAGAACCGACGGCGTGGTAGAACACGCAGTTAATGCCATTTTGAAAAAGGAGAAAAATAAAATGAAGATTCTTGTACTTAACGGCCCTAACCTTAATATGCTCGGCATTCGCGAGCCCGATATCTACGGACGCGAGACCTACGACGACCTCTGCGCGAAGATAAACGCCTACGCCGCAGAGAAGGGAATAGAGGTCGAGAATTTCCAATCCAACCACGAGGGTGCTCTCGTTGATAAGATTCAAGAGGCGTATTTTGCGAAGGTCGACGGTATCGTTATCAACGCGGGCGCGTATACTCATACGAGCATCGCTCTGCGCGACGCGCTCAATTCCGTGCTTATCCCCGCAGTTGAGGTACACATCTCCAAGGTCCACGAAAGAGAGTATTTCCGCAGGGTAAGCTATATCCGCGACGCTTGCTTTATGCTCATCAACGGCAAGGGCACGGACGGATATCTGCAGGCTATTGACGCGCTTATTGAAAAGTGTGAGAATAAATGAAGGTAAGGATATTTCCCGATAAGGCGAAGGGAAGCGTGCTTGCTCCCCCGTCGAAGAGTATGGCTCACCGCCTTCTGCTTTGCGCGGCGATGAGCGAGGGAAAAAGCGTTATATCGGGTATGTCCGATTGCGACGACGTGCTTGCGACGCTCGACTGCCTTGAGGCGCTCGGCGTAAAGTGGGAGCGACAGGGTGACACCGTCACCGTTTGGGGCATAGATATGCGCGCCGCCACGCCTACGGCGGCACTTGCGTGCCGCGAAAGCGGAAGCACGCTGAGGTTTATGCTCCCCATCTGCCTTGTGTGCGGAAAGAACGTTATGATGACGGGCGCGCCGTCCCTTATGCGCCGCCCGATGAGCATCTACGAGGAGCTGAGCCGCGAGTTCGGCTATACCTATATGCTTGACGGAACGAGCATCGTTCTGCGCGGTCCGTTGCGCTCGGGCGAGTATAAGATAGCGGGTGACGTCAGCAGTCAGTTTATCAGCGGTCTGCTTTTTGCCCTGCCAATGCTTGAGGGTGACAGCAAAATAAGCATAACGCCCCCCGTTGTCAGTCGCTCGTATCTCGACCTTACCGTTATGGCGCTTCGCCTTTTCGGAATTGAGGTGGAGTGGAGCGACGACCACACTATTTCCATTCGCGGCTCACAGCGCTATCGCGCCACCGACGTGCGTGTTGAGGGTGACTATTCGGGTGCTTCGTTCTTTGCCGCGCTCCGCGTTCTCGGCGGCGAGGTGGAGATAGGCGGACTTAATCCCGACAGCCTTCAGGGCGATAGGATATACGCAAAGTATTTTGACGCGGTGGCAAACGGTATACCCACTTTGCACATCGGAAACTGCCCCGACCTCGGGCCCATACTTATGGCGCTTGCGGCGGCAAAGCACGGCGGCATATTTACGGGCACGTCAAGGCTCAAGATAAAGGAGAGCGACCGTGGCGAGGCTATGGCGCGCGAGCTTGCTAAATTCGGTGCTTCCGTAACGGTATACGAGGACAGCATCGTAGTATTCCCCGCCGATTTTCACGCGCCGACCGAGGTGCTTTGCGGCTACGGCGACCACCGCATAGTTATGTCGCTTGCGGTGCTTCTTACGCTCGTCGGCGGTGAGATAGAGGGCGCAGAGGCGATAAAAAAGAGCTATCCTGCGTTTTTTGACGACCTTGCCTCTCTCGGTATAAAAATCGAGGTTACAGAATGAACGGTTCAATAATTACGAAAAATACGAAATTTTTAATAGTCGGTCTTGGCGTTATCGGCGGAAGCTACGCGCAGGCGCTCACGCGCGCAGGGTACACGGTAAGCTGTATCACGCGCAGCGAGGATAGCATTCGCTACGCGCTTGAGCGCAAGATGATATCCTACGGCACTACGCGCGTAGAGCCGAGCCTCGTTGCCGAGGCGGATATTATCGTGTTCGCGCTCTATCCCGAAATATTTATCAAGTGGATAGAGGACAATCAGTCGCTTTTCCGCGCGGGAACGATAATAACGGACGTTACGGGCGTTAAGGGCGGCGTTGTAAAGAAGGTGCAGAGCATTTTGCACCCCGACGTGGAATTTATCGCCGCGCACCCGATGGCGGGTAGAGAGCGAAGCGGCGTGGAATACAGCGACGCCGCGGTATTCAAGGGCGCAAACTATATCGTCACTCCGACCGAGGCGAACAGCGCACGCGCTATCGCAACGTGCCGCGAGCTTGGCGAGATACTCGGCTTTGCAAGGATATCCGAGCTTTCACCCGAGGCGCACGACGAGATGATAGCATTCCTTTCACAGCTCACGCACGTTATCGCGGTAACGCTGATGACCTGCACCGATTGCGAGGGAATGGAAAAATACACGGGCGACTCGTTCCGTGACCTGACGAGGATATCAAAAATAAACGACCTTATGTGGAGCGAGCTTTTCCTGCTTAACAAGGACGCATTGCTTGCACAAATGGACGCATTCAGCCGCGAGTTTGAGCGCTTCCGCCGCGACCTTGAGGCAGGCGACAGCGACTCGATGCGCGCGACGATGCGCCTTTCGGCTGAAAGAAGAACGAGATTCGATAAAAAATAAGAAAAGGAGAGATAAAAATGGAATTTGTAAGAAAGCTTCCCATACCTATGGAGGTTAAAGAAATGTACCCCTTGACCGCGCCCATGGCGGCGAGCAAGGAAAAAACGGATATAGAGATAAAAAAGGTCTTTACGGGCAAGTCCGACCGCTTCATTCTCATCATCGGTCCCTGCTCCGCCGACCGCGAGGACGCCGTTATAGATTACATTATGCGTCTGCGCGAGGTGCAGGAGAAGGTTGCGGATAAGATACTCATTATCCCCCGTATCTACACCAACAAGCCCCGTACCACGGGCGACGGCTACAAGGGAATGCTCCATCAGCCCGACCCGCACGAAAAGCCCGATATGTTCGCGGGCGTGGTAGCTATCCGTAAGCTCCATATGCGCGCTCTTGCCGAAACGGGCTTCGGCTGTGCCGACGAGATGCTTTATCCCGCAAACTACCGCTACCTTTCCGACCTTCTTTCCTACGTTGCGATAGGTGCGCGCTCGGTGGAAAATCAGGACCACCGCCTTACCGCCAGCGGACTTGACATTCCCGTAGGTATGAAGAACCCCACGGGCGGCGACGTTTCCGTAATGATGAACGCCATCACCGCCGCACAGCACAAGCACACCTTCATCTTCCGCGGCTGGGAGGTCAATACCGAGGGTAACCCTCTGGCACACGCAATTATGCGCGGCTACGTAAACAAGCACGGTCAGTCCATTCCCAACTACCATTACGAGGACCTTATCGGTCTTGCCGAGGTATATGCAAAGTCGGGACTTGCAAACCCTGCCGCAATAGTTGACACCAACCACGCAAATTCGGGAAAGAAGTACCTTGAGCAGATAAGAATAGCCAAGGAGATCCTTCACAGCCGCCGCCATTCCGAGGATATCAGATCTCTCGTTAAGGGACTTATGATAGAGAGCTACATCGAGGACGGCTGTCAGAAGATCGGTGACGGTGAGGTATACGGAAAGTCGATAACCGACCCCTGCCTTGGCTGGGAAAAGACCGAAAGACTCATCTACGATATAGCCGAGCAGCTGTAAAAATTGCAAAAAGGTATTGACTAATTTGCAAAAGTGTTTTATAATATAAAAAAGCATTGCTTATATTAATGCTAATATTTTACATTTAAGGAGATACATTATGGCTTTTTGCACAAAATGCGGTGCTGCTGTTGAGGATAACGTAAAGTTTTGTACCGCTTGCGGCGCTCCCATCGAGGAAGTAGCGCAGGAGACTGCTGCTCCCAAGCAGGAGGCAAAGCAGAGCGAGAGCGCATCGAAGCTTAAGGAGATACTTAATACCGAAAACGTAGGAGATGCCTTCAAGATGCTTCTTGACACTCCCGACACCTCGGACGAATACGAGGCTGAGGACAAGGAAAAGAACAAGGTTATGGCTGTTCTTTCCTACATAGGCATTCTCGTTCTCATTCCCATTCTTGCGGCTAAGGGCTCCAAGTTTGCTAAGTTCCACGCAAATCAGGGACTCGTTCTTTTGCTTGCAAACCTTGCGTACGGTGTAGTAACGGGTCTGCTTGGTTGGCTTCTCGGTCTTATCCCCGTAGTAGGAACCTTCTTCCCCACCGTTTTCAGCATCCTTTCTCTCGTTTTCCTTGCAGGAATGATTTTGGGCATTTACAATGCGGTTAAGGGCTACGCTAAGGAGCTTCCCATCATCGGCGGAATTAAGATCCTTAAATAAACCGCTATAAAAAATCTGCCGTTTGAGAGTTGTGTTCTAAAGGACAGCTTTAAGAATACGTTACCTACCGATAGAAAAAGGACGAAGAATTTTAAATTCCTCGTCCTCTTTTCTTTGCAAGCACTGTGTCTGTGTACGCAAATGCATATCGATGAATTGACGGCAAGCGTCATGAATTGAAGCCTTACGGCTTCATGATTTGAAATCTTACGATTTCATGAATTGAATTGCCCGTTTTTATAATGCCGAAGGCAATTCATGCACCGCAGGTGCAATTCATGGCGTTAGCCAATTCATGCCCGTAAGGGCAATTCATTGCGTAGCGTCCGCAAGGACGCTACGCCGCCAGATTTTTTATATTGAAATTTTTGCTCAAATGCTGTATAATTAGTATGAAAAACACGCAAGGAGTTAAATATGAAAATAAAGCATAAATCACTCTCTTACGAAAAGGCGATGGCGCAAAAGCCCTATAAGCGCAAAAAGCCGCACCGCCCCGATATGCTTTTCCGCACGGCAATGCGCGTGCTTTCCGCGTTTGAGCTGAGAAAGACGCGCTTCAAATACGAAAAGATAGATATGGAAAAGGCGGGCAAGGGCCCGTACCTCATACTTATGAACCATTCGAGCTTTATCGACCTTAAAATAGCGTCTGCCATCTTTTATCCGATGCCGTATTGCATAGTTACTACCGTCGACGCGTTCGTGGGCAAGGGGTGGCTTATGCGTGCGCTCGGCTGTATTCCGACGCAAAAATTCGTTGGCGATTTTTCGCTGATAAGCGATATACATTGCGCCCTGCACGAAAAAAATACGAGCGTGCTGATGTACCCCGAGGCGGGATATAGCTTTGACGGCTGCTCGACCGCGCTTCCGCAAAGGCTTGGGCTTCTCGTCAAGAAGCTTGGCGTTCCCGTCGTTACGGTAATGACCGACGGCGCGTTTTTGTACGATCCGCTTTATAATTATCTGCAAACGCGGCGCGTTAAGGTCACGGCAAAGGTGAAGTGCCTGTTTTCCGCAGAGGAGGTGGCAAGCCTGCCCGTAGCGGAGCTTGACGCGGGCATTGAGCAGGCGTTCGCCTTTGATAACTTCAAAAATCAGTATGAAAGCGGCACGGAGGTGAGCGAAAAATTCCGCGCCGACGGCTTGCACCGAATACTGTACCGTTGCCCCGAGTGCGAAACGGATTTTTGTATGGAGGGCAAGGGAACGCACCTTAAATGCAAAAAATGCGGCAAGGAGTATGAGCTTAGTAAGCTCGGCAGACTCACCGCCACCGAGGGCGAAACGCGCTTTGCGCACGTCCCCGCGTGGTATCATTGGCAGCGCGAGTGCGTGCGTCGCTCTCTTGAGGACGGCACCTACCGCCTTGACACCGACGTGGAGATAGGCGTTCTTACAAATTTCCGCAGCGTTTATATGATAGGAAAGGGCAGGCTCGTCCACGACGGCGACGGCTTTCACCTTACGGGCTGTGACGGAAAGCTTGATTACTCGCAATCTCCGCTTTCGTCCCACGGCCTTAACGCCGACCTTTATTGGTACGAAATGGGCGACGTTATCTGCATCGGCAACAAGGAAAGGCTGTATTATTGCTTCCCAAGCGAGCAGAATGGCAACGTGACCCGCGCGCGCCTTGCCGCCGAGGAGCTGTATAAGCTAAAACGCGCCGAAAGTCGCTCCGCCGTGCGGCAAAATCCCGTCGCAAGCGTGTAAAAAAGCGTTGTGTCCTTACGGACACAACGCTTTTTTATATGCTTTCCTTTATTTCGCCGTACATATAGAGCGAGCCGAGGCAAACGAGGGGGATATCCTTCTCCGTCGCAAGTGCCTTGCCTGCGCTTACGGCATCCGCAACGCTTGCGTAAGCCGTGGCGTCCACGCCAACGTCCGTAAGCACCCTCGCGTATTCGTTTGCGTCAAGCGCGCGCGGATTGTCGGGGGTTATAGTCAGCGCCGCCGCCGCTATCTCGGACAGACGCTCCGCGATATAACGGTAGTTTTTGTCCTTCATTACGCCCGTCAGTATAAGCACCCTTTGTGTGCCGAAATAATACTTCACGCTCTCGACCGCCTTTTCAATGCCCTCGGGGTTGTGCGCGCCGTCGAAAATGACAAGGGGCGTGCGTGATATTACCTCAAATCTCGCCTGCCAGCGTGCCGACAGAAGTCCGCGGCGAAGCGCGTCTTCGGAAATCGAAAAGCCCTTTTCGTTCAGCGCGTCCACCGCCGCGATAACGTTTGCGGCGTTTTGGGGCTGGTAAAGTCCCGAAAGGGAAATGGCAAGCTCCTTTCGTCCACGGTAGTTGAAAACGCTTCCGAAAAGGTCGGAGCGCACGACGTCAAGCGTGCTTTTGTCGATAACGGCAAAGTCTGCGCCCATTTCCTTGGCACGCGCCGCGATAACGCGCGCGCACGCGCCGTCCGCGCCGCCGAAAAGCACCGTGCCGTTCTTTTTTATAATGCCCGCCTTTTCCGCGGCTATCTTTTCAACCGTGTCGCCGAGATACGCCGTATGCTCAAGCGAGATGCCCGTTATCACGGACAAAAGCGAGGTGGGGATAACGTTGGTCGAGTCGAGCCTTCCGCCCATTCCCGCCTCAAGCACCACCACGTCACAGCCCTTGCGCTTGAAATACTCAAGTCCTATGGCGGTGATAAGCTCAAATTCCGTCGGCTTATCCGTCATCGCGTCGGCGAATGGCTTTACGTATTCCGTTATCGCGGCAAGCTCGTCGCCGTCGATATTTTCGCCGCAAAAGCGAATGCGCTCGTTGAACTCGGTGATGTAGGGCGAGGTGAAAAGTCCCGTTTTGTAGCCCGCGGCGCGAAGCACGCAATCAAGCATCGAGCAGAACGAGCCCTTGCCGTTCGTGCCTGCCACGTGAATAAAGCGCAACTCGTTTTGCGGGTTTCCGAGCCTTTCGCAAAGCTCGCCGATGCGCTCAAGCCCCGGCTTTGTAAACGTCCAATTTATCGAATGAATGTATTTTATTGCTTCTGCCGATGTCATTTGTGTTCTCCCTTGCCGTAGAGGAGCTTTGAAAACGCCTTGTTTTTGAAAATAAGGCACATAAGCGTTATCTCAACTGCGGCAATAACGGTATAAAGGGGTATGCGCACGAGGACGCCCCAGCCGTAGTAAACGTAAAGTCCGAAGGATTTTACTATCATCGAGCCGACGATATGCGCCGAAAGGGCAGAGAGGATAATGCGCAAAACGCCCTCTTTTTTAACGATATAGTGCGAAACCACGCCCGATACCGCGCCGATGAGTGCCGCGCCGATGGTGACGATGGGCGTTATGGCAAAGGACTGCGTGGAGAGAAAATAGCTTATCACGTCGGACGCCGCGCCCACGAGCGCACCTACGATGGGCCCGTAGAGGATTCCCGACAGAATGATGGCGAAGTTCTCAAAGGTGATGCGGAAAAGTCCGTTGCCGAAATTGAGAAAATTCTTGCAGAAGATGCCGATAACGACGCTCAGCGCGGTGAGCATCGCGGCGGTGGTAAGCGTGCGGACGCTTCTTAGTCCGCGTTTTCTTTTTTCCATAGAAAAAACCTCCTTTCGCAAACAGACTCTCTTGCGACCGGAGGCGATACGCTTCGGTAACAGCGGGATGCGGAGGGTCTACCGCGCCACACGGCTTCGTCCGCGGGACAACTCCCCGTCCCCACGGCACTGTACGCAGACCAACCTACTCTGTTTACATTGCCTTTATTATAGCACTTTTTTTTGCGATTGCAATAGAATTTTGCAATTATCTTGACACTTTTTTAAAAAAGTGGTAGAATATCTCTCGGTGAGTTCGAAACCATCCTCACCTAAAACAAAACTAAGGAAGTAGAAAAATGAAAACCAAAACTGCTATGCGGACGCGATTTGTCTGCACCGCGGCGCTTATCGCCGCGCTCTACGTCGGTCTTACCCTCATTTCAAACGCAATGGGACTTGCGTCGGGGGAAATTCAGTTCAGGATAAGCGAGGCACTTTGCGCGCTTGGTCTTTTCACGCCCGCGGCGATACCGGGGGTGAGCGTCGGGTGCTTTCTTGCAAATCTCCTGACGGGCTGTGCCGCGCCCGACGTTATTTTCGGATCGCTTGCATCCCTTATCGGTATGCTTGGCGCGTACGCGCTTCGCAAAACGCCGTTCCTCGCGCTTTTGCCCTACGTTCTTGCAAACGTGGTAATAGTGCCGTTCGTGCTTTCGTACGCCTACGGCATTGAAACGGCGTGGTGGCTGCTTGCCCTGTCGGTAGGAGTAGGGGAGATAGCCTGCGCGTACATCGGCGGACTCGCGCTTTATTTCGCGCTGAAAAAAAGGAAATTTTAACAATATGGGCTGACTCAAATTAGAACTTGAGTCAGCCCCTGTTTTATGAATTACTGCTTTATAGTTAATTGAAGCTCATTTCCGAATTTGTCGATTATCTTATTTTCGTTTACTGTAATTCCGTTGTGAAATTCAATCAATACGTTGTCCGATTCGTCCTCGGATCCTTGTTGTATGGTAAACAGTTCTTTTCCGCTGACATCGAAAATTTTGTGTCCTAAATATTTTCCCCACTCATTTTCTACTTTGTATATTACCCTGTCTTCGGAGATAGTTAAAATTCTCGTAGTGGAATACGGCCTCCTATAATATTCGATCGTTTCACACGTTTGAACACCCTTTTTGTCTATAACGGTAAAATAATCCTTATCATCTTCGCCGTCAAGGACAACCAAAAAATAATTTTCATATTCCTCAGTCAGATAAGAAATAATTTGCGAGGGCAAATTCGTGTATTCTATCGTTGTCTGCGTATCGGGATCTGTAAATGTTAAATATTCAACATTATCATAGTTTAATTCGGTTACACCCGATGAAAGTTCCACATTTCCGGTGCTTTGAACCAAGGCAAAATAGTCATTCTTGGTGTACGGAAGATCTATGGATCTCTGTTTGCCGCTTGCATCTTGATACCATATCCAATTGTCGCTGCTGTAAAAACGAATCTTGCCGTTAATAAACGAAGAGTCTAAAAACGCGCCATCATCAAGGATATAGGATAAGTTATTGTTGCTGTCATAGAGCCAGTCATCACCTTTAGTTATGTCATAACTAGTTCCTACAGAAAGAAACCATCCGCCTCCGACATGTGCGTAATCGCTTTGGGTGGTACTGTTGTCCGTGTATGGATGTTGGAGTTGCGCAGTAGTGGTGTTTTTCTTTACTTCTTTGCCCGTTTTGGCATCTATTACGGAATATACATATTCTTTGGTGCTAACGGTGCTGTTGTTTTTGAATGTGAAAAGAAAGCCGTCGCCGCTACCGATAACGTTGTCAAATGCATCGGCGGAAAACCACGTCACATCTCCCGTTTCATAATTCAGAATTCCGCGATTGTTCGATTGAGTTATGTATCCGTAATTGTTTCCGATGGATTTTATTGAAAAAGAAGTGGAGCTATAATAAAATATTTCACCTTTAGCGTTTGTTAGTCCGGTGTACTCCTGTTCTCCCTTAGTGAAGGAGATTGTCACTACACCATCACTCTCGACATCGTGGCAATAAATAAGCTTAATGGAATTATTGCCTTTATCTGCGGTTGGCAGGTTTGCTGCTTTGTCTGTTTCTGAGGGAGTTATATTACTTTCGCTATCCGCCGAATTACAAGCGGCAAGCTGAAACAGGCAAAATAAGATTGCCATTAATAATGCTATTTTTTTTATCCTGTTTATCCTTGATATTTAAGTTATGATCAGTTAAAGCAGTTAGTTTTTAGATATTCAAGCTCGGATTTCATTTTTGCAAGCTTGGATTTTGAAACGAAGCCCATTATTATAAACACTGCCGCGGCAACAAATGCTGTGATGAGGATCGGTACGAAAATCACACCGGCAAATACATTATCCATCTGGCTTATTATCCATATTGAGAAGAATGCACAAACGGCACCGATTATCCACAGAATGATATGTGTGTGCTTAGATTTAGATATTTCTTGTTCAAGGTTTGGGATATTACGGAATTTTGTTCCGCAATCAGAGCAAAACCAAAAGTTTCTATGCGTGTTAGATACGCTCGTAGTGGACATTCTGCCGTGTGAGGCGGTAACGGCACCCGTTACGCTCGATTCCGTAGAGATCGAGATGTTGTGCGACTTGCAGTTGGGACAATGGAGCTTGTTTGCGTTCGTTTGGGGAGCTGCGGCGCTTACCTGCGCTCCGCAGGAAGCGCAGAAGGCTACGCCTTCTGAAAGTTCGGCGTTACATTTGGGACATTTTGACATGATTTGTTCCTCTCTTTATAAGAAATTTGTTGTAAACCCGCATGAACTGTGGGTTTGTGTCAATTATACCCTAAAAGTTGTAGTTTGTCAACCCTAAAAGTTAGTTTTCTTTTATAACTTTATGGGTTAAACTATAGTTATAAATGTGTAGAGGTGTAATTATGGATTGGGTAAGTGTTGGAAAAAGAATACGCAGGCAAAGAGAGTTTTTGGGATATACGCGCGAGGCGCTTGCTGAAAAATTGGACGTTTCACCTAAATTTTGTTCAGATATTGAGCTTGGCGTTAAGGGGATGTCCGTTCCCACCCTTTGCAAGCTCTCATCCATCCTCGGACTTTCGACAGATTTTATTTTGTTTGGGAAAAGTGCTGATACAAGCGAAAACCCTCTTTTTGAAATGCTAAAACAATGTCCCGACGATAAAAAAATTTTTCTTGAAGAAATTATAAAATTATATTTGCTCGCTGTGAAATAGATTTACAAAAAGCAAAGAAAATAGAGAGCGCGCCAAATGCATTTTTGCATTTGGCGCGCTCTCTGCTTTACGAATAAAAATCGTGGTTGCCGATGGTGACGGTGAAGGTGCGGTTTGAGGTTATCCACGAGCCTGCGGCGATTGAGCTGTTGAAAAAGAACAGAATGCTGTCCGAGAGCGAAAAGCCCTCAAGGCAGAGCTTTGCGGCGCGTACCGAGGACGCGGTGGGGTCTTTTTTTACGCTTCCGCTGTGCGCGGGGGAGAACTGCACGCCGAATTTGTTGTCGTATATGACCTCGTATATCGTGTCGGGGAAGGACTTATGCTCGGTGCGGTTTATCACCACGCATCCGACGGCAAGCTGTCCCTCAAAGCACTCGCCGCGCGCCTCGGCGGAGATGATGCGCGACAGTCAATAAAGGTCCTCCTCGCCGTAGACCTCGTCTGCCGTGGGGAAGGTGGGCGTGCCGCTTACGACGAGCTCGCCCGTGGCGGCAAGCTCCACGCGCTGTCCCGATGCGGAAGCGAGCGCCGTAACGGGTGCGCAGAGCATTCCGCCCGCGTCAAGCACCGTTACGGTTATATCAGAGGTCGAGCAGGGAATGCATCTGCCCTCGGAGCAGATATACGGCTCGCCCGCCTCGGCACTTATGCTACCTGCCGCAAGCAGCGTGCAAAAGCTCTCTATCGGCGCGTAGACCACGCCGTCTATCTCGGCGGCAAAGCCGTCGGGGGCTTGTCTGCCATTGAGGTAAAGGGTGATTTTTTTAGCGCCGCTTGGGTATTTCGGAAGCGGAAGCGCGGGCTCGGGAACGGTCGTTTCGGTGGTGGTGTCGGCAGGCTTGCTTTCGTCCTCGGGCGGCGCTGACGTGCCATCGGGCGCGGCAGTCGCCACGGTCACTACCGTGCTATCCGAGGGGGGGTCGTCGCTCGGGCTTATGCCGAGGACGAAGGAGAGCGCCATCAGCGCGGCAAGGAGCGTTGAGATAACTTCTTTGATCATTGCTTAGTTCCTTCCTTTATGTATTTTTCGATATTCACCACAAGAGGCACGCCGTCATTGCATAGCAGCTTTACGCGCCGCGGCTCGCCGTTTACGAGGGCGACCTCGCCGCACGCAAGAGCCACGAGCGTTTCGCCGTCCTCGGTGGAAATTTTCGATATCTCACCGCCGAGGGCAAAGGCTTCGGCAGGGCGGGAAAGCCGACGCGCCACCTCGCCGCTTATGCTTACGGTGTCAAGCCTTGCCTCAAAGACGCCCGCGCGGCGGCTCACGGTAACGCCGCTAAGCGCGGCGGGGGCGGTGTATTCTATAGTAAAATCGCGCTCGGCGGCGTTTTCGCACGGCGAAAGGCTTATGACGGCGGCAAATTCAAGCTCGCCGATGCTCCCCGAAAGGGTAACGCTCGCACCTTCCTTCTGATACGCCAGCACGTCGCGCGGCGGCTCGACGGGCGCACAGCTCGCGCAAAAAAGCAGGGCGAAAACGCTTGATAAAGACAAAAAAATCCTGAAAAAACGCTTCATTTTACCCCTCTTTCAAGTGTTTCTGTAAGCAATATATTGCAAGAGAGCGTTTTTTATGATATAATATATTGAAGTTTTATTTTTTGGAGGAGATATGGAAAGTCCGTACAGAGTTTACTCCGCCTTGTCCATTTTGAATAAATCAAGGGCTTGGATAGAAATAAATACAGCCGCGATCCGCAAAAATTACCGCGCGATCTGCGACTTTTTAGATAAAAACGGCTCAAACGCTCACGTTGCGGGCGTTATTAAGGCGGAGGGCTACGGCCACGGTGCCGCCGCAATGGCGGAGGCGCTTCTCGCCGAGGGCTGTCGCTTCTTCTGCTCCGTCGGAATCGACGAGGCGGCAGTTATAAGGGGCGTATGCGACAAAATGGGCATTGACGCCGAGATACTTTTGCTCAGCTACACGCCCGTCAGCAGTATGTCCGAGCTTTTGCGCTACCGCATTACGCAAAGTGTTTTTTCGCTCGACTACGCAAGGGAGCTTTCGAGTGAGGCGCAAAGGCTTAACGGGAAATTGCCCGTCCATATCAAGATAAATACGGGAATGAACCGCCTCGGCTTTGCCGTAAACAACGGCGAAACGATGGATGGGGCGGTTTCTGATATTTGCGAAACGGCATCTCTTGAGGGGCTTTCGGTCAAGGGCGCGTTTACGCATTTTGCACGCGCCGACGAGCGCGGAGAGGAGGGCGAGGCGCGTACAAGGCTACAGGCGGCAAGGTTTTACGAGACCGTGGAGCGCTTGGCGGCGCGCGGCGTTAGCTTTGAGCGACTGCACCTTTGCGGAAGTTCCGCTACGGTATTTTATCCCGAATTTCATTCGGATATATGCCGCGTAGGTATAATTCTTTACGGTCTTGGCGATTTTCAGGGCGTTGATATAAACGTTGAGAGCGCGATAAAGCTCAAATGCCGTGTCGCGCAGGTGAATACTCTCATCGCGGGTGAGGAGCTTGGCTACGGCGGCACGTACCGCGCCGAGAGGGACGAGCGCATCGCCACCGTCGGCATAGGCTACGCGGACGGATTTTTGCGTGCGTACAGCGGGGGCCGCGTCATTATCCACTCGGCAAGCGGCGAGTATATAGGCGAGGGCACGGTCGTCGGCAAGATATGTATGGACCAGTGCTTTATCAGCGTTGGCGACCTTGACGTAAAGCGCGGCGATATCGTCACGCTTATGGGCGAGGGTACGCAGATAGCCGACCTTGCAAGAAAGCTTGGCACGGTCGACCACGAGATAATAACCGTTCTGTCTGCAAGACTGCCGAGATTTGTGTACTAAAAATAAAAGTGGAGAAATATGAAAATTAAAAGGATATTAGCAGTTGCTCTCATCGTGGCGGCACTCCTTTTTCCGTCCTGCGCGGGCGGCGACGGGGAGATGACCACAGCCCCCGAAACGAGCGCAGTTACCACAGCGCCCATCACCGAAAACACTACCGAAGCGCCGCCCCCTGCGCCCGACGAGCTTTTGGTGCTGCGCGACGCGGCTGCTACCGACCGCGTCATTGACGGCGGTAGGGCGGAGCTACTTGCAAAGGACTACGGCATAAGGATAACGGAGCGCGATGACATCGACATCGTAAAGACTGTGCGTACTGCCGTTTTGGCGGGCAAAAGCGACGATTGCGGTGCGCTACTTCTCACGACGAAAAGCGCAGTTGAGCTTTTCTGCGAGGGACATTTGCAAAATCTTTCTGTGGCGGGAATCGAGGCGGACGCGCACCTGCCGAGCGACGACGTAAGCCGTGCGCTTTCCTTTGGCGGCGGCGTTTATATGCTTTATTCCAACGCGCTCTCGTCAAAATTTACCTCGGCGTACGGCGTGCTTTATCGCGCCGATACGCTTGAGGAGGAGCTTGCAAAGCTCGTGCTTGACGGGGATTTCACCCTTGAGATAGCTATGAATATGGCGAAGGGCGCGGACTCGTCCCTGAGTGCAAATATTGAAGCTAAGGGTATATCGTTCATTTACCGCGGACTCGGCGGTAAGCTGTTTGACGTTGGCGAGGGCGGACTTCCCACGCTCGCGTTCGGTAGTGACGCCGATGCGGCGGCGTACCGCGCACTCCTCGGCTCAAGTGCGTCCATAACGGCGGAGGGCGGAATGTTCACCGTTACAAGACTTTCTGCGGCGGAAAAGGGCGAGTTTTACCTTCCTATGCCGAAGGCAAATTCCGCGCAAGCCGCCTACGTAACGCCCATTGATACCGACGCGGCATCGGTCCTTGCGCTTCCCTACGGAATAACGAGCGGCGCGCTCGCCAAGCGCGCGTTTGAGGCACTTTCTGTCCTCAGCGCCGACGCGCCCGCGAAAATGGCGGCGGCTCTCGCGCCTGCGGAGGGCGATGCGCGTACTATTGCAGAAAAAATCGTGACTTCACTTTCGATAGAGCCGTCACTTGTCTACGGTTGGGGTGATATGAGCGAGTATTTGTTTGAAAATCTCGTTTGGCGCGTTGACATTGACACCGTTCTTGCGGACAAGAGCCTTGCCGACAGGCGCGAGGCGGTGGACATTGCCGCAAGCATTATCAAGAGCAGAATAGAAAAACAAGGGGAAGAAGAATGATGTAAATCTGCG
>JAFXAC010000070.1 GCA_017522125.1 Clostridia bacterium | reverse complement strand
TTTCGGCGGCGTTCTTCGTGCTGATAAATCTACTCAAGAAAGAGCCCGCTCTCGTTCAGAGAATGGAGAGTGACGGACACCTTGTGTGCAACCACACGGCGCATCATAAGGATATGAGCAAGATATTCGATAAGACGCAGTTTTACTCCGAGCTGCACTCGCTTGAGGTGGCTTATAAGGAGCTAACGGGTAAGGATATCCGAGGATTTTATCGTCCGCCCGAGGGGCGTTTTAATAGTAAAAATCTTGAAATTGCTTCCGAATACGGCTATAAAACGGTATTTTGGAGCTTTGCTTATGCCGATTGGGATAACGCCAAGCAACCATCAGCCGAGGCGGCAAAGAAAAAAATACTTGATAACGTTCACAATGGAGCTGTGATCTTACTGCATCCCACTTCATCAACAAACGCCGCAATACTCGGCGACGTTATCGACGCCTTGATAAGCGAGGGATATCGTTTTGGAACGCTTGAAGAATTGGTTGAAAGGTAACCTTCGCCGCTTTTGGGCGGTAATGCTCGCGCTTGTGTGCATAGTAAATATGACAAGAACGGTTTGTGAGGCCAAGAACGTGCGCGTTATATATTCATCGGGAAGCGGCAATGAAATGAGAGTTGCTCTGACCTTTGACGATGGGCCGCATCCTTATCATACTGCAAGGATCCTTGACATTTTAAAAAAGGAATCAGTTAAGGCAACGTTTTTTGTAGTTGGCGAAAACGTGCAATATTATCCGGATATGTTTGATAGAATAATCGCCGAGGGGCACGAGGTCGGCAATCACACGAACCACCACACTTTTCTGACGGGCCTTGACAGAGGTGAGGTAAGCAAGGCGATAGACGGGTGCGACGATGCGATATACCACCACGATGAATACAGCACAAGACTCTTGCGACCGCCCGGAGGAAATTACGACACCAACGTTTTGCAGTTCTGTGCCTTGCGCGACTACACGGTTGTTTTATGGAGCATAGATACGCGCGATTGGGCGGGAACGTCGGCATCAGAAATAGAAAAGAACGTTTTTGCAAATATAAAGGACGGCGATATTATCTTGATGCACGATTACGTCAGTCGCAAGGCGCACACAGAGGAGGCGCTGGAAATGATCCTTCCCAAGCTCAAGGAGCTTGGATACAGATTCGTTACGGTGTCTGAGCTGATAGAGGGGAGATGATCATTCGTCCTCGCTGTCCGCGAGCTCCTCATCATCAGACGGCTCGTCCTCCTCGTTTTCTACAAGGACGGGTTCTATCATATATTTCTCAATAACGGGATATGCGGCATAGGTTGAGAAAAGCTGAATGCTCGGAAGCAGGTAGAATAGAGGAAGTATCAATGGAACGACGACTCCAAGCGGCCACAGGACGATGAGGAGCAATACGTTAATGATAACAAGAACGGCAATGCCGAGGAAGCCCATAAGATTTCTGCCTATTCCGAGTATTGAAAAGATCAACGCGTTTTTTAATATCTTCCTAAACTTCATATCAAACGTAATTATCATAAGATAAATATACGGACGCATAAGAAGGTAGAGTATTATAAGCGCACAAATGCCAAAGAAGCAAACGTCGAGCATAAACGAGCCGCCCATGCGCGAAAAATAGATGAAATCGAACACGAGCATAAACACAAAGAGAAGATCGGCAAAGCCTATAAGAAGCGCTTGCTTGAAATTTCTCTTTGCTGCATACAGAAAATCGCTCCAAACGAACACGGGCTCGCCACGAAGCATACTGCGCGAGCAATAGGTCGAGCCAACGTGGATAAAGCCCCACAAAAGAGCAAGCAGTGCGGCAAGTCCGATATACCCCCAAATTCTTGCGGGCGTGAATACGGGGAGATTGATCTGCAAACCGAATACGCCGAAAAGGGACGAAAGGGTAGTATCTCCCGACAGCATATAGCTTCCAATCAGAGTGCTAAAGGTTGGATCTGCCTGCGAAGGCGTGGTGGGGGCCGTTATATACAAATACAGTGCCGCCAAAGGTATAAGCCAGAGCGGAAGCATCGGAAAGTTGATGGAGAGAACCTTTGAAAAATGCCTGAAGTAATATTTAGGCATACTTTTTAGGTTTGGAACAAATGGCTTTTCATCCTTTGAAACACCGGGGCCATCTCTGTTCAGATCGAATAATTTGAATTTTTTCTTGCGTTTTTCAGACATCTTTTTGCCTTTCTGGTTATGGGTTTTATATTACTATAAGCACTTGCAATATTACAGACGAAAAAATGCGTAGCAGCAGTGTCGCGCCAAAGCATAGCATAAATAATAAAAAATACGAAAAAAACGATTTGGAGAGCAATATGGGATTTTCCGCTTGTGCAGCGGCAATAAAACGAAGCGATGCCGACTCGGCAATCGAGGAATAAAATACCAAAATTATAGATGCTGCCACAAGCTCCGTGACGGAAACGGCGGCAGAGGCGGCGACGGGGGCTTGCATAGCGGCGCTCAGCGTTGCCGACGAGTACGTGCATATCAAAAGTCCCAGCAAAAAGCCGCGTGCTATATTTACAAGGCTTAGGATAGATCGGCACATACACGTTAGTCCCGCGATAAAAGCAATTACGAGAAAGCACGTGTCGAGTAGTGAATAGGTGATAAGCTTGCCGAAGCCATCATATAAGCAGCCGCACGATGCAAATGGGGAGCTAAGCGAGAAAATGGCGAGGCTTGCAGTTCTTTCTGAATAAGTGTACCCCATAAGTGCGCCGAAGATCAGGCTTGCCGCAAAGCCGCAGATGAGTAAAAACAAGTATCTTGCGGCGGTGGAATATTCATCAAGCAAAGCTATTGCGCCTTTCTTGATTTTTGAAAATACAGATATATTCAATATAATTCTCCTATGCGTTTTTATAAATATACGCGCATAAAAGATATTTGATTACTCTATATTCTGTCGCAATACCTCATAAGCCAAAATGGCGGTAGCGGAGGCGGTGGAGAGGGACCCCATAAAGTCAACGCCGTATGGAATCTTTACGTTAAAGTCGCACATAGATAACAAAGCCGACGAGATTCCACGCTTTTCGCCGCCTATTACGAGGAGTAATGGTTTTTTTAGGCTTGCCTCGTTGCACGGAACAGCATCTCGTATCTCCGCGCAAGCAACACGGTATCCTGCGCTTTTATATAGCTCTATTGCTGATTTGCTATCAGACACGCGAAAATCAATAAGCTCCGATGCACCTGCAGAGGACTTGCAAAGCACTGAGTCCGCGCCCGAGGGCAAACGGTCGGGAATTATTAAGGTGTCGGCTCCGCAAGCGTACAAGGCTCTTGCGGCATAGCCAAGGCTGTAAGGGTCCTCGACCCCTTCAATGATCACTGCAAATCCGCTTTCGGGAACGCTCTCGCGGGCAGGGAGGGGGCGATATTCAGCATCCGAAACCTCAGCCAAAATCCCGCCGTGCGTCTTTCCCGTAGCCATTTTATCGACTTCGTCTGCGGAAATAACACGGAGAGGGAAGCTAAGCTCGGCTGAAGCGTGCTTCAAAAAAGAGAAGCGCGCCTTTTCTTTTTTTAACTTATCGGCTGAAAAATATACTGCTATAATTTTTCTTCGAAGGGTATTTTGACGTGCCGCCTTGACAAGTGCGGAAACCGACGTCATACCCTCAAAAATAATTTTGTCCATTTGACGTTACCTAAAAATTCAAAAAATGCGAATTAACGGCATTTGCCTCTTCATATATTATACCAAATATACGTTGTAGAGGTATTCAATGATATACGTTTCTAAGACTAAGGAGAGGTGCGAAGCTCTTGCACTTTATATGATTGAAAACAACAGCACGGTAAGAGCTACCGCCTTGCATTTCGGAATCAGCAAAAGCACGGTACATAAGGACGTGACAAAGGTGCTTAAGGGGATAAATAAAGCGCTTTATATAAAGGTAGCGGAGCTGCTTGATAAAAACAAGCTTGAAAGGCATATTCGGGGCGGGGAAGCCACAAAAAAGAAGTATGCCGACGAAAAAGAGGCGCGTATATCAAACACCGCAAAGACATAAAAATACATATTAATTATACATTATTATTATAAACAAGTCAAGCAAAATAGGGCAAAAATAAAAGATTTAGGAAAAATCATGTCAATTTCTGTTGTACGGCATAAAATATTATTGAAAGCATTTTTTGCTTTATATGATGTTTTAGGAGGACTATATAATGGCCGAAAACAGATTTGGCTGCGGTTGTACGCCGCCCCCCACTGCCCGTGATACCTGTTGTATAGATACCGGCAGGATATACGATAGCTGCCGCGACCGAGATTGCTATGAAAACGTCAGAGTTACGCTGACGGATTGCGGAAACGAAATTATAAGCAGAACGGGAAATATCCGTGCAAAAGACGCATACATCGCGTGGACCTATATCGGAGTAGACCCCGTAAGATTCAACCGCGGCTTTTATACGGTAA
>JAFXAC010000069.1 GCA_017522125.1 Clostridia bacterium | reverse complement strand
TGGAAAGAAGGGCATCTCAAATTGAAAGATTTGAGATGCCCTTCGAGCGTTTTATTTCCTTTTAACCACGTTGTACGTTGCCTTTACGATGCAATCGGCGGGGTAAACGCCGCGCAGAGAGGTGAGGGGGTAAACGGTGGTGTTCTTGCCGATAACTGTACCTGGGTTTATCACCGAGCCGCAACCGACGTCCGCGCCGTCGGCAAGTATGCCGCCGACCTTGCGAAGCCCCGTTGCGTAGTCCTCCTCACCGTGGATAACGACGGGCTTGCCGTCGGAGCGCAAATTCGAGCATATAGTTCCCGCGCCCGTGTGCGCACGGTTTCCGAGCACCGAGTCACCGACGTAATTGTAGTGCGGTATCTGCACCTTGTCAAGCAAAATGCAGTTCTTCAGCTCCGAGGAGTTTCCGATAACACAGCCCTCGCCCGTAATTACGCTTCCGCGTATGAACGCGCCCGGGCGCACCTCACAGCCCGAGCCGATTATCGTAGGGCCTTCAATGGTTGCCGTGGGGTATATCTTTACGTTCTCACCGACGAGAACGCCGTCGGCAATGAGGGTGTAGCCCTCAATGCCGCGCTCTATCAGGTCGATTATATATTGCTTCAGCTTCGGGAGCATCTCCCACGGGTACTCCGCGCTCTCAAAAAGGGGCGCGAGGTATTCGGGCGTTGAGGAGTAAAGCTGTGCGGTTTTAACGAGCTTATTCAACTACGTGTCCTCCGTTCTTTATCGCGTCTACCACCATTTCGGTGTACTCAACGCATTTTTCGTGGCTTTCCGCCTCGACCATTACTCTTACTACGGGCTCAGTGCCGCTTTGGCGGAGCAGTATTCTGCCCTTGCCGTCGATAAGGGCGTTGACCTTCTCGACGGACTCCTTGACGCCGATGTCCTCAACAGCCGCCGTCTTGTCCTTGACTCTGACGTTTTTCAGGTACTGCGGATAGAGCTTTATCGGCTCCGCAAGCTTTGCAAGGCTGGATTTGGAGTCGCACATTTCCTCGGCTATCATTATAGCGGTAAGGATTCCGTCACCCGTGGTGGCGTATTTTTTCATAATGATGTGTCCCGACTGCTCGCCGCCGATGACGTAGTCCTTGCTCTGCATACACTCGTAAACAAAGCGGTCGCCAACTGCGGTCTGAACGCACTTTATGCCTATCTCCTCAAGGCTGGAGATAAAGCCGCTGTTGGACATTACCGTCATTACTACGGTATCGTCGTTGAGCGTGCCCTTTGACTTAAGGCGCTTGCCGAGAATGTATATTATCGAGTCGCCGTCGACGATATTTCCGTTTTCGTCGATAGCAAGGCATCTGTCAGCGTCGCCGTCAAACGCAAAGCCCACGTCAAGGTGCTTTTCGCGAACGAGTGCTTGGAGCTTTTCAAGGTGAGTTGAGCCACAGCCCTCGTTTACGTTCAGACCGTCGGGCTCGTTGCCGATAACGTAGGTCTGTGCGCCGAGTGCGCTGAATACCGCGTTTGCAATGCTCCACGATGCGCCGTTTGCGCAGTCAAGACCGATCTTGAGCTTTCTGTAGGAGTTCGACGCGATGGAAATAAGATAGCCGATATAGCGGTTTCTGCCCGCAACGTAGTCGTGGATACAGCCTATCTTCGCCTTCTGCGCGAGGGGCAGGTCTGCGCCCGAAACGCCGAGAGCCTCAAGGTCGCCGTCGATATAAGCCTCGATAAGCGCGGTAGTTTCGTCATCAAGCTTTTCGCCGCGCGAGTTTATTACCTTGATTCCGTTATCGTAGTAGGGGTTGTGCGACGCGGTTATCATAATGCCGCAGTCAAACTCGTCCATACGGGTAACGTAGGAAACGCTGGGGGTGGTCGTAACGTGGAGCATATATGCGTCAGCACCCGATGCGGTAATGCCCGCAACAATGGAGTACTCAAGCATATAGCTTGAACGGCGCGTGTCCTTGCCCACTACTATGCGGGGGCGGTAGCCCGCCTTCGTGCAGCCCGAAAGCTTCGAGCCGAAATACCAGCCGAGGAAGCGTCCGACCTTGTACGCCTGCATCGAGGTCAGCGTAATATTAGCCTCGCCGCGGAAGCCGTCCGTGCCGAAGTATTTGTTCTTCTTTCTCTCCGTGCTTGCGATGGGCATTTTGTCGCGCAAAAGCTCGTCGGTGGAGATGCAGAAAAGCTCCGAGAGCTGAAGCACCTTGTCAATCTGGGGGAGAGCCTGATCCATTTCCCACTTGGAAACGGACTGTCTTGAAATATTCAGCATCTCTGCAAGCTGCTCCTGCGAGATACCCTTTGCAAGTCTTAACTGTACTATTTTCTGACCTATCGTCATAGCTTTTCTCCATTTCTGCTTGTGATGTAAGAAAGGTTTACTACTACATTATACCATAGTAAACTCAACTTTACAAGCAACTACGCGTTGACATTTTGGCAACCGAAGGTTGCAAAAATAGTGTATTCCAATATATCGTATGATATGCGGCAATAGTTTTTCAAAAACTATTGCTTTTGTGCGTGAAAAAGTGATAAAATATAAAAAAGCCCATGCGGAGAAAAATTATGAATTATAACAGGTCGATAACGGCAACCGTGTACGTCGTAAACGGTGAGAGAGTTCTGCTCCACAATCATAAAAAATATAAAACGTGGTTTGCGCTCGGCGGTCACGTCGAGGCAGACGAGCTTCCCCACGAGGCGGCTTTGCGCGAGGTGCGCGAGGAATCGGGCTTTAGCGTTACGCTCGTTAACACCGAGGTCGCGCCCCACATCGAGCTTGCGCGTGTGAACAGAGTCCCCGCGCCTTTTTGCCTTCTCCACGAGGGGATAGGGAGCGACGAGGAGTTTTTGGATTTCATTTATATCGCCGAGGCTACCGAGGACGCGCCGCACCCCGAGGACGGGGAGAGCCGCGAATTTAAGTGGTTTACCCGTGAGGAGCTGATAGCGAGCGATATGAAGATACATATAAAAAATACCGCGCTCGCGGTGCTTGATTTTTGGAAAACGCAAGGGGGAAGCGGATGAAATACGATATAAGTCGGGAGTTTTTTCCCTATTCGCATTTTAAGCCGCCGATAAGTCGGGCGTTTCTTGCGCTTACCGTGCCGTTTATGAGGACGCCGCGCTTTATCTATAAGGACAAGGACGTTTGCACCGTCCGCCACGATATTAAAAGCTACGACGGCGCGAGTCTCAAATGCTTTTTGCTCTCGCCGCGCACTTGCGCGGAGAGAGCGCCGTGCCTTATCTATTTTCACGGCGGCGGCTTCGTTATGGAGGCGGCAAGCTACCACTACAAAAACGCCATACGCTACGCAAGGGAGGTCGGCTGTAAGGTCTTTTTCGTTCATTACCGCCTTGCGCCAAAGCACCCGCACCCCGTGTTCTTCGAGGATTGCTACGCCGCGCTCTGCCACGTTTACGAAAATGCCGCCACGCTTGGTATTGACGCTTCGCGCATCGGACTTGGCGGTGACAGCGCGGGCGCGACGCTCACGGCTGGCGTTTGTATGATGGCAAGGGACAGAGGGCACGCCGTAAAGCCGCGCTTTCAGATGCTTATATATCCCTTCCTTGACGCGCGAAACAATAGCGAGTCGTGTAAAAAATACACCGACACGCCGATGTGGAATTCCACTCTCTCTGCGCGTCTTGCGCCGCTGACGGGCGCGGACAGCCGCCGCCCCGATTACGTTTACTACTCGCCCGCGGAGGCAAAAAGCCTTTCGGGGCTTCCTGTGGCGTATATCGAAACAGCGGAGATAGATTGCCTGCACGACGACGGCATTCTTTACGCCGAAAGGCTTGGCGATGAGGGCATTGACGTCGTGCTTAACGAAACGCGCGGCACGATACACGGCTTTGACAATGCGCAGGGGGCAAGGGCGACCGAGGAAGCACTTGTCGAGAGGATAAAATTCCTTAAAAAATATTTTGAGTAAGGAGAATAGAAAATGAAAAAATATATTCTTGCACTGGACGAGGGAACTACGAGCGCACGCGCGATACTCTTCGATAAAAGCTCGAGCATAGTTTCAATGGCGCAACACGAGATACCGCAGATATATCCGCGTGCGGGCTGGGTGGAGCAGGATCCTATGGATATCTACGCAAATCAGTACGCCGCACTTACGGAGTGCATCGCGAAAAGCGGCATATCGGCGGGCGAGATAGCCGCGGTGGGCATCACCAACCAACGAGAGACCGTAATAATTTGGGATAAGAACACGGGAAATCCTGTGTATAACGCGATAGTCTGGCAGTGCAGGCGCACCGCCGACGAGTGCGAGGCGCTTGAGGCGGCGGGTCACGGCGAATACGTAAGAAGGACCACGGGACTTCGCATAGACCCGTATTTCAGCGGAACGAAAATAAAGTGGATACTTGATAACGTCGAGGGCGCAAGGGATAGGGCAAAGCGCGGCGAGCTGCTTGCAGGCACGGTCGACACGTGGCTTATATGGAAGCTGACGGGCGGCAAGGTATTCGTTACCGACAGAACCAACGCGTCAAGGACTATGCTTTGCAATATACATACGGGCGAGTGGGATCGGACGCTGCTTGAAATGCTTGATATTCCGCGCGGAATGCTCCCCGAGATAAGAAGCAGCAGTGAAATATACGGCTCGTTTGAGTGTATGGGCGCACAGCTCACTATCGCGGGCATCGCGGGAGATCAGCAATCGGCGCTGTTCGGTCAGACCTGCTTTGAGGCGGGCGAGGCGAAAAACACCTACGGCACGGGCTGCTTTTTGCTTGCGCATACGGGCGAGAGGGCGGTCGAGAGCAAGCACGGGCTTCTTACCACCGTTGCGGCGAGCGAGAAGGGCAGACCTATCGAGTACGCGCTTGAGGGAAGCGTTTTCGTCGGCGGCGCGGTAATGCGTTGGCTGCGCGACGAGCTTAAGATAATTCACGAGGCGGCGGATAGCGAGTATTTTGCACGCAAGGTGCAGGACAGCGCGGGCGTGTACGTCGTTCCCGCGTTCAGCGGACTTGGCGCACCCGTTTGGGATATGCGCGCGAAAGGCTCGATATTCGGGCTTACCGCGGGAACGGGCAATAAGCACATAATCCGCGCCGCGCTTGAATCTATCGCGTATCAGACCGAGGACGTCGTTGCGGCAATGAACGCCGACGTCGAGCGCCTCGGCGGTGCGGCAAGCGCGATCTCGGTGCTGAAGGTGGACGGCGGCGCGTCCGCAAACGACCTTCTTATGCAGATGCAAAGCGATTTTTCCGCACTCACGGTCGAAATATCGTCAAATCCCGAGGCGACGGCGCAGGGCGCGGCGTTCCTTGCGGGACTTGCGGTCGGATTTTTTGCCGACAGGGCAGAGCTTAAAAGTCTTGTGTCCGTCAAAAAGCACTTTGAGCCGCGTATGTCCGCTAAGGAGCGTGCGGCGCGTCTTGACGGCTGGCACAGGGCAGTCGCGGCTTGCAGAGCCTTCAGCGAAAGGATGGAGTGATAATGATAGAAAAAAAGGCGTTTTCCGTTTTGTCAACGGACGGAGTACATAAGCTTCGCGGCATCGTGTATCTGCCAAATGGCGAGGCGCGCGGACTTTTCCACGTCGTACACGGAATGACCGAGCATATAGCTCGCGACGATAAGCTTCTGACGGATATGGCACGCGCGGGCTTTATCAGCTTCGGCTACGATAATCTCGGACACGGAAACACGGCGCGCGACGACAGCGAGCTTGGCTATATAGCCAAGGAAAGGGGCTGGGAGCTTCTCGCGCGCGACGTTGCCGCGTATTCCGATGCGGTAAGGGCGGAGTTTGGAAGCGCGGATATGCCGTATTATCTTTTGGGGCATAGCATGGGCTCGTTCATCGCCCGCCTTGCCGCGCAGAGATTCGTGAAGCCGAGCCGCCTTATAATAATGGGTACGGGCGGTCCTAATCCCGCCGCAAGCATCGCGCTTGCGCTCATAGGCGTGATAAAGCGCGTGCGTGGCGAGCAACATTTTTCACCCCTCGTTGATTTTCTCATTTTCGGTGGCTATAATAAGAAATTCGGCAAGCCTACGGACGATGATAAAAAGCTCTGGCTTACGAATGACGAGAGCGTCAGGCGCGTGTATTACGCCGATAAATTTTGTACCTTTAATTTCACCATCAGCGCGATGGGCGACCTCGTAAGGCTTTTGAAGTACACGAATTCCGCCGCGTGGTATAGGGAGATCCCAAGTGAAATGCCCATTCTTTTGATATCGGGCGAGCACGACCCCGTCGGCAATTACGGCAAGGGCATAAGGCAGGTCGAAAAAAGGCTCAAAAAATGCCAAAAGAACGTTACCTGCAAGCTCTACGAGGGCGCAAGGCACGAGATCCTCAACGATTTCACCTACACCGAGGTGCGCGACGATATTATAAAATTTTTGCAGGGGTAAGTAAATAAACGAAACGAGCCGTAATCACCGGTTGCGGTTTCAAGGCTTTGACCTAAACCAAATACGCTGTTGATCGCTTTTTTGGAAAGTTTATAAGTACGGAGGTAGTGAAGCCTTTACCCATTCCTTGAGTTTGGCTTTGCGACGGGAAATAACAAAATACATCGCAGGAGCTTGACGTTCGCACTGACCGCTACGCAAACGATAAAAGCCAAAGCACGCGGCGGGAAAACGCTTCGCGTTTTCAATGATATCCACCTACGGTGGATGA
>JAFXAC010000001.1 GCA_017522125.1 Clostridia bacterium | reverse complement strand
TCGTTGCTTAAATTTTAATATTTTCTGCCATTAAGGCTGTTTTTGTGCTGTCCGCACAATTTGGAGCAGTTCACATCCTTTGGGACGAAAAAACGGTCTTTTTTTCTTTACTTATTTTTGTATTTTTGTTCTGCGCTAAATGAGACAGCCCCTTTTGCTTTTATCAGTTGTTTTCTGCCGCGTTTTTGGCGGCGATCAGGGTGTTCTTCATAAGCATCGTTACAGTCATCGGTCCAACTCCGCCGGGGACGGGAGTGATGTAGGAGGCGACCTCGCTTACTGCGTCGAAATCAACGTCACCGCAAAGCTTGCCCTCCTCGTTTCTGTTCATACCAACGTCAACGACGACTGCGCCCTCCTTGACCATATCGGCGGTGATGACCTTTGCCCTGCCGACTGCGCTTACAAGGATATCCGCACGGCGACAAACTGAGCCGAGGTCCTTTGTGCGGCTGTGAGCGATAGTTACTGTTCCGTCAGCGGCAAGCAAAAGCGCCGCCATAGGTCTGCCGACTATGTTGGAGCGTCCGACTACCACACATTCCTTGCCCGCAACCTCGATATCGTAGTGCTTGAGCATTTCCATAATTCCCGCAGGGGTGCAAGGAAGCACGTTTGCATCTCCGAGAGTGAGGTGTCCCGCATCAAGAGTGTGGAACGCGTCTACGTCCTTATCATCGGAAACGGCGGCAAGTATCTTCTTTTCATCAAGGTGGCGCGGAATGGGAAGCTGTACGAGCATACCGTCGATATTGGGGTCTGCGTTGAGCGACTCAATGACCTTGATGACCTCCTCGGTGGTTACGTCCTCGGAAAGAATATGGGGCTCGGAATAAAATCCAACCTCCTCGCAGGCTCTGAGCTTGTTGCGGACGTACACGATGGATGCGGGGTCCTCGCCTACGCGGACTACTGCAAGTCCCGGCGCTCTTTTGCGCTCTGCCTTAAACGCCTCTGCGGCTTCTCTTATCTCTCCTCTTATCTTTGCGGAAACTACCTTTCCGTCAATCAGTTTGGCTGTCATTGCCGTTATCCTCGCTTTCGTTTGTTTTCTCATTATCTGCGGTCATATCCTCCGCCAGAGCGCTGAACGAGCTTTCGGTCAAGGTGCCGTCAGCCGTCGCCACAAGCGCTGCTTTTTTTGCGCGAATTCCAAAGAATATCAACGCACCAAGTCCTGCGGCGAAGCACAAAAATCCAATAAGCTGTGATATTCTGAAAGGTCCGACGTAAAGGCTGTCGGTGCGAAGCCCCTCGATGAGCATTCTTCCAAAGCCGTACCACGTCAGATACATGAGAACTATCTGTCCGTCAAATTTTTTCTTTTTATATATTGCGTTGATTATCAAAAATCCCGTAAGATTCCACAGGGATTCGTAAAGGAACGTGGGCTGATAAAAATATTCCTTCGACCATCCCTCGTGCTGAAGCCCCATTCTCATAAAATAGAACAGGCTTCCCTCCGTGGGTGTCGCGCCGTATGCCTCGCCGTTAAAGAAGTTGCCCTATCTTCCGAGGAGCTGTCCTATCATAACGCCGGGGGCGATGCAATCGAGCGCTTTTGTGAATTTAAGCTTTTTCCATTTTGAAACTATAAATATGCCGAGTATTCCGCCGAAAATGCCACCGTAAATGGCAAGTCCGCCATTCCAGACAGCTATCATTTCGTAAAGGGAATCATACTCGTCAAGAGTAGTCAGAACGTAATAAAGACGTGCGCAGACGATGCCCATAGGAACTATGACGAGCGCCATATCGATCATATCGTCAAACACTATCCCCTCCTGCTTTGCGCGCCAAGATGCGTACGCGAAGGCAAGAATGATGCCCGTTACAATTATAAGACCATACCACCTGACCTCTATACTGCCGATGGAAAAGGCTACCTTGTTGACGGTAAAGGGCTCAATTCCAAGCCCGGGAAACGATATAGTTACCATTTATTCCTCCCTATTTATCAGCCGTCTGTCTGGCTGGCGTCGCCGTCAAGGGATATAGTTTTTCCAAGGTATGTAGGCTCTACACCCCAAAGGCAATAGAAGAAATCCTTTGCCCTTGCGGCGATCTCGCGAAGATCGCGCGCGCGCTGACCTGCGTAGATGTTGAGGTCGCTGCTAACGCCCCACGCCTCGATACCAAGCTTTTCGGCTATATACAGCGCACGGTACAGATGATATTCCTGCGTGACGATAACGATGCGCTCGGCAAGAAATATCTCCTTTGCGCGATATACGCTCTCGTACGTCGAAAAGCCCGCGTGGTCACAAAAGACCACGCTCGGATCAATCCCTGAGTCGACCGCTACCTTCTTCATCGCATTTACTTCGTCATAATGAGCTTGACCGTGGTCACCCGACATAAGAAGTCTGTCGGAAACACCCGCGCGATAAAGCTCCATTCCGATATAGAGCCTGTCCCACAGCATTGGCGTGGGTGTGCCGTCCTCGCGCACGCCGCAGCCAAGCACTATGATGCAGTCGATATCGTCAAGCAGAGCCGCCTCGTCAGCACTTATTAAACGTTCTTTTGCCCTCTCGACCACAGCCGCGCTAAGACTGAAAATGCACACGGCAAGCAAAACGCCGCAAAGCGCCGCTACCGCAAACACGCGCAAGAATATTCTTTTTAGCGACTGCTTGGAAAAGTAGGTCTTTATTTTTTCAAGAATCGAAGTTATTTTTTCTTTCATCAGTTGGAAAGACCGAGTCTGCGCTCGATAACGTCGGCGGCAACGTCAAGATACTCGTTTTCCATAAGCTCGATCATTCCTCTGTCGCAAAGAGCCGCAAGCTTGGGGTCCATAGGAATTCTGCCGAGCAGATCGTAGCCAAAATCCTCGGCGATCTTTTCGATGTGGCTGTCACCGAATATCTTTATCTCCTTGCCGCAATCGGGGCATATAGCGTAGCTCATATTCTCAACAAGACCAAGCACGGGAATGCTCATCATCTGCGCCATATTAGCCGCCTTCTTAACGATCATGGAAACAAGCTCCTGAGGGCTTGAAACGATGACGATACCGTCAAGAGGAAGCGACTGGAACACGGTAAGGGGAACGTCGCCCGTTCCGGGAGGGCAGTCAACGAGAAGCACGTCGATATCGTGCCAGATGGTGTCGGTCCAGAACTGCTTTACAGTTCCCGCGATGACGGGGCCGCGCCATACTACGGGGCGGGTTTCGTCCTCGAGAAGAAGGTTTACGGACATAATATCAATACCCGTGGCGCTTCTGGGGGGGATCATACCGTTTTCGTCGCCCGTGACCTGAGTGCGAACGCCAAACGCCTTGGGAACGGAGGGACCCGTTACGTCAGCGTCGAGAATTCCTACCTTATAGCCCTTACGCTGAAGGAGGACGGCTATCATACAGGTAACGAGAGATTTACCGACTCCGCCCTTGCCGCTGACTACGCCGATAACGTGCTTTACGTCGCTTAAGGCATTCGGAGCCTCGTGAAGATCGGCGGGCTTGCGTGGCGAGCAATTAGCCGAGCATGTTGAACAATTGTGGGTGCATTCTTCTGCCATTGTATATTACCTCGCTATTGAAATATAATTTTACTATATAATTATACCTCTTATATGTTAATAAATCAAGTCCGAGTAGCAAATTTCGATAAAAATTTATCACAAAGGGCTTGAAATTATTTCAAAATAGGTTATACTATTATAGGTAAAATAAGTTAATTCAACCGAAAGGACAAAGTTTATGAAAGAACTCAAAAGAAACGCCGCCTTTGAAGGCGTAAAGGGCCCCGTGCTTACTATCGTTATGGATGGCGTAGGCATCGCCCCCGACGGACCTACCAATGCCGTTTACCGCGCATACACCCCCACGCTCGACAAGCTTCTTACGAGCTGTCCCACCGTTGCTCTTAAGGCACACGGCACCGCCGTTGGTCTGCCCAGCGACGACGATATGGGTAACAGCGAGGTAGGACACAACGCACTCGGCGCAGGTCAGGTATTTGCGCAGGGCGCAAAGCTCGTTACGCAGTCCATTGAAAGCGGCAAGATGTTTGCAAGCAATACTTGGGCAGAGCTTATCTCCAACGTAAAGGCTAACGCATCTACCCTCCACTTCCTCGGACTTTTCTCCGACGGTAACGTACACTCCCACATAGACCACCTTAAGGCTATGATATCCCGCGCCAAATCCGAGGGCGTTGCAAGGGTAAGGATCCACATTCTCCTTGACGGCCGCGACGTTGGCGAGACCAGCGCACTTGATTACATTCTTCCCTTCGAGGATTTCCTTGCAGGACTTCGCACCCCTGATTTCGATATTGCTATCGCAAGCGGCGGCGGCAGAATGAAGATAACCATGGACCGCTACGAGGCTGATTGGTCGATGGTAGAGCGCGGCTGGCACACCCACGTACTCGGCGAGGGCAGACAGTTTGCAAGCGCGGCTGAGGCAGTTAACACCTACCGTGCCGAAACGGGCGTTATCGATCAGGACCTTCCCGCGTTCGTTATTGCCAAGGACGGCAAGCCCATCGGTACCGTTGAGGACGGCGACAGCATGATATTCTTCAACTTCCGCGGCGACCGTTCCATTGAGATATCCAAGACCTTTGACGAGGGCGAGAGCTTTGACAAGTTCGACCGCGTGCGTCACCCCAAGGTAGTTTACGCAGGTATGCTCGAATACGACGGCGACCTTCACATCCCCTCCAAATACCTCGTTTCTCCCCCTGAGATCACCAATACTCTCGGTGAGTATCTTGCAGGAAGCGGCATCTCTCAGCTCGCTATCTCCGAAACTCAGAAATACGGTCACGTAACCTATTTCTGGAACGGAAACCGTTCCGGCAAGTTCTCCGACGAGCTTGAAACCTATATTGAGATCCCCTCCGACGTAGTTCCCTTCGAGCAGCGTCCTTGGATGAAGTGCGCAGAGATCACCGACAAGCTTATTGAGTGCCTTGAGTCGGGCAAGTACCGCTACCTGCGCGTAAACTTCCCCAACGGCGATATGGTAGGTCACACGGGCTCGCTCCTCGCTACCGTTTGCTCCATGGAAGCACTTGATCTTCAGCTTGCAAGGATCCTTGCAGTAGTCGACAAGCTTGGCGGCGTTGCTATCATCACCGCCGACCACGGAAACGCAGACGAGATGGCAGAGCTTGACAAGAAGACCAAGGCTCCCAAGACCAACGCCGACGGCAGCTACAAGGCAAAGACCTCGCACACCCTCAACCCCGTTCCCTGCATTCTTTACGATGCAAGCGGAGAGGGCAAGCTCTCCCTTAAGGCTGACAACGGCAATTTCGGACTTTCCAACGTTGCCGCAACGGTCGTAAACCTTCTCGGCTACGAGGCTCCCGAAATGTGGGATACCTCCCTTATAGAGATAAAATAATCTCACGAAAAAGACGCGCCGCGGCGCGTCTTTTTTGTTTATAGTCAAAATATACATATACCTATGAGTAAATTTATCCAAAATTACCATTGACAAAACGGCTATTTTTATATAAAATATATATATATGATTGATAATTTTACCCTCACAAGCAGTAAAAAACAAAAAAGGAGAATTTCATGAAAACCTCTTTTAAGCGAATCCTCACCGTCGCACTTGCGGTCCTTATGATCGTACCTGCGTTCATTATGCCGGCTGCCGCCGCAAACATTACGTACGTAAACGGTGTAAACGCAGTTTCCTCTTCCTATAAAAGCGGAAAATATTACACCTATCTTACAAGTCTTCCCTACACGGGCAATAACCGTACCGACGTTCTTGCCGTTGCGCTCTCCCAGCTTGGATATCAAGAGGGCAGTAGCGCAGGAAACTATTCCGGAACGTCCGGTGGCTCGAACAACTATACCGAGTACAACTACAACATGGGCAACTGGGGCGTAGGCTACGGCGGCTCGAGCGCTCCTTGGTGCGCTATGTTCGTTACTTGGTGTCTGCGCCAGTCCAAGGTAAATACCATCGGTACGGGTTCTGCAAACTGGTGCCGTAACAACACGGGCAACAGCAAATACATCTGGTGTGAGATCGGTTGTCCCGCTTGGGTTACTCAGCTTAAGAAATGGGGCTATTGGAAGGCTTCCAAGTACGCAGGCGGAAGCTACACTCCCCTTCCCGGCGACCTTATCTTCTTCCGTTACTCCAGCTCCGCAACCCCCGCACACATCGGAATGGTCCTTTACGCTACAAGCTCCACCATCTACACAGTAGAGGGTAACACAAGCTCAGGCACGGGTCTTGAGGCTAACGGAGGCGGCGTTTACTTCAAGAGCTACAGCGCAAGCTACTCCAACATTCTCGGATACGGCGCTATGCCCTACAACGCAAACGCTACCATCGACTACTCGGGCTCCAACCCCACCGCAGGCCTTTATATGTCCAGTACGCTGAAGTATCTCTACACGGATGCAGCGGCTACCAAATCCGCTTCTATAAACCTTCCCGCTTACACCCTCTTCAAGGTTACGGGCGTTGCTTCGGGTAGCGGGCTCAGCGCAGTTCTTAAGTGCGAATACAACGGCTCTACATATTATGTAAAAAACAACTCCACAGACCGTATCATTCAGGTATCCTCGACTTCTTCCTCATCCGGTGATTCGGGTAGCACGGGCGGAAGCACGGGCGGAAGCACCGACAGCGGAAATACCGGTAGCGGAAGCACCGGCGGCTCTACCACCACCGGGGTCTACGGAACTTACGTTGCAAAAACCAAGATCAACGTTCGCGCAAGCGCAAGCTCCTCGGGCACGGCGATCGGCTACATCAACAAGGGTCACGCAGTTCAGGTGCTTGAAACCAGCGGCGTATGGGGCAAGATCGTATACAACAATGGCTACGGCTGGATACATCTTGACTATATGACCACCGATATGACCACGGCAAATACCGGTAACACGGCAACGCATACCGTTACCACAAGCTCCGATCCTCTTAACGTCCGCGCAAGCGCAAGCTCCTCGGGTACCGTTATCGGTTCTGTAAACAAGGGCGCTACCGTTTACGTATTCTCAGTTTCGAGTGGTTGGGCGCAGATATACTACAATGATTCTACTCAGAATCAGGTCGTTGGTTATTGCTCTACAACGTATCTTACCGAGTGCGTATACACTCCCGTAGCACCTCCCGTGACTGCTCCTACCGAGCTTACTCTCGTTACGGGAAGCGCAGGACAGCTCACGACAAACGGTCTTTACAAGGATAATCATTGCGGAACGACGTATGAAGATATCGTTTCCTCCTTCAACGAGGATGACAAGTACATCACGGTTACTACCGCAAGCGGCACTGCTGTAACCTCCGGAACGGTTGCAACCGGTTACGTTGTAAACCTCGTTGTTGACAGCAAGGTCGTTGATTCCTACGTTATAGTCATTACGGGTGACGTAAACGGCGACGGACTCGTTACCTCGGTAGACCTTATGGCTGCTGCAGGACATCTTGCTTCCTCCTATACCCTTTCGGGAGCGTACGTTTCCGCTGCCGACAAGGACGGCTCGGGTGTTATAGATTCCTCCGACTACCTCTCGCTTAAAAATCTCGTAGACTAATATCTATTGGGGAGTCAAATGCATTTTGCATTTGACTCCCTTTTTAGTGAAAATGATACTGCATTTGTAGAGCATTGGTTGATATGCGCCTCGATCAAGCCTTGTTTACATTTAGTTAATACTTTCTATGATATGTGTTAACAAATGTATGGTAAATTTCTACCAAATGCATAGTAGCGCATTCACACTTCATCTAAATTAAAAGGAGAAAATGAAAATGAAAAAAATTCTTGTTGCGCTTTTGACCCTTGCTTTGGCTTTTTCAATGGCGTTTACGCTTGCTTCCTGCAATGACGGTGACTCGAACAACGGCGGTGAAGCCACCACAACCGCCCCCGTAGAGGAAACCACAGTTCCTACTCCCAACGGATATACGCTCTACAATAACGGTAAGATATCCTTCGCATATCCCAGCACTTGGACAAAGCAAGCGGGAAGCGTTGATATGCTTATTAACGAAAGCGGCGCAGGAAACAATATAACCGTTTCTTACGAACAGCACTCCGACATTTACACTAAAATGGACGTTGCTTCCTTCAATACTGTCCTGAAGCCTACCTTTGCGGCCATGGGAATGACTACTTCCAACGTATCCGTTTCTCAGATTACGAATAAAAACAAAGTCGATATGACGAAGATATCCTACTCCGCTTCGATGAACGGCGTGGATATGAAGCAAACGATGTACGTCGTTGCCGCAGGCGGCTTTAATTACATCGTAACCGTCACCGAGACCACAGCAGATGCTACACTCGTTAACAACGTACTTGACACTCTTTACGTAATTAAATAATTTATTTGTAAAAATGCGGTATGGAAAACTCCATACCGCATTTTTTATTATCTAAACTCCGTAAGATCGGCTTTAAGCAGCTTGCGGCGAAGAATGGAATATTCTTCGTTACCGCGCAGAAGAATGAGCCTTTTGCGAAGTGCTTCAACGAGAAGCTCAGGACTGAGGTTCTCGTTTGAGCCTGCGGCGACCGTAGCAAGTATACGGCACGCCCCCTCCTCTGCCTCGACCTCAACCTTGCGAATGAGAGGAATTATATCTATCTCCTTATCCCCCGATTTGGATTTCTTGGTGACGGTAAGCGGCGAGGTCGTAAGCACCACCGATATGGACTCTGCCATTTTCTCTGCGTTGTCGCATTCTATAAGAAATTCATATTCTGCGGCGGCGATATCGGCAAACTTGCTGTTTGGAACGTACGCGTCGGTGAAATCAAGCTCTGCCGTAGTTGCCAGCGACAATCTTTTAAGCAGATCCTCGCAGGGCATATCTCTTACAAGCTTTATGTCGACCATCTCGCAAACGCTCTCCGTACCAAGCTGAAGCGGCAGGGCAAAAACGAGCTTTGGGTGGGGGTTAAAGCCTTGCGTATACCACAGAGGAAGCTCCGCACGGGCTAAAATCCTCACAAAGGTGCGCTGAAGATCAAGGTGCGATATATACTGAAGCGCGCCCTTTTTGCAAAAGCGAAGTCTGACGGTGCGCGGCTCGTCGAGAGGTGCGTATTCGTTTATTTTTTTGAGTTCGGGCAGCATGTATCCTTACCTCCCAAGCAATTTGCTCCGCAAGCCGAGCAAGCCTCGCGGCATGACGGCGTGGTCTTTTCCGCGTATGCGCGGTTCTTTTCACGAATGAGAAATTCCTTCGTTACGCCGACGTCGATAACGTCCCAAGGAAGCACCTCGTCGGTGCTTCTTTGACGGTTGGCGTAGAAGGCGGTATCTATTCCCGCCTCGGCAAATATCTGCATCCACTTATCAAAATCAAAATACTCGTCCCACGCGTCAAAAGCGAAATCAGCGCGTCTGGCAAGCTCAAGTGCCTTTGAGAGTCTACGGTCGCCAAGCGCAAATACAGCCTCTATATGCGACACACGAGCGTCGTGGTGGGTGTATCTTATCTTGCGGTCGGTGATCTTCGTTTTAAGATGCTCCTGCTTGTCGCGCAATACTTCGATAGTATCCTGCGCCTCCCATTGGAACGGTGTAAAGGGCTTCGGCACGAAGCAGGAAACGCTTATGGTGACCTGCGGATTACGCTTGCTGTGTCCAGGTGTTGCGTAGTACTGCTCTATAGTGTTTTTTGCGAGAACGGCAATTCCCTCGATATCCTCGTAGGTTTCGGTGGGAAGTCCCGACATAAAGTAGAGCTTCACCTGCTCCTTGCCCGCACCAAAGGCGATAGAGGCGGAGCGCATAAGGTCCTCCTCGGTGACGTTTTTGTTTATAACGTCACGCAGTCTTTGCGTACCCGCCTCGGGAGCGAAGGTTATCGAGGACGCGCGGACGGAGGCAACCTTCTCCATAAGCTCGCGCGTAAATGAGTCAATGCGCAACGAGGGAAGCGAAAGATTGACCTTCTTCTCATTCGTCCAATCTATAAGCCCGTCGGTAAGCTCGGCAAGACGAGTATAATCGGATATTGAAAGAGAGGTCAAGGAAATTTCGTCATATCCCGTTGATTTATACAGGCACTCAGCCTGACGAAGAAGCGTTTCGGGGGATTTTTCCCTGACGGGGCGGTATATCATACCTGCCTGACAGAAGCGGCAACCGCGGATACAGCCGCGGAACACCTCAAGCATAATTCTGTCCTGCACCGTTTCCACGTAGGGCATAACTACTGCCTCGGGGAAATACATCTTATCTATATCCTCGACGATGCGCTTTTTGACCTTTGCGGGAACGTCGGGATATTTGGGGGTATATGCGGCAACCGTGCCGTCCTCGTTATACGTTACGTCGTAAAGCGAGGGAACGTACACACCCGAAATAGTGCGCGCCGCCTCACGCAAAAATTCTGCCTTCGTTGCACCCTTTTTCTTCATTTCAATATAAAGGCGAACTATCTCGGGGAGCATTTCCTCGCCCTCGCCGATATTGAAAAGGTCGAAAAAGTCAGCAAGAGGCTCCGGGTTGACGGCGCAGGGACCGCCGCCGATAACTATCGGGAATTCCTCTCCTCTGTCTGCGGCATAAAGCGGCATTCCCGAAAGTTCAAGGACGTTGAGAACGTTGGTATAGCACATCTCATACTGCAACGTAAAGCCTAAAAAGTCAAATTTTCTGACCTCGTCACCGCTTTCGTGCGCGGTAAGGAGCAGACCGTTCTCGCGCATCTTGGCTTCCATATCACGCCAAGGCGCAAAAACGCGCTCGCACCATATATCGTCCTCCTTGTTCAGCACACCGTAGAGAATGCGCATTCCGAGGTTTGACATTCCTATTTCATAAGAATCGGGAAAGCAGAAGGCGAAACGGGCAGATACCTTTTCCTTATCCTTGATTATCTGACCGAACTCGCCGCCCGAATAGCGACCGGGCTTTGAAACTGATTTTAAAATTGAACTTGAAAACATTTTTCACCTATACGCTGTGACGGGGCGATACCGCCCCGTCACATAATTTAATCAAGCAATAATTTGGATATTACCACAGAGGGCAAAATTGCGATAAGCTGGAACAGAACCACGTAAAGCGGGGAGAGCCCCACACTTGCGCCGAGTGCGCCGAGGAACGATGCGATAAGTACACCTGCGGCAAGCAAACCGAGCCCTATCATAGCGTTGAGCTTAGTCCACTTGTTAAGGCTTTCTCCAACGTCCCTCGCTTTAAGGAGCGCCGTCCAATCAAGGTCGTTGGCAAGCAGGCTTCCGTCAACCGTATCGGCTTTATCAGCCTCGCTTTCGTTTGCGGCAGTTTTTATGACCTTTACGGGATGCTCAAGCTCACCGATAACGTTAGCAAGAAGCTCTTCGTCGATGTAGGGGTCGGTACTGCGCAAAATTGCCTTGATCCCGCGCGCGGAGAGCTGCTTTGCCATCTCGGCAAACGCAGGCTCGATGCTATACGTTACGTACAGCTTCAATATCTCGACGCCCTCAAGTGCAACGTGAAGCACAACGCCGCCCGCAACGCTCTCGGTGAAGGTCTTATCCGAATATCCCGATACCGCAATTCCGCAATTTGCAAGATACTCGTCACTTCCGATAGTGTATTTCTTCGTTCCTACGCTTGCCTTGACACCGCGATGAACAATGCAATCAATGCTCACGGCAGACGCGTCGTCGGCTTCGTCGCCACCGAGAGAATCGGCAAACGCGCCGCCTATCTTATCAAAGACGGAAGAAACGTCCTCTATAACGCTGTATATATCGCACGCCCTACCGCCATCGCAAAGAGCTATGCGGGTTATATTGAGTGCGGTATCGCCAAACGCATCCTTTTCATCAAAAACAACCGTATCTATTTCGGTATAGTCAGCCATATCAGCCTCGCTGAGTACCGCTATATCCTTGCCAAAGCCGAAGCGCGACAGCGCAAAGAACGGCAAAATCGCGGAAATTGCCATAAACGCGGGAAGTCCCATCTGAATTACGGTAATAAAAATATTAAACGACTGCACAAAGCCACGGTTAGCCGCAAGGGATACGATGAAAATCACCATAGCCAATGCAAGCACGGGCGCAATTATGTAGTTGTATATCTTATCCGCGGGATTGCGGCGGTTAAGGCGATGGAAATAGTTGTCGGGGGCGCTTCCGCGGCGAAGTCTGAATGCGCGGCCTACACTTGATGCTCCTACGCTCTTATCGCCCAGCTCTGTCGCAAGAGCGGCGCTGTCCACCTTTTCAAGAGTACAGATGCCGTCCCATGAGGAGACCTTCTTGAAGGTGGCGACCTCTCTTTCAAGCACGAGGTAATCGTAGCCTACGCAAATCACAAGGGCAAACGCGGCAGGGAAATTATAAAGCGCAAATCCTGTTTGACCTATTATTGCAAGTGTTAAATTATACACCGCCGTAAGCAAAACGGTGAGTGCCGCCATCGAATATGGGCGCGGATCGACTTGAATTATTCCCTTGAGTCCATCCCAAAGCTGCTTGTACGAGAGAGCCGATGCAAGCAACAGAAGCTGGAATGACATCAAAATGTGCGTTGTGGGATACAAAACAGGGTCAAAGAATCCGCCAAAGCTATTGCCAAAGAGGTCAAACACGAAAAGCAGCACGGTAAAGAACAGAGTTCCAACGGCTCTCACGAACATAACAAGGCTTTCCTTGGCATACGCCTCCTTTATTGCGCCCTCGTTCTCCTTTGAACGATATTCGTGACCGTCAAAGGCAAAAGCACGATCAAGGTTGGTGTATTTAGGTGTTGCGGTGTTATCGGTATGCGGCTTTTGAGGATAATGGGTGTCGCAGGAAGCCCCGTATCCGAGAGCAGTCATAAGCAATACGTCCTCGTCGTCAAGAGCGTCCTCATCGGTGCTTATGCCCTCCTCGCTCTCCTCAACCGCAGGAGCGACAACGCTTTCATTCTTAACCGCTTCTGCAAGAAGTGCTTCGAGCGCACTATCAAGCTCTGCTTCTGCTTGCTCTCCGCCTTCATTTTCTACTGCATCGGCAAACAGGCTGTCAATGAACTGCGCGTTGAGCGATTCGTCATACGGCTCGTCTTCATCTTCTGTTTCTGTAAGCACTTGTGCCTCCTCTTCGGTTGCGGCAAGCTCCTGTGCCTCGGCAACAAGCTCCTCAATACTGTCATATGCGGGATCGTCATCACAAGACTCTACCGTTTCCTCGGCGTCGGCTTTTATCTCATCCATTAATTCAGCAAAGATATCACCGATTATATCGTCCTGATCGGGAGTATATTCGAGCTTTTCCGAAGAATCGGCCGTTGCAGGCGCTTTTTCCTCCTCAACGATCTCCTCCTCGGGAATTTCAGGCTCTACTTCATCATAAAGCTCTTCCTGCTCGGTAGCGGCTTCGATATTTTGGGTATTATCCTCTGCCGCAATTGAATTCTTTTTCAGCTTATCAAAAAATTTCATTTTTCATTTCTCCGTCTGGCAACCTCGTTAAGCACCACCGCCGCGGCGGTAGAAACGTTAAGCGAGTTGACCTTTCCATACATTGGGATAGAAACAACGTAATCGCATTTTTCTTTCACAAGGCGCGACACACCCTCTCCCTCGCTTCCGAAAACGATAGCGCAGGGGCGGTCAAGGTCGGTTTTATAAAGGCTTTCGCCACCCGCCTCGGCGGCATACAGCCACACGCCAAGCTCCTTGAGCTTGTCTATCTCCGCGGCAAGGTTTACGACCTTTGCGACAGCCATATGCTCAAGCGCACCCGCCGATGCCTTGGCGGCAGTAGCGGTTAGTCCCGACGCTCTCCTTTTGGGAATGATGACTCCGTGTACGCCCGCGCACTCGGCACAGCGTATGACCGCGCCAAGATTGTACGGGTCCTCCACGCCGTCGAGTATGGCGATAAAGGGCATTTCTCCCCTTTCCTCGGCTATAGCGAGAATATCGTCAACGGAGCAATACTCCTTCTCTGCCGCCTGCGCGGCAACGCCCTGATGGACGCCACCTCCGCAAAGAGAGTCGAGCTTTGGCTTTTCAACCTCTATTATGGGAATGCGTCTTGCGGACGCCTCACCGATTATTACGTTTATCGAGCCTTCCTTATCTCCGCGGCGGACGAATATCTTATCTATCGCTCTGCCCGATTTCAAAAGCTCGCGAACCTCGTTCCTGCCGTAAACGATACCCTCTGCGGCGCGGTCGGGATATCTATCCCTGTCGCGCTTTATGGGCGCACGGCGGTTATCTCTTTTATTATCCTGTTGCATATTATCTCCTTAAGTCAAATAGGCATACTGACACATTATAATTGTTTACATTATATCATATTTATTTGCTTTTGTATAGATTTTTCTGCGAAAAAATTTCGTTTTTGACAAAAAAACAGCTCTTTTCGGCAAAAGAGCTGTTTTATTCAGTTTAATTTCAATAGTTTCTTGGCATTTTCTCCCTTTATGAGAGTGAGCTCCGACTCATCAAGCCCCAGCCCTTGCAAAAATGCAAGCGTTACGCTCGGCGCTTCCCACGGGCAGTCGCTTCCGAAAAGCACCTTCTCGGCACCGTGAACGCGTATGATATCCTTTGCAAACGACGGCTCGATATATTCGGAGATAAACGCGGTATCGAAATACAGAGGTGCGCCGCATAGCTTTTCGGCAACCTCGTCCCACATCCTCCAGCCGCCGAGATGCGCCGCGAC
>JAFXAC010000068.1 GCA_017522125.1 Clostridia bacterium | reverse complement strand
TCTCCCTTTGGGAGAGGTGGCGGCGAAGCCGACGGAGAGGGATAGATGATAAATTGAAACACCCTCTCACCCGACTCCGTCGGGAGCTCTCCCAGCGGAGAGCCTTTGGACGTGCGCAACTTTAGGGGTATGGGCTTTGCCCGATGCATTTGTAAAACAAATGCGAAACTGGCGATAAAAGGAGACAAAAAATGTTTTTCACAAAGAAAAAGAAAATACATAAATACTTAGAGCAAAAAGCAGAGAGTGACAAAAATGCTTTTGATTTTCTTCTCTGCAATTATTTAGACGGAACATTAAAAACAGATCTTGAATTGCTTGGAATAACAAAAAATGAAATTCATATTGATTGGTTAGATGAAATAAAATGCATTGGCATACAAGGACGATACAATAAATACTTTGCAGATATACAAATTTACCCTAATGAATTCAGCATTTCATTTGATTTGGACGAGCCTGATGACGATATTTCATATACTCTCGAAAGTAAAGAGCAGTTGTACCGTGTGATTTCAGAAACGATTGCCTTGTTAAAATAACTCAATATTATAAAAGCCATCACGATATTTCCGTGATGGCTTTTAACTTCCTTATGAGAAGGAGGCTTTTCTCCGTCCTTTTTCTTACGCCTCGATCGCGCCGTTTCGTTTTTTTACGGCGAGCGAGCCGTAGTGCGCGGCAGAGCCGAGCGTGTCCTCGATGGTGAGCAGGCGGTTGTACTTTGCCACCCTCTCGCTCCTGCACGGTGCGCCCGATTTTATAAACGGCGTGCCGAGTGCTACGGCGAGGTCTGCAATGGTGCTGTCCTCCGTTTCGCCCGAGCGGTGCGACATAATGGTGGCGTAGGCGCTTGCCGCCGCCGTAGTTACGACCTCAATGGTTTCGGAGAGCGTGCCGACTTGATTCGGCTTTATCAGCACGGCGTTTGCCGCGCCGCACTCGATGCCGCGCCGCACCCTTTCGGGATTGGTAACGAAAAGATCGTCGCCGACGAGCATTATTTTTTTGCCGAGCCTGTCCGTCAGTGTCTGCCAGCCGTCGAAATCGCGTTGGTCAAGCCCGTCCTCAATGGAGCAGATGGGGTAGCTTGACGAGAGCCTTTCCCACATACCGCAAAGCTCGTCCGCACTGCAAGTACCGCCGCGCTTGGGGAAGCGGTACACGCCCTCGGACTCCGAATACCACTCGCTTGCCGCCACGTCAAGCGCAATTTTTACCTGCGAGGTGTCAAAGCCCGACGAGGTGATAGCCTCGCAGATAACGTCGAGCGCCTCATCGTCGGACGCAAGGTCGGGCGCAAAGCCGCCCTCGTCGCCCACGCCGCTTCTCTGCCCACGCGCACGCAGTATCGCGCCGAGCGCGTGATATATCCGCGCGCCCCATTCAAGTGCTTCGGTGAAGCTTTCAGCTCCTACGGGAACGACCATAAACTCTTGAATATCAAGGTTGTTTGCCGCGTGTGCGCCGCCGTTCAGGATATTGAACATCGGCACGGGGAGCGTTCGCGCCCGCGCTCCGCCGAGATATCTCCAAAGCGGCATTTTGAAATAGCTTGCCGCCGCGCGCGCCGTCGCAAGGGATACGGCAAGTATCGCGTTTGCGCCGAGGTGGGATTTGTCGGGAGTGCCGTCAAGCTCGCAAAGCGCCGCGTCAATGTCGCTCTGACGCGCGGCGTTCATACCGCGAAGCGCGTCGGAAATATCGCCGTTCACCGCCTTTACAGCCTTTCTTACGCCCTTACCACCGTAGCGCTCCTTGTCGCCGTCGCGCCTTTCGTGCGCCTCGTACACGCCCGTCGACGCGCCCGACGGCACGCTCGCCGTGCCAACGCTTCCGTCGCTGAGCATCACGCTTGCCCGTACCGTCGGGTTTCCGCGAGAATCAAGTATCTCCCGCGCTGTGCATTTTTCTATCAAAGGTTTTGTCATAGACCTTTTTCCGTCCTTTCGGTTTTTAGTTATTATTTGACAGCACGCTCCGTATTATACAGCACGCTCCGTATTATACGGCAAGCGGAAGAAACGCAGGTTTCTTCCGCTTATTGTTAAATTTCAAACCATTCAAAGCCCTTGTCGTCCTCAAAGGTCACGCCGTCGATATAGCAATCCTCGCCGTTTGCAAAGAGCTTTACGTACCTTACGTTAAAGCTGTCGATAACGGTGTTTACGATGCATTTAAGCTCGGTATCGCTAAGGCTTGCGCCCCATTTAAGGTCGAGCTTTGCCTCGGGTGCGCCCGTATGGTCAAGCCCCATTGCGAAATACACAACCTTTACCTTCGCCTCGGAGAGCTTTTCGATGTATATCTCAAGCACCTCCACTGATGAATACTCTACGTCCGCGCTTACGGCTTCGATAGTAACCCCGCCGTCCTCTGTGGGAACGTAAAGCGTCATTCCCGCCGCGGGCGGCAAGAGGTCCTCGACAGTATCAGAGGGGAAAACGGGCGTAGTGTTGGGCAAGGGATACATAGTTTCCTCATATCCCCAGCTCGACGTAGTTTCCTCATATCCCCAGCTTGGCGTAGTTTCGGGAGTGGGGATATACGGAGAAGCCGCAGTAGTATCGGGCGCATCCGTTCTGTCCGTGTTTTCCAGCTCAAACGCGCCGTATGGGGCGGGCTCGCCGTTTATCAAAAGCTCCTTTTCCGCCTTGCCCGTGTAATCGTAGATAGAAACCGTGTCACATCCGTAGGTCTTGAGAAGTGAATTTACAAGGCATTTGAGTGCAAGGTCGCCAAGCTCCACTCCATCGCGCATCCAAAGGCGCACTCTCGCGTTTATCTCGCCCGAAGCAAGCTGACCGAAGGTGACGGAAACGGGCTTTACGTCCTCTATCTCGGAAAGATAGAAGAAATCCGCGACGAAATCTATTCCATCCATCTTATGCGCAGACGGATAACGCTCGGGGCGGTAGCCGCCGTCGTGCGGAAGGAAATAGTAGCATTCCATAGCTTCGGGGGATATTTCGGACACGGGCGTGTCAGTATCGTAGCCCGTGTTGGGAACGGTGCTGTCATCGGGAACGGGCTCAAGCGTGTCGATTCCCGTTACGATATCGCCCGTAGTTATATCCACGTCCTGCGAAAGACGCTCCGAAAGCGGAAAGAACGCGTTGCCCTCGGTCGCGGCGACACCGCCGATATTGATGCTTTTGCCGTTGTAATCAATATTAACGAATGAGTTTGACGTTGAAGTTATAACGGTGTTTACAAGGCATTTGTACATAAGCTCGTCAGGCTCACCGCGACCGCTGAGGACCACGTTTGCCACGCCTACGCCGGGGTAGTGCGTAACAAGCTCGCCGCTCGTTTCGGTGCGCTCGCCCACGCGCTCGGCGCTGTATTCCACGTCAATCGGATAGCCGCAATAATCAAGGTATTTGGCGAGTATCTCCTCAAACGGAGTGCCACTCGGCACGCCCGTTATCATAATAACCTCGCACGCTCCGCCCCTTGCGGGAACGTACCAGAAATAGCTTGCCGCAAGCGCGTCCGCTATCAGCGTTTCATCATCAAGCGCCTCACCCGTTTCAACGGGGCTGGGCATTATGCCTTCCCCGCCCATCGTGTATTCGGGAAGCGCGGGCGCTTCGGGGGGCGCAAGATCGGGAACGGTGTCGTCTGAGGGTGAATTCACCTCATCACCGTCAGTCTTGCCACCGAGAAGGTCGCTCCACGAAAGCACGGTGTAGCTTTGCGGCTTCTTGGGTGAGGTGTCGACGGTGCTTGTGTATTCTCCGGCGGTTGGGTTCTCGTCGGGAGCGTCCGTCAGCATAAACGCCGAGCCGATGCCGAGCGCCGCAACGAGCGCGATACAAGCCGCGGCGATAAGGGGCTTTCGCCAATTTACAAATACGGGCTTTTTCGTCCCGTGCGCCTCGGAAAGAAGATCGTCCCCGATCTCTCCCATTGCGTCAAAAAAATCCTTTTTCATATCGTATAACCCTCCTTTTGCAAATATTTTTTCAGCTTTTCTCTCGTCCGCGAAAGTATAAGGTAGACGTTATTTTCGCTTATTCCCTTCGCCGCCGCGATGTCGGGTACGGACTCAAAATAAAAGTATCTGCACACGAATATCGCTCTGTCGCGGCTCGATTGCGTAAGCAGGAAGCGGCGAAGATGCGCCGCAAGCTCCTTTGCCGAAATACCCTCGTCAAGTGATGCGCCATCGGAAATGAAGTCCTCCACCTCCGATAGTGCAACCGCAAGCTCACCGCCGCCGCGCTTTTCGCTTTTGGCGGCAAAATAGCGGTTGAGCGCGAGGTTTCGCGTTATCTTTGCAAGAAACAGCCTAAGCTCACGCGGACGCTCGGGCGGAATGGCATTCCACGCGCGAAGATACGTGTCGTTTACGCATTCCTCCGCGTCGGAAGGATTACCCAGAATATTATTGGCGACCGCGTAGCAGTACTTGCCGTAGCTTTTATCCGTTTCCTTTATTGCCTTTTCATCTCTCGCAAAATAAAGCTCTATTATCTCGTTATCCTTCATAGCCTTCCTCCTTTCCCGAACTAAAAGCGCTTTCATCTATATAGACCGCAAAATTTTGGGTTTCTATCACGTATTTTCAAAAAAACTGCCCGCGCCGAGCAGTTTTTTCATTATTTTAATATTTTTCCCACATATCGAGCTGATGCTCGCGCTCCGCCTTGCGCGTGAGGGCAAAAAGTGCCGCGTCTACGGCGAAAAGCAATAGCACCGCCACCGTGGCGGCATACGCTCCGCCGCCGAGGGCAAATTTCGTTTCATACCCAAACCAAGTAACGTAATACGAATATATAAGGTGGGGAAACAGCGTTACGCCGAGGGGCAAAAGCGTGCAGAATGGCACTATGAAAAAGCGCGGAAATACAAAGCCGAGCCAGACCTTTGCGCGATTTGCACCGTGGCTTTTGGGTGGCAGAGAAAGTGCGCGGAGCGACGTTACGGCGAGATACAGAGATATCACGACCGAAAGCACGGCGAAGATATAAAACACCGCCACGGCTACCTTTACGTCCTCAAGAAAGAGTCTGCTGACTCCGTCAAGCTTCACGCCCTCGTTTTTCGCGAGCGTCCTTTCCATATCGGAAAGAAGGTCGAGGGCGGATATTGCGCCCTTGTCCGCGCCGTCGACCGTAAAGCGCACAAGCGGCAAAAACGAGAAAACGAGTGCCAAAATTGCGGCTATCAGCGGCAAAGCGAGCTTTAGTGCCACCGCCGCCTTTACTGTTTTTTTATTTTTCATTTTTCAAGCTTTCCTTATTAAATGCAAGCGGAAGCAGCTCACCGAGGGTATGTGCGCTGACTGTCTTGCCGTCGGTAAGCAGTATTTTGAAGTCGGGTGCGCAAAACTCCGCCATCACCTGACGGCAGATGCCGCAGGGCGCGCATTCGGCGGTAATTTTGCCGCCGTTGCCGCCGACTACGGCAAGCGCCGTAAAATCGCGCTCGCCCTCAAATACGGCATTGGAAAACGCGACGCGCTCGGCGCAGACCGTCGCGCCGTAGGAGGCAGACTCGATATTCGCGCCGCAAAACACCCTGCCGTCGGCGCAAAGGAGCGCCGCACCGACGTAAAAGTGCGAATAGGGCGCATACGCCCTTGCCATTGCCGTCCTTGCGGCATCAATAAGCATATTATCCGTCATTTCAACTCTCCAAAATATCCTCGGTAACGTCGGCACAGTCCGCGTCAAAATCAACGCCGAGCAAGGTCGCTACCGCCCCCGCAATATGGTTAAAGCCGTGCTTCGTGCCAAGATTTATCTTCCTTACGCCCTTGCCGAGAATGAGCCACGGCACGCACTCGCGGCTGTGGTCGGTGCTCTGGGTGAAGGCGGGGTCGCAGCCGTGGTCGGCAGTTATCATAAGCACGTCGCCCTCGCGCAGCCTCGGAAGAAGTCTGCCGAGATGGCGGTCAAACTCGCTCATCGCGGCGGCGTAGCCCTCAACGTCGTTTCGGTGACCGTAGGTCATATCGAACTCCACGAGATTTACAAAGCAGAGTCCGTGAAAATCACGCTCCAAAAGCTCCTCGGTCCTTGCCATACCGTCGGCGTTTGACACTGTAGGTATGCTTTCGGTGATTCCGCGTGCGGCGAAGATATCGCTTATCTTTCCGACGGCAATGGAGTCAAGCCCCGCGTCCTTTATGGCGTCAAGGAGCGTCCTTCCCGTCGGCTCAAGCGAAAAATCGTGACGGCGCGCGGTGCGCTTGAACGCGCCTGCCTCGCCCTCAAACGGGCGTGCGATAACGCGCCCCACCGCATGCTCACCCACAAGGATATCACGCGCGATGCGGCAGTATTCGTAAAGTTTTTCGGGCGGCACGATGTCCTCGTGCGCGGCTATCTGAAAAACGCTGTCAGCCGAGGTATACACTATCAGCGCACCCGTGCGAAGATGCTCCGCTCCGTAATCGTTTATCACAGCCGTGCCCGAATAGGGCTTATTGCAAAGCACTCCCCTGCCCGTCGCGGCGGAGAATTTTTCGATTATCCCGTTTGGAAATCCGTCGGGGTAGGTTGGAAACGGTACGTCGGATATAACGCCCATCATCTCCCAATGTCCCGTCGTGGTGTCCTTGCCGCGCGAGCGCTCACTCAGGCGGCACACCGCGCCGCCAAGCTCGCCGCCGAGGTACTCTACGCCCTCGATACAGCCAAGCCCCGCTTTTTTAAGGTTCGGGATATTAAATTTTTCGGAGCGCGATATCGACAAAAAGGTATTTGCGCCCTCGTCGCCGTACTGTGCGGCATCGGGCGCGTTGCCTATTCCCGCGCTGTCCAGCACTATAAGAAAAACGCGCTCGGCGGGGGCTTTTTTATTTGATACGCTCATCTTAACTAAAGGAATGCGCGACCTCAAGCGCAAGCTCCATCATATCGGTAAAGCTCGTCTGTCGCTCCTCGGCGGTGGTCGACTCGTGCGTCAGCAGGTGGTCGGATACGGTGCATATCGCGAGCGCACGCTTGCCCGCACGCGCGGCGTTCATATAAAGCGCCGCCGCCTCCATCTCCACGGCAAGAACGCCCATTTTCTGCCACGCGGGCGCGGCATCGGCGTTATCGTGGTAGAAGCAGTCCGATGAAACTATATTTCCGACGTGGTAGCGCAATCCGCGCTCCTCGGCAAGCTCCGCCGCCCGGCGAAGGAGCGAAAAATCGGCAATGGGCGCAAAAGCACCCGCAAGGCGAAACTGATTTGCATACGCGGAATCGGTGCAAGCGCCCTGACCGAGAACGATATCGCGCACGCGGACGCTTTCCTGCATAGCACCCGCCGAGCCTACGCGGATAATGCTTTCAACTCCGAAAAAATTATAAAGCTCGTAGCTGTAAATGCCTATCGAGGGCATTCCCATACCCGACGCCATTACGCTGACGCGCGCGCCCTTGTAGTATCCCGTGTATCCGTTGATACCGCGGACGCTGTTGACGAGCCTTGCGTCGGTAAGGAAATTTTCGGCAATGAATTTTGCGCGGAGAGGGTCACCGGGCATAAGCACCGTCTTTGCAAAATCGGACGGTGTGGCGTTAATGTGTGGGGTTGGATATTCTGCCATACTTTACCTCCTAAAAATCAGTTATTGGGGCTGCCTTCCATAAAATACGCCGCCTCCATATCGGCAACGTTGAGCGCAAACGCAAGCGGGAACATCTCAAGCGCCCTGCCTATCTGATTTTTATCCTCGGGGCCCGAAAAGCCCATGTGATATCTGATAGCAAACGCCTCATCGCGCGTAAGACGCATATAAGCCGAGATGATGTAAACGGATTTTTCACCGTGTCCGTAGGGGAGATTGTCCTCGATGGTGTAATACGGCACCGCCTCCCATACGCCGTTTTTCTTGACGTTGCGGCTCTCTACCCTATAAAAATTTATCTTGCACAGGTCGTGCAGCAGCGCGGCGATGGCAATGCTCTCATCGCTGTAATGAATGCCGTACTCGTCCCTCACACGGCGGCGAGCAAGCTGGTCGCAAAGGCAATCGTAGACGTTGAGACTGTGACGGCAAAGTCCGCCGACCTCCGCGCCGTGATAGCGCGTGGACGCGGGAGCCGTAAAAAAGTCACACGACTCCGAGCAAAGGTAGTTAAGCAGCTCGCGTGAGCCCTCGCGCGTTATTTTTTCCTTATATATTGATATAAATCTTTCCTTGTCGGTCATTGTTTTATCCCTCCGAAATTAAAATCCAACGGTTTTTGAAAGCGCGTCGGTGTCGCCCTCTCTGAATTGCAGGCTGTAAAGCCTTGCGTATATGCCGTCCTCGACCTTCATAAGCTCCTCGTGAGTTCCGCGCTCCGCGACCTTACCCGCTGCGATAACGGCTATCTCGTCAGCGCCGCGAACGGTGGAAAGGCGGTGCGCCACGATGATGGTCGTCCTGCCGCGGCAAAGCTCGTCGAGCGCGCGCTGAATGAGTATCTCCGTGGTATTATCAAGTGCCGAGGTCGCCTCGTCAAGAATGAGTATAGCGGGGTCCTTAAGGAACACGCGCGCGATGCTTATCCTCTGCTTCTGACCGCCCGAAAGCTTAACGCCGCGCTCACCTATCTCGGTGTCGTAGCCGTTCTCAAGCGTCATTACCCAATCGTGGATATTTGCACGCTTGGCGGCGGTTACGACCTCGTCCTCGGTCGCGTCGAGCTTGCCGTAAAGAATGTTCTCGCGGATAGTTCCGTTAAAGAGGAAAACGTCCTGCTGAACTATACCGATGTGACGGCGAAGAGAGTCCGAGGTAACGGAATTTATATCCGTGCCGTCGATGAATATCTGATTGTCGCCCGTTTTGTAAAAGCGCGGGATAAGGTGGCAAATGGTGGTCTTGCCGCCGCCCGACGGGCCGACGAGGGCGAGCTTTTTGCCCTTTTCGACGGTGAGGTTAACGTCGTGAAGCACCTCGCCCGAGCTTTCGTAGGAAAATTCAAGCGAGCGAAGCTCTATCTTTCCCTCAACGTCCGTAAGCACCTTGCCGTTTTCGGGCTCGTGCTCGGGCTCTGCGTCAAGCACCTGCAAAAATCTCTCAAAGCCGCTGATGCCGTTCTGATAGGACTCCATAAAGCCGATCAGGGTGTTTATCGGGGAGATAAAGAGGTTTATCGAAACGATGAACGCGGAATATTCGGCAAAGCTGATAGCATCGTTGTAAAGGAAGATGCCGCCCGCGATAAGTATGATGACGTTGAAGATATCGGTGATGAAGGACGAGCCCGCGTGGAACTGCGCCATTGCGCGATAAGCGTCGCGGCAAGCCTCAACGAAGGAAACGTTACCGATCTCAAACTTTTCCTTTTCCTTTTCGGAATTGGTATACGCCTTCGTTACACGAATGCCCGAAATACTGCTTTCAAGCGAGGCGTTGATGACGGCGTTGCTCTTGCGGCGGTCGGAAAACGCCTTACGCATCTTGCGGCGCGAGATGGTCGCCACGACGACGAGGAACGGAATGCACGCAAAAACGATGAGCGTCAGCCATACGTTGAGCGAGCAAAGGTAGATGAACGAGCCAACGAGCATTACCGAGCTGATAAGCAAATTTTCAGGTCCGTGGTGCGCAAGCTCGCTGACGTCAAAGAGGTCGGACGTCATACGCGTCATTATTTTACCCGTTTCGTGCTCGTCGTAGAACGAAAACGGGAGCTTTTGCAAATGGTCAAAAAGGTCGCGCCGCATCTGCGCTTGCATCTTTACACCGACGATGTGACCGTAATACTGCACAAAATAGCGCAGAAGCATACGCAGAATATAGAGCGCAAGCACGATAAGACCCGCGATTATAACCGCGCGGAACTTGCGGTTCGGGATAAGGTCGCCGAGCATCGTGTTAGTGACCATCGGGTAGACCATTCCGATAAGGGAAATGAGCACGGACGCAAGCATATCGAGAGCAAGCATTCCGCGATACGGGCGGTAGTAGGCAATGAATCGTTTTAACATCTTGTTCTTCCTTGTAATATGTATATATTTATTCTATTTTATTATAATCGCTTTTTTTAGGCTTGTCAATAAAAAAGTGGAAAAGGTTGACAAAGTGGGAAAATGGGGGTATAATTGCATCAACGATCAAAAGGTTTTCAGGAGGAAAAATGAAAACAACAACGAAAATTTTATCCCTCATCCTCGCGCTCATTATGTGCGCCTCATGCTTCGTAGCGTGCGACGACGGCGAAGGCGAGATGACTACTGCACCTGACACGAGCGTCCCCACCACAACCGTGGCAGACACCACGGCGGCTGACACTACCACCCCCGACACTACCGCACCTGACACTACCACCCCCGACACTACCGCACCTGACACTACCGCCCCCGAAACCACCGCACCCGACCCTACCGCACCCGACACTACCGCGCCCGAAACCACCGCGCCCGAAACCACCGCACCCGACACTACCGCACCCGACACTACCGCGCCCGAAACGACGGCAGCTCCCGAAACGACAGCTCCCCCCGAGGACACGACCGCAGCTCCCCACGTTCACACTCCTGAAACCATCAAGGGAAAGGCGGCAACGTGTACGAAGGACGGACTTACCGACGGCGTGAAGTGCGCGACGTGCAAGACCGTTTTGACTGCGCAGACGAAAATAGCGGCTAAAGGTCACACCCCCGAAACCGTCAAAGGAAAAGCGGCAACGTGTACGGAGGACGGACTCACCGACGGCGTAAGATGCTCAACGTGCAAGGCCGTTCTGACGGCGCAAACGAAGATAGCGGCTAAAGGTCACAGCTATACGAGCGGCGTTTGCTCCGCTTGCGGAAAAGATAAAACAAACGAAAGTCTTGAATTCGCCCTTAGCGAAGACGGAAAAAGCTATTACGTAACGGGAATCGGCTCTTGCACCGATACCGACGTTATTATTCCCGCAACCTACAATGGCAAGCCCGTCACCTCCATTGAGCTCGAGGCATTCTGGGGATGCGATTCGATGACGAGCATAACCATCCCCAGTAGCATCACTCACATTGCCAGCGATGCGTTCTTAGATTGCACCTCTCTTGCACGCGTATACATAAGCGATCTCGCGGTTTGGTGTGAAATTGCGTTCGATGATCTAATTTCATCGCCCTTCTACTACGGTGCAGCTCTTTATTTGAATGGTGAAAGGATCACCGATCTTGTAATACCGAATACGGTTTTTTATATCAAGAAAAATGCGTTCCTTGGTTGCTCCTCGATCACAAGCATACACATCCCTGCGAGCGTTCACGTTATATCCTCTTATGCGTTTTATTGTTGCACTTCGCTGAAGAGCATCACCGTTGATGAAAAAAATATTACGTACCATAGCAGCGGCAACTGTCTTATTGAAGTAACTAAAACTCTTATCCTGGGATGCAGTACAAGTGTTATACCCAACGACGGAAGCGTCGAAACGATCGGCAAATTAGCATTTGCCAACGCCCCCTCTCTCACAACCATAACCATACCCGACAGCGTTACGGAAATCAGCGATTCTGCTTTTGGTGCTTGCACAGCACTAAAGAGCGTAACGATAGGCAAAAACGTTAAAAGCATTGGCGAGTATGCCTTCGTGGCTTGTCAATCGCTTACAAGCATAACCTTCGACGGAACGAAAGCACAGTGGAATGCTATATCGAAAGTCAACAATTGGAACCAAGGCAGCGGCAAATATACCGTCCACTGCACGGACGGAGACGTAAGTAAGTAAAACGCGTGGCGTTTTACGTGAAATCCGACTCCGTCGGGTGAAATACGCCTACGGCGTGTGAAATATTTTGCTTCGCAAAATGTGAAATATTTGCCCTTCGGGCAAATGTTAAGGAAAAAAGCGGAAGAAACGCGAGTTTCTTCCGCTTTTAATTTTATAAAATGCTTTTTGCGAAAGCAAAAAGCTACCTAAACATTTTGCGCAAGCAAAATATTTCACATTTGCCCAACGGGCAAATATTTCACCCGACGAAGTCGGATTTCACCCGTTCCAACGGAACGGATTTCACTGTAAAAACGGCACCGCCGTTTTTACGAGAGTCCCTTTCTCGCTCTGCTCTGCGCTTTGAGGCGAGTTTCGGTGTCAAGTATCCTCTTGCGGATACGGAGCGACTGGGGCGTTACCTCGATAAGCTCGTCCTCGCCGATAAACTCGATAGCCT
>JAFXAC010000067.1 GCA_017522125.1 Clostridia bacterium | reverse complement strand
CGGTGGTCGTATCGGGCTCGGTGGTCGTATCGGGCTCGGTGGTCGTATCGGGCTCGGTAGTCGTATCAGGCTCGGTGGTAGTGCCTGACTCGACAGGCGTGCTGTCCGCTTGCGGCTCGTTGAGCTGCGGAAGCTCTGCCCCCTCGGTAACGTCGGGCGACACCGTAGTTTCGGGGCTCACCGTAGTTTCGGGGCTCACCGTAGCTTCGGGGGTCGGCTCGGTTTCACTCGGCTTATTTTGCGAGGCGGCGTTTTCAAGCGCTATCTCGCGCTTCGCCTTTGCAAGAAAGACCGAAAACGCGGGGTTAGTTCCTGCCTTTTCAATAACTCTTGCGTAGTCGGGGAATTGCTCGTACATCTCGCGCGCTATGCGGTAATCCACACCCGCCCTCGTGTAGCTGTTACTCGTGTCCATACTGTACTTCATAGTGACCTCTTGTACGGTATGGTATATTTTCAGCGAGTTTGTGCTTTTGCCGTAATCGGGATTATAGTCGAACGAAAGCCCCCTGCCGTCGGTTTCAAGCACGAAATCCGATTCCACGAAAGAGCCGCTTTTCTCGTCAAGATAATAATACTTTTTATCAAGTATGAACAGCGGTCTGTCCGAAAGGTCCCTGTGGTACGCGGGGACGATATCCGACATAAGATAGTTGCCGATATGCTTGCCACTCGACGAATAGATAGCAAGCGTCAAAGCACCCGCTTTAATTATCGGCTCGCCCGTTTCGGGGTCGGGAAGCGCCGCCCTTGCGGACTCCGTTACGCCGAGGTCAACTATGATATACCCCATATACAGCTCCACGACGGGGCGCGCAACGGTGTTTTTCACATACGACTCGAACATAAGTCCGCTTTCGCTGTAGCGCACGGGCGTCAAAACGTTGACGACCTTCGTCCTGTCGCTATATACTCTGTCAAACAGGGCGTCAAGCTGTATTTCCGCAAGCTTCATCGAGCTGTTATAATCCTTAAAGCTTACGCTATAGCCCTTTTTGAGCGCATCCTCGATGGAAAGGAAGTCTATTTCCACGTCGCCCTGCGGCGGTATGGTGGTATCCTCGGGAAAGAGTGGCTCGGTAGTACCGTCTGCGCCGTCGGGCGCGGTGGTATTTACGCTCGTGTCATAGGACGGAAGGGTAATATTGTCAATAACGTCAGTTACGTCGGGTGTCTGAGCAGGCGGTTGCTCGGGCGGCGCAAGAAGCTCTGCCGCCGTAGTCAGCATAAACGCGCATATCAGCGCAAAAGCAACGATTGCGGTAATATGCGTGGCGATAGCCCTTGCGGTAACTTGGTTTTTCAATGGTTCCCTCCTTTATTTATGGTAACGTGTTCCTTTGATTATGGTAAAGGAACGGTATATCGTTTCAAGCAACATTACTCGGAAAAGCCTGTGCGGGAAGGTCAGCTCCGACAAGGACAGGCGCATATCTGCCGCCGCCTTCACGCGTGCAGAGAGCCCGTACGAGCTTCCGATGATAAAGCAAAGGGTAGAGTGGCTTTGAAGCTCTGATTCTATCCTTGCCGCCAATTTTTCAGACGGCATACTCTGCCCCTCGACCGCAAGCGCAACGGTAAACGCACGCGGCGGTATGGTGGCAATTATCCTTGCCGCCTCGTCCTCAAGCGCCGCGGCTATCTCGCCGTCCGTGGGCGCGTCGGAAAGGCGCGCCTCCTTAAGCTCGACTACCTCGGGGCGGCAAAAGCCCGAAAGTCTTTTGACGTATTCGGCGCAAGCGTCCGTAAGATACCTGTCCTTGAGGTTTCCCACGGCGATTATTTTAAGATTTATCATTTAATTCACCTGTAAAAGCACGGGTTCATCGGGGTGAGCGACGTAAAGCCTTACGTCGCTGTGCGAGGCGAGGAGCGCTCCCGCGCTTGCGGCAAGGGCAAGCTCCGGGGAATTATTCACCTCGGATACGTGGGCAAGCAAAAGCGTGCTTGCGCCCTCGTTGGCAAGATAGTCGGCAAGACAAGCGCAATCCTCGTTTGAAAGATGACCGCGCGCGGACATTATCCTGCGCTTCAGGTCGGGCGGATACGGCCCTGACATAAGCATTGCCTCGTCGTGATTTGCCTCTATAACTGCGGCGCGACAGCCGCAAAGACCGCGCCTTACCTCGTCGGTGACGACGCCGAGGTCGGTGGCAACGCCGAGAACCTTTCCGCCGCACTCAAAGCGGTAGCCGACGGAGGCGTAGGTATCGTGGCTCGTTGCAAAGGACGAAACCGTGATATCTCCAACGACCTCGCAAAGTCGCAGGGAATGCTCGACGAGCGTTCCCGCGGCGCAAAGGTGCGCTATCTCACGCGCCACGCTACCTGCGGCGTGAACGCGAGTGCCGTATTTTTTCGTAAGCGTGGCAAGCGCGGAGGTATGGTCGGTATGAGAATGCGTAATAAAAACTGCATCTATCTCGTCGGGCGTAATACCGCACGCGGCAAGTCGGGCGCATAGATAGCGCGCCGACCTGCCTGCGTCAACGAGAATAGTCGTGCCGCTCATTCGGACAAGGGTACAATTCCCCTTTGAGCCTGAATAAAGCGTACCGAATACGATATCGGATGAAGTCATATCAGTTCCCATCCGAGAATCCCTTCCACTACGAAAATATTAAATGTATCAAGCATAAGCGGGAACGAAAGGATAATTATCGCTATCGGCATCCAGCGGCTCTTTTTGCGGCGCAGAGCGATAGAGCTTATGTAGTCCTCTTTTTCCTCGAGTGTCATAGTGTCGGGGAGATTGTCAAGCGTCGCGTCCTTGTCCACAAATCCTCGGTTGTATATGAAAAAGGTAAGTATCACAGCGCAGTCGGCAATGATGTAGGCAAAAAGGACGAAAAGTGCTATTTTGTACCCCGACAGTAGAAAATACACTACCGAGGACAAAAGACAGCCGCCGATAAGCCCAAGCGCGAGCTTCCAGTTGAAGCCCTTTAAGCTCGCCTTAAGCTTTTGCGCGGGGGTAAGGCTTTTAGTAGCCGATTTCTTTTTTCTTTTCTTGCTCATTTGTGCTTATCAGAGGAGCTTTACAGCACCCTCGGGTCTTATGCTGAGTATCTGGCACGCGCCCTCACCGAAGACGCTGTCCATAAGTGCGCGATATCCCTCAACGTCCTCCTCGGGAACGTAGGAGTGGATAGTACCCGCAAAGCCGCCGCCGTGAACGCGGAACGCGGTGGGGCGCTTGCAGTCCTTAAGATATCTCTCGCTGAGGTTGAGGGCGAGGGAAAGTCCCTGCTCGGCTACGTTCTTGGTGGTGTAAACGTTTTGCAGATAGCAGAAGGAGGAGTGTCCCGATGCCATTACACCGTCAAAATAAGCCTCGAAATCGTCGGCAAGGAGAGCCTGCTTCATCTCGTAAACGCGGCGGTTTTCAGCCATAAAGTGAAGCGCGCGGAGAATTGCACGGTCGCCGACGGTGGTGCGGAGCGTGGGGATAGCGGCAATGAGCGCCTCCTCGTCGCACTCGCGAAGGACCTCGTGTCCGAGAGCCCGTGCAACCGACTTCATCTCGGCGGGAACTGCGGCGTAGTCGGGGGTGAGGTCGGCGTGGTTTCCGCCCGTGTTAACGATGCAGAGGCGATAGCCCTTGCCCGTAAGGTCAAAGTTTATCTTCTCAACCACGGGGGCGGTGGGATCTGCGAAATCAATGGCAACTACGCCACCTGCGGCGCAGGCTACCTGATCCATAAGTCCGCAGGGCTTGCCGAAAAATGCGTTCTCGGCATACTGCGAGATCATAGCGATATTAACGAAATCAACGCTTCCGTTGCAGTAAAGGTGGGACATAATAGTGCCTACCATATCCTCAAACGCGGCGGAGGATGAAATTCCCGAGCCCTTGAGGACGTTCGAGGAGGTTACTGCATCAAAGCCGCCGACAGCAAGTCCGCGCTTGCGGAAGCCGTCAGCCACGCCTGCGATAAGAGAATCGGAATGACCGAATCTGTCCTCGCGGGGAGTTACGTACTCGTTTACGTCGACCACGTCCTCGGGGAAGCCCTCGCTCTTGATGCGGACGGTGCTGTCCGTGCGTGCCGCAACGACGGCAACGATGTCAAGGTCTACCGAGCAGGCGATAACTCTGCCGTGGTTGTGGTCGGTGTGGTTGCCCGCAAGCTCGCTTCTGCCGGGAACGGAGAAAAGATTTACGTCGCGGTCGTCGCCGTAGCGCTCGATAAATTCCTCAAGAAGCGCACCAAAGCGCTCTGCGGGATTGCGGGTAATGCCTGCATTTGCAAAAAGCTCACCCTTTTTTAAGTTAGCAAGAAGTTCGGAAGGTCTCATTCTGAAAAATCCTTTCTTAAAGTAATTATATACCGAGTATATTATATCACATCGCTCGCCCCGTGGCAATAGATTAACTGTGTTATTTTTTTGAATTTTTTAGAAACAATGGGGCAGTCTCAGTTAGCGCAGAACAAAAACACAAAAACAAATAAATAAAAAGACCGTTTTTTCGTCTGAAAAGATGAAGAAAAGCGATCTTTTAAGGTAGAAATCCTTGCGGATTTCGATTTTTATACGTATTTTTTAGCCGCGCTTTTGCCCTCTGTCGTACCCCAGTACACCGACGACGGCAAAATCACGGCTTCTGCATCTAACTGATACTGCCCCATTAAAGCTCTATTTTTAATTTGCCCGTAAATTCGGGCGTAAACTCGGCGGTCGCGGACATCGGCGACTGCATATACCCCTCAAAGCCAAGCTCAAGCGCGACCTTACGCACGCTCTCATACTCAAACGTCGTGACGCGTCGGCGCAGATTCTTCTCCTCGCCGCTATAAAAGCTCGGCGTGTATTGGCTCATAAGCCCAAGCACGATATCGGCGGGCGGCACTATGGCGGCAAGGCGGCGAAGCACAGCCTCGGAGTCCCTTCTGCAATCGGGAAGCACGAGGTGGCGCACAAGCACGCCGCGGCGCATCAAGCCGCCCTCGTCAAACTCCGCGCGACCGAGCATTCCGTACATAAACGCTATCGCCTCGGCGGTGCGCTCGGCATAGTCCTCCGCCCCCGAATAGCGAAGCGAAAGCTCGGAGCTGATATATTTGAAATCGGGCATATAGATATCCACGAGTCCGCGCACTCGCTCCAGCGTTTCGGGGCGCTCGTAGCCGCCGCTGTTCCACACCACGGGAATATGAAGCTCACCCCTCACGGCGGCGAGGGCTTCGCATATCTTGTCCGTATACTGCGTCGGCGTAACGAGATTTATATTATGCACGCCCGCCGATTGAAGCTCCAAAAACAGCTCGGAGAGTCGGCGCACGCTGATATCCTCACCGATAAGGTCGCGGCTTATCGGCTTGTTTTGGCAGAAAACGCACGAAAGCACACAGCCCGAAAAGAACACCGTTCCCGAGCCGCGCGTGCCGCTGATGCACGGCTCTTCATACGCGTGGCGCGACACCCGACTGACGCGCAGGGTGTCGGGCGCGCCGCAAGCGCCGCGCGCTTGCCGCCTGTCAACGCCGCAACGGTGCGGACAAAGCTCACAGTTCATTTTTCCACCTCTCACCCTACGATTTTTT
>JAFXAC010000066.1 GCA_017522125.1 Clostridia bacterium | reverse complement strand
GTACCCTCGTACGCCGACGACGGCAAAATCGCGACTTCTGCATCTAACTGAGACAGTCCCTTGGCTAATCAATAGCTAATCAATACATTCCGGCGCCGCCTGCCATAGCTGCGTTAGCTGCTGCGGCTGCTGCGGGATCTTCCTTTTCGTTAGCGACAACAGCCTCGGTGGTGAGGATGGTGGACGCGATGGAAGCCGCGTTCTGAAGTGCGGAACGGGTAACCTTGGTAGGATCTACGATACCTGCGCTTACCATGTCGCAGTATACCTCGTTGTAGGCGTCAAAGCCCCAACCCGTCTTGCCCGAGGTAACGATCTTATCGACGATAACGCCGCCGTCAAAGCCTGCGTTTGCCGCGATCTGACGAACGGGAGCCTCAAGGGACTTGAGAATGATGGAAACGCCCGTCTTTTCGTCGCCCTCTACGCTGTCAAGAAGTGCGCGAACGTCTGCGATAACGTTGAGATATGCAGTTCCGCCGCCGGGAACGATACCCTCCTCAACTGCCGCACGGGTAGCGTTAAGAGCGTCCTCTATGCGGAGCTTCTTTTCCTTCATTTCTATCTCGGTAGCCGCACCGACCTTGATAACGGCAACGCCGCCTGCAAGCTTTGCAAGTCTTTCCTGAAGCTTCTCGCGGTCGAAGCTGGAGGTAGTGGTCTCAAGCTCCGAACGAATCTGTGCAACTCTGTCGCGGATAGCGTCGGAGTCGCCCGCACCGTCAACGATGATGGTATGCTCCTTGGTGACCTTGACCTGACGCGCTCTGCCGAGGTCGGTGATCTGGGTGTCCTTAAGCTCAAGTCCGAGGTCGCTGGTGATGACCTGACCGCCCGTGAGGATAGCGATATCGCGGAGCATATCCTTTCTCTTCTCGCCGAAGGAGGGAGCCTTTACCGCAACGCAGGTAAACGTGCCGCGGAGCTTGTTGAGGATAATGGTGGTAAGAGCCTCGCCGTCAACGTCCTCGGCAATGATGAGGAGCTTCTTGCCCGCCTGAACGATCTGCTCGAGCAGGGGAAGAATGTCCTGAACGGTCGAAACCTTTTTATCGGTAATGAGAATGAAGCAATCGTCAAGAACTGCCTCCATCTTCTCCATATCGGTAGCCATATAGGGAGAAACGTAGCCGCGGTCGAACTGCATACCCTCGACGACCTCGGAGGAGGTCTCTGCGGACTTGGATTCCTCAACGGTGATAACGCCGTCGGCGGTTACCTTTTCCATAGCGTCGGCGATGAGAGTACCGATTACCTCGTCAGCGGAGGAAACAGTTCCTACGCGTGCGATGTCCTCGGTGCCGCTTACGGGCTTGGAGATGTCAGCGAGAGCCGCAACTGCGGTATCAACTGCCTTTTTCATACCCTTGCGGATGATCATGGGGTTAGCGCCCGCGGTGATGTTCTTCATACCCTCGTGGATCATAGCCTGAGCGAGAAGGGTTGCGGTGGTAGTTCCGTCACCTGCGGCGTCGTTGGTCTTGGTAGCGACCTCCTTAACGAGAGATGCGCCCATATTCTCTGCGGGATCGGCAAGCTCGATCTCCTTTGCGATGGTAACACCGTCGTTGGTGATGAGGGGAGCGCCGTATTTCTTGTCAAGAACAACGTTGCGTCCCTTAGGGCCGAGGGTTATCTTGACGGTATCAGCAAGCTTATCAACGCCGCGAAGCAGAGCGCTTCTCGCGTCGGTTCCGTAATACAGATCTTTTGCCATAATTAAATCTTCCTTTCTATACGATTATTCGATAACTGCAAGCACGTCTTTTTCGGAAATGATGGTGTACTCAACTCCGTCGAGCTTTACCTCGGTGCCTGCGTATTTAGCGGCGATAACGCGATCGCCAACCTTAAGAGCAACGGGAACGATAGCTCCGTCGTCGCCCGTCTTGCCGGGACCTACGGCAACTACCTCAGCTATCTGGGGCTTTTCCTGCGCGGTAGCAGTAAGAATGATGCCGCTTTTAGTTTTTTCCTCTGCTTCAACGAGCTTGATAACAACTCTGTCTGCCAAAGGCTTGATAGTCATTTTACTTTTTCCTCCTTGGAAACTTATTTTTCAGCATTTTTGGCACTCTTTCGTGCCGAGTGCTAACTTACAGATACATTGTACTACATAAATTAAAAAAATCAAGGGGTATTGGCACGAATTAACATTTAGTTCACAATTTACACCAAGTAATTTCGGAAACATACGCGGAATAAAGATAATATCAGTAAGAAAGGGGGAATTTTATGCTTGAAACGGTAAACAAATACCTCATCGGCGCGCTCATACCCGTGCTTCTCATCGGTTCGGGGTTTTATTTGCTTGCGCGCTTGCGCTTTTTCTGGGTGCTTCACCCCGTTGCCGTCGTAAAGCCGCTTTTGGCGGGCGGTAGCAAAGGCGGAATATCTCCGCGCCGCGCGCTCGCCGTGGCACTCGCGGGAACTCTCGGTGTCGGAAACATCGTCGGCGTTTCGGCGGCGATATGGTGGGGCGGCGCGGGGGCGGTGTTTTGGATGCTCCTCTCCGCCGTTGCCGCCGCCACGCTGAAATACGCCGAGGCACTGCTGTCCGAGCGCGGCGCGACACCATATTATATCAAAGCCATACTGTCGAAAAAGGGCTTTTCTCGCGCGGGACGGGCGGCGGCGTGCGTTTTCGTAATATTTTGCATCATCAACTCGATAACCATGGGCGGGCTTATACAGGTCGGGGCGGTGGCGGGCGCACTTGAGGGCGTTATGAGCATTGACCGCCACGCAAGCGGCATAGTGCTTGCGCTCCTTGCCGCACTTACCGCGCTTGGTGGCATAAAGCGCATATCGCGCGTCACGGGGGCGCTCGTTCCCGTGATGAGCGTGGGTTTTTTCATTATGTCCGCCGCTGTTCTCATTCTCCGTGCCGATGCGCTCCCCGCCGTTTTTAAGCTCGTGATGAGCGAGGCGTTCGACCTCTCGGCGGCGGGCGGCGGCGTTGTGGGATTTCTTACCTCGCGTGCCGTGCGCCACGGTGTGATGCGCGGACTTATCACCAACGAGGCGGGGGCGGGTACTTCACCGATGGCGCACGCGGTGAGCGACGCGCCCGCGGTGGAGCGCGGCTTTATGGGCATCGTCGAGGTGCTTGTGGACACCGTGATCCTTTGCGGAATGACGGCGGCGGTGATACTTATAAGCTACGGCGAATGCTCCGTATGGGGCGAGAACTCGGTGATGATGACGCTGTCCGCCTACTCCGCCGTGCTTGGCGCGTGGGCTGACTACGCCATGTGCGCGGCGGTGGTGCTTTTCGGGCTTGCGGCAGTTATATGCCAAAGCTTCTACGCGCTTGAAGCGCTTTCCTACCTTACTAAAAAGCTACCGCCGAGGGCGCACTTGGCGGCTCGGCGGCTCTTTATTCTTTTGTTCGCGCTTTGCGCCTATCTCGGTGCCGTCGCGCCGCCCGCGTTCACTTGGGGGCTTGCAGACCTTGCCATAGGCGTTATGACGCTGATAAATCTCCCCGCCGTCCTTTTGGCTTTGGAGGAAATAAAGCAAAGGACGCGGGAGTATTTCGCATAGCTTATTTGTATTTTTCGGCTTGCAGGCGGAACATCTCGGCATACTTGCCGTCCGTCTGCATAAGCTCCTCGTGCGAGCCCGCCTCAATAAGCCTTCCCGAATCGAACATATAGATTCTGTCTGCCATTCGTGTGGTGGAAAGACGGTGCGAGATGAATATGACCGTTTTATCCTTCGCATGCTCAAGAATGGACTGATTAAGCTCGTACTCCGCAACGGGATCGAGCGCACTTGAGGGCTCGTCCATTATCCAAAGCTCGTAGGGGCGTGCGAACACTCTTGCTATTGCGACCTTCTGCCCCTCTCCGCCCGACAGATTTATGCCGCCCTCGCTGAATTCACAGCCGAGGTGCGTGTCTATACCTGCGGAAAGCGTTGCGAGCTTGTCGGAAAATCCCGCCGCGCAAAGCGCCTCTTTTACGCGCTCGCCGTCGCGCTCGGCGTCGTAATCGCCGCCCATAACGTTTTCGGCAATGCTTGCGTCAAAGAGCTTGAAATCCTGAAATACGCAGCCTATCTTATCTCTGTACTCGTCAAGACGGTATTCGGGAAGCGGTCTGCCGTTGTACACGACCTCTCCGTCCGTAGGGTCGTAAAGGCGCATCAGGAGCTTTATCAGCGTGGTCTTGCCCGCGCCGTTGTAGCCGACGATGGCAATTTTTTCGCCCTTCTCTATCTTCAGGCTCACGCCCGTGAGCGCGTCCTTGCCGCCTTCCACGGTGCGCACGACGTGATCCGCCTTATGCCAGCGATATTTCGGATTTGACGAAAAATCATAGCTGAAGCTGACGTTTTTAAGCTCCAGCGAGCGAAGTGAGTCGACCTCGCGCTCGCCCGACACTACCTTCGGCTCGTAGCTTAAAAAGCCGTAGTACTTTTCAAGGAAAAGGCTGTGCTCGGGGAACTTGGCAAGGCGCTCGACAAACTCGGAAATGCTGTGTCTGACCTGCCATACTATGCCGACGCTCGCGGCAAACGTGCCGAGCTGTATCGAGCCGCGAAGCAGGCAGATGAACATATAAAATGTTATTCCGAGCGAGGCTACCTCCATAAGCACGTTATTGAAAAGTCCGTAAAGCAAAAAGTATTTCACACCGTACTTCTGCCCCACGCGCACAAGCTCGTCATTGTTCTCGTCAGCCTCGCGCACGAGCAGCTCGTCCGCACGGCTGAGTCTTATCTCCTTTGCATAGTCGGGCAGATGATAGGCGCGGTTGATATAGCTTTGCTTGCGGTAAAGCGGCGTGCGCTCCTTGCGAGCCATATAACTGACTTTGTTGCCGACGTGGTTGACCACGCAGCCTATAACGCCCATAGCGCAAAGCACCACGATGACTACGGCATCCGTGTCCGCCGTGGCAAGCGCCGCGATAGCGGCAAAGAATGCAACGGCGGCGCGAGCCATCTTGTTTATGTTCTCGATAACTCTTATCGCACGCTCGCTCGACTCCTCCATCGACCAGACGAAATCGTTATAGAATTCGGGGTCGTCGTAGCATGAGATATCAAGCGTTTTCGCCTTCTCAAAAAGCTCCTTGTGGATGTTATAATTCAGACGGTAATGCAATATCGGGCGCATAATCTGAAAATAAATCTTATCTACTAACTGGAAGCATATCTGCCATATCGCAACGTAGAGAATTATACGCAGAAGCTCCGAAAGCGGCTTGCCCTCGTCAATGGCGTTGAAAAGGTGGAGCGTAAAGTACATATTGACCACGCGGTTGATGCCCCACAGCACGCCCTCGACCAAAAATCCGCCAATCGCAAACGTCGGGGAAAGGCGAACCACCTTAAAAAACATCCGCCAATAATTGCGGTTTATCATAGCAAAGGATTGCTTCGGAGCGCGGTTTTCGTTTTTCTTACTCATCCTTCTCGCCCTCCTTGTAGTTCTCTGCCTGAAGTCTGAACATCTCGGCGTACTTGCCGCCCTTTTCCATTAGAGATGCGTGCGTGCCCTCCTCGATAACGGCACCGTCCTCCATCATATAAACGCGGTCGGCAAGAACTGCGCTTGAAAGGCGGTGAGAAATGAAGATAACGCTCTTTCCCTCGGTCGCCTTAAGCATATTTTCAAACATCTTATGCTCTGCAATGGGGTCAAGTGCGCTTGACGGCTCGTCAAGCACCACGAAGGGCGCGTCGGCGGCAAATACACGCGCAAGGCTTATCTTTTGCTGCTCGCCTATCGAAAGGTTAACGCCCTCGTCGTCAAACTCGCGCGTAAGTATGGAGTCGACTCCGTTTTTGAGAGTCGCTACCTTTTCGTACGCACCGCTCGCCTTGAGCGCGGCATCCACCCTCTCGTCGTCGCCCTGCTCCTCGCGGCGCAAAAGCACGTTGTCCTTTACGGTCATCGCAAAGAGCTTGAAGTCCTGAAATACGCATCCGAAAAGCCCGCGCCAGCTTGAAAGTCGGTATTCCTTCGCGGACTTGCCGTCAAGCAACACCTCGCCCTCGTCGGGGTCGTAAAGGCGCAAAAGGAGCTTTACGAGCGTGGTTTTACCCGATCCGTTTCTGCCGACGAGCGCGATCTTCTCGCCCTTACGGACGGTTATATTTACACCCGCAAGCGACTCCTTTTCGGCGTTATTATATTTAAAATGAAGATTTTTTATCTCCACGTCGCCCGCGCTTGCCTCGGGTGCGCTCTCGTCCTCCGTTATCGTGGGCTGATAATCAAGGAAGTAGCGAACGTTCTCGATATAGAGCGAATGCTCGGAAAACTCGGCAAAGTTCTGCACCACGCGCGAAAGCATATACGATACGTTACCTATGGAGGTAAGCACCACGATGCAGTCACCCGGAGTCATACTGCCCTGACCCTCTCCAAGCGTGCGCCACAGCGAATACGCCATAGCTCCAAGCACGGTGACGGTCTGCATTCCGTACTCGTATAAAACGCTGGACAGCGCAAACTTGGTTCCGTGCTTGCCGCAAAGCTTGGTCTTTTCGTTGCGCACGTCGGCAAGCATCGAAAGCTGCTGCTCGGAGAAGCGCCCAAGGCGCATCTCCTTTGCATAGTCCGAAAGGTAGAACGTGCGGCGCACGTAATTATACTTTCGGTCGGATGGCTTACCCGCCATCTGCCATCCGTGATAAATAACCTGACCCCAATGCCGCACAAAGCCCATAACAAGCGGCAAAATGGCGAATATGATAAGCAGCGGGTCGATAGTGAACAGTAAAAGTGAGTTGAGAGAGAGCGAGGTGAGAGTCCAGATAAGATTGTCCAGCGTACTCATAACGTCGTATACTCTGCTCGTTACCTCGTCCATCGCCTTTACGTATTTATCGTAAAAGGACGGGTCCTCATAGCAGGCAAGCTCCACCTCGGTAGCCTTTTTATACAGTTTTTTCTTCAGGCGGTGTTGGATTTGCCTATTTGCCTTTACGGACGGGACGTTCCAATAGTAATTCGACAGCGTCCAAATAACTATCGCCGCGCCGCCCACGATGAATATGTACCTGAACACCTCGGCGGTGCTCCAGCCCGTGCCGCTTACGCTGTCGACGATTGCCCTGACGAGATACGTCGTGAGCAAAAAGTTCAGCGGCGCATTAAGGACGGTAACGAAATAATACATAAAGAAGTAGGAGCGCGAGCCCTCCCACACCTGCCGCAGAGCGAATATATTATTCGATAAGGTCCGTCCAAGCGGCAGTTTTTTCTTTTTTTCTTTCTTTCCCATTAAATATCCTTTCCTTTGGTCGTTTATCTATTAAGTGTCAAAAAGGCAAGAATGGTTTGCTCTTTTTTGAAATTTTATCACGCTTTTTCGATGGAGTCAATAAACCGTTAGTTGAAACAACCAATACTCTAAATTGAATAAAAAATAAATGCCTCGTCATCTGCCGAGGCATTTATTTTTAGCGCAGGATTACTTGTTAGCGTTTCTTCTCTTCTCGAAGCAAGCGCTGCAGTAGATAGGTCTGTCCTTTGAAGGCTCAAAGGTAAGCTTGGCTTCACCGCCGCACTCGTCGCAAACAGCATAGAAATACTGTCTGGGAGGATTACCGGCGTTCTTCTTAGCGTCACGGCACGCCTTGCATCTCTTGGGCTTGTTGGTGTAACCCTTCTCAGCATAGAATGCCTGCTCGCCGGCTGCAAAAACGAACTCGTTACCGCACTCAACGCAAACGAGAGTCTCGTCCGTATATTCAGGGGCAGCTACTTCGGTTTCGACTTCGGTGGCTTCAACCACAACTTCTTCTTCGTACATGTTTTACCTCTTGTAATTATGTATATTCGCCCTCGGCGGACTTCAACCGCCACCTTTGGTGACCCAACGCTCTTCTTTAAGCTATTCGGGCATATATATCAAAAGCCTTATGAGAGCAAGGCTCTTAATTTCTGTCTGATTCGGCAGAGTGCGTTACCTACCGATTTTGGTGAGCGCCCCACCACGCGTGCGATCTGTGCAGAAGAAAGTCCCGAAAAATAGAGCCACCAGACTCTATTTTCATACTCAGAAAGATGTTCGCTTATTGTTCGTCTTAATTCAGCCGCGTTTTCACGCTCGATAAGCTCCGCGGCAGGGTCAAGATCCTCCCACGCGCTCTGCGGATCCATAGCCTCGTCAAGAGGGAGAAGATCCGATTGCGAGCGACGCCATATCGCGCGAAGCGCGCTTATTATGGCTTTATTTACGCATATCTTGGCGTAAAGTCCGAAGCTGACGTTTTTATACGAGGGGTCATAGCTTTTTACCGCGGAGTGAAATGCAACGAGAGCCTCTTGCGAAAGCTCCTCTATATCCTGCGGCAAAAGCTCGGCGCGGTACTGCGCCACGGCAGCCTCCAGAAGAGGCTTGAATTTTTCGGCAAGACACGCAAAAGAAGCCTCGTCCCCTTCCTTGGCGAGAAGCAATAGACGAAGCGTTTCCTTTTCGGGATATTCAGCGTTAGGACTTGTCAGAGAGCTTTCCTTCACTACGGCACCTTGCTATGAAATTCTACATCAAAAGGGGTGTGTCTTATTTTACGCCATTTCGAGTCTTTTACATTATTATTATACCACCTTTTTAGGATTTGTCAATATAAAATTAGTACTTTTTTTGCTTTTTTTTAAAAATTTGTTCAAATTTTAGCATTTCTAAAAGAAAAAAGGGCAAGCCGCCCTTTTCTCAATCGAAAAGATAATTGACCTGCCCTGCCATAAGCGCGTTGAAGCCTCGATATATGACCTCGGGGCGGCTGTCGAAGTTTTCCTTCATTCGCTTTGCGCGATTCTCGCTGTCGACCGTGAGCGTTGCCTCGAAAATGACCTTCTTCTTCTCCATCATCATACATTTCACGTCGCACTTGCCCGTTCCGTCCTTGCGCGGAAGGACCTCGCAGGAAACGGTGATGCCGCGACGGGAAAAATCAAGATACCTGAAGGCGGCGGCAAGGGATTGGTCAAGTATTGAGGACAGCACGTCGCTTTTCAGCTCCTGTGCGACTATCCTTCCCTTGTCCGTAACGTAAAAATACTCGTCCTCGCCCTCCTTGACCGATGCGATAAGGTCGGCGTCGAGCATTTCGTTAAAGCTCTCGGCGAAGTCGAGATACATGACGAAATCCGTCTGCATAACTATATCGTTTATGGTGTAAAAATCGAGTGGGTAGTTTATATTTTCCATAAGGTAAAGAACAAAAATCTTTACCGAACGCTTGCTTCCTATGGGAGATGACATAAAATCCTCCTGAAAAATCATCATTTGCTTATATATTACCACAAATTCTTTAAATCTTCAACAGTTTTGTTTGACTTTATGGAAATTTTGTGCTATTATAAGTAATATATAACGAAAGGAGCATTTTTATGATAAATATTGCTTTACTCGGATTCGGAACCGTTGGCAGCGGCGTTGCCGAGGTTTTGACTGACAATGAAAAAATAATCACCGCAAAGCTTGGGGAGCAGGTCAACGTAAAATACATTCTTGACCTGAGAGATTTTCCCGACAGCCCCTTCGCGGATAAGATAATTCACGATTACAGCGTGATACTTAACGACCCCGAGATCAGCATCGTGGTCGAAATGATCGGCGGAATCAAGCTTGCCGCCGAGTTTACCGAAAAGGCTCTGCGCGCAGGCAAGAGCGTAGTCACCTCGAACAAGGCGGTCGTTGCCGCATACGGTGAGGTATTTCTTGCCCTCGCGCGTGAAAACGGCGTGCGCTACCTCTTTGAGGCAAGCGTAGGCGGCGGTATTCCCGTTCTCCGTCCTATCGCCGAGGACCTCTCCCACAACAAGATACTTTGCGTCAGCGGAATACTTAACGGTACTACTAACTTCATTCTCAACGAGATGTCCGCAAAGGGACAGACCTTCGAGGATGCTCTCGCCAAGGCGCAGGCTAAGGGCTACGCCGAGGCTGACCCCGCAGACGATATCGACGGCGTTGACGCCGCAAGAAAGATAATCATTCTTGCCGCCATCGCCTACGGAAAGCTCGTTTCTCTTGACGACGTAAGCGTAGAGGGCATTCGCGGCTTGCCGCTTGCCGACACCGAGCTTGCCGAAAGCCTCGGCTGCCGCCTTAAGCTCATCGCAAGCGCAAAGCTTGACGACGAGGGCAAGGTATGCGCATCCGTCGCTCCGAGATTCGTAAGAAGCTCCTGCCCCCTCTCCACCATCAACGGCGTTTTCAACGGCATTCTCGTTCGCGGAAACGCGTCCGACGACGTTATGTTCTACGGTCGCGGCGCGGGCAAGCTCCCCACCGCGGGTGCGGTAGTCAGCGATATCGTTGACATTATCGCGCATCCCAACGCCGTAGTTGCCGCATACGATTGGGAAAGAGTAGGCTCTGACGCTACGGCGAAGATCGCCGCCGAGCGTTACTGCCACATCTTTGCCGATGCCGAGACCGCACGCGCTACCGCGCGCTCGCTCGACACCGCCGTTACCTCCGTGGGCAACACCTACGCACTTATTTCAAGCTCCGCCACCGTCGAGGGCGCAGTAAGAAGCTACGAATTCTTTGAATAAGGTGCATATACTACACGTCCTGACGGATTCAAACGTCGGGGGCGCGGGAAGCTGGATATGCTATCTCGCAAGCGCATCCCGACACAAGCACTCTGTAATAATACCACAAGGCGCGGCTATCAAGCCGCGCCTTGAAAAAACAGGAGCGACGGTGTACGAGCTTTCGGGCATCGCAGACCGTTCCTTCTCTCCCCTTGCTATCGGCAGACTTACGCGCCTTATGCGCGAGATAGCTCCCGACGCGGTACACACACACGCCTCGGTTAGCGCAAGGCTCGCCGCGCGCCGCGCACGCCTTGCGTGCGTTATGACGAGGCATTGCTCGGATATGCCACCTGCGTGGCACGCGCTGATGCCGAAAAGGTGGCTGTCGCGCTCCGTTTGCGCCGCCGTTGCCACCGACGAAAAAGCAAGGCTTGCCCTGCTTAAATCGGGCGTAGCCGATGAAAAAATAACCGTCGTGCGCAACGGAGCAAGCCCCTTGCGCGAGGTCGCGGCGGACGAGCGCGCGGCTCTGCAAAAGCGGCTTGGCATTCCCGACGGTGCATTTGTCGCGGGAATTTTCGCGCGGCTTGAGGCGGTGAAGGACCACGCAACGGTGATAGAAGCCGCAAGACTTTGCGAAAATGATGGCATTTATTTTCTCATAGTCGGCACGGGAAGCCTTGAAGCGACGCTCAAGGAAAACGCGCCTCGGAGCGTTCGCTTTTGCGGCTTTGCGGACGATATCGCGCCATATATGGCGCTGTGTCGGGCGAATATCAACGCCTCGCGCGGCACGGAAACGTCGAACCTCTCCATTATCGAGGGAATGAGCGCGGGCGCCGTCCCCGTGGTGTCGGACTACGGCTCAAATCCCGTGCTTGCAAGGGACTGCGGGCTTGTATTCGAGGTAGGAAACGCCGCCTCTCTTGCTAACGCTCTGCTCCGTTTGAAGAACGACCAAGACCTTGCCGCCGCACTCTCCGCCGCGGCACGAGATGCGTTTTCGCACGAATACTCGGCAGAGAGATTTGCACGGCAAATAGACGAGGTGTATGAAAACGCGTTGCGTTTTCAATGATATATTTGGCTTGCGCCAAATATGATATACGCCTACGGCGTATGATGAATGATGTATTTGCCTTACGGCAAATATGAAGGAAAAAAATCGGAAGAAACGCACGGGTTTCTTCCGATTTTTATTTTTATAAATTGCTTTTTGCGTAGCAAAAAGCTACCTAAACATTTTGCGAAGCAAAATATTTCACATTTCGCAAAGCGAAATATTTCACACGCCGCATGCGTATTTCACCCGACGAAGTCGGATTTCATTGATAAAACGCCTTCGGCGTTTTATCACTTCTCCGTGTCGAGGTACTTCCAATAGCTCTTGAGGTAGTCTATACCCGACCAGAGCGTGAAGAAGGTCATAAGAACAGTGGTGATAATGCCGAGAATGCGCCAGCCCTCAAGTGATGCGAATATCGCAACGTCCGAGAATGCAAGCGAGAGGAGCTTGAAAAGCACGGGCTCAAGGAGAATGGTGCAGATGCAGATGATCTGCGTAACGGTCTTTATCTTGCCGAGCCAGCTTGCCGCAACGACAAGTCCCGCGTTCTTGCTTGCAACGAGTCTTATCGAGGTCACCGCAAACTCACGGAAGATAACGATGAGAAGTCCCCAGAAGAACCACGCGCGGATATCGTCAAAGCGGTAGAAAAGCGCGAGCATCGTGCCGATGACCATAAACTTGTCGGCAAGAGGGTCGATAAACTTGCCGAAATCGGTGATAAGACCGTATTTTCTTGCTATTTTACCGTCAAGCATATCGGTAAACGCGGTGAATATAAACACCACGGCGGCGATCACGCCCGAAACGTAGGGGTTTACCCACGCCGCGGGAAGAAGGACTGCGAAAATACAGATCGGTACAAGGCACAAACGGAGTATCGACAGTTTGTTAGGAAGATTCATTTTACTCATAATAACATACCTCTCATTCTACAACGGCAACGCCGAAAAGATCGTAATCAAGCACTTCCTTGATCTCCACAAGGAGCGTGCTTCCTCCGCTTATGCGGTAGGGTGCGCTGAAATATACCTTGCCGTCGATCTCGGGGGCGTCAGCGTCGCTCCTGCCGAAATGCGTTTTTGAAACCGTGTCGTAATCCTCAACAAGCACGCGAATGCGCTTGCCGACCATAGCCTCGTTCTTTTCCTCACTTATGCGAAGCTGTGCCTGCATAATTATATCGGCTCTGTCCTGCTTTAATTGCTCGTCTATCTGATCGGCAAAATCGTAAGCGGGCGTTCCCTCCTCGCGTGAGTACGGGAACACGCCGAGGCGGTCAAAGCGCGTTTCCTTGACGAACTCGCAAAGCTCCGTAAAATCCTCCTCACTCTCACCCGGAAAGCCCGTGATGAAGGTGGTGCGAAGCGTGATATCGGGTATCTCGCGGCGGAGCTTTTCGATAACGGTGCGTATCATCGCGCCGTCGCCGTGGCGGTTCATCGCCGTAAGCATTCTGTCAGAGATATGCTGAAGCGGCATATCTATGTATTTTATAACTCTGTCGTTGTCCCTTATCTCCGCTATAAGCTCGTCGGTGACCTTGTCGGGATAGCAGTAAAGCAGACGGAAGCGCACGCTCTCCGTCGCGTCCGTCAGGGCGCGAAGAAGGGGAGCTAAGCTGTATTTGCCGTAAAGGTCAACGCCGTAGCGCGTGATGTCCTGCGCTATGATATTTATCTCTACAGCCCCGAGAGCCTCAAGATTTTTCGCTTCCTTGACAAGCTCCTCCATTGGGCGGCTGCGGAATTTACCGCGAATGTACGGAATGGCGCAGTAAGCGCAACGGTTGTCACAGCCCTCTGCGATCTTCAAGTAAGTCCAGAAAAGCGGAGTGGTCAGCACCCTGTCCCCACCGAGAGCGACTTCGTCGGCACTCTTGAACGAAGCGTATCCGCGCTCGCCGCGCTCGATAGAGCGAACTGCGTCCACGATATCGTGGATAGAGCCGACGCCGAGGACGGCGTCTATCTCGGGCATCTCCTGCATTACGCTCTCGCGGTAGCGCTCGGTAAGACAGCCCGTAACGATGATGCCGCGAAGCCCGTTATTTTCCTTAAGCCACGCAATATCAAGTATATTGTCGATAGCTTCCTTTTTTGCCGACTCGATAAAGGCGCAGGTGTTGATAACTACAACGTCTGCCTCCGTTTCGTCGGGCGTGATCTCGTAGCCCGCCGCCATCAGCTCGTGAAGCATTACCTCGGTATCGAGCTGATTCTTCGGGCAACCGAGAGAAACAAATCCTATTTTCATTTTATTCCCTTATAAATTAACAAATCCCAGCTTGCGGCGAACCTTTGAAAGCGTCTTGCGGGCGTAGTACGCCGCCTCGTCCGCGCCGTTTTTCATAACGGATTCAAGATATGCCTTATCGGCAAGCAGGCGGCGGTACTCCTCCTGCACGGGTGCAAGCCTTTCGGCGCACGCCTGACCGACGGCGATCTTGAAGTCGCCGTATCCAACGCCGTCAAACTCGCGCTCGATCTCCTCAACGCTCTTTCCCGTGAAGCAGGAATAGATCGTGATAAGGTTCGTAACGCCCGGCTTATCGTCAGCAACGCGTATCTCGCTTCCCGAATCGGTAACGGCACGCTTGAATTTGCGGATTATCGCGTCCTTATCGTCGAGAATACGCACGACGGCGTTCTCGTTCTCGTCCGACTTGCTCATCTTCTTCGTAGGCTCGGCAAGGGACATTATCCTTGCGCCCGCCTTGGGAACGATGGGCTCGGGCATAGTAAACGTGTCGGGATACAGCTGATTGAAGCGGTCCACGATGTTGCGCGCAAGCTCAACGTGCTGCTTCTGGTCGCTTCCTATCGGCACAACGTCGGTCTGATAAAGCAAAATGTCAGCCGCCATAAGCACGGGATAGGTGAAAAGTCCCGCGTTTACGTTGTCCGCGTGACGCGCGCTCTTGTCCTTGAACTGCGTCATTCTCGACAGCTCACCGAACATGGTAAAGCAGTTGAGCATCCACGCAAGCTCGGTGTGCGCGGGAACGTGCGACTGAACGTACAGCGTGTTCTTTTGGGGGTCGAGTCCGCACGCGATATAGAGCGCGAGCGTTTCGTAGGTGCGGCGGCGAAGCTCCGCAGGCACCTGACGCACGGTTATTGCGTGCTGATCCACCACGCAGTAAAAGCATTTATATTTTTCGGAAAATTCGGGGAAGTTCTTTATTGCGCCGAGGTAGTTACCGATGGTAAGGTTCCCCGAGGGCTGAACGCCCGAAAACGATACGGGTCTTTGGTCAAGCATATTTTTTCCTCTCTTATTCTGCAAGCATTTCGCGGGCGACCTCGCCGAGGATCACGCATCCTCGCTCGATCTGCTCGTCGGTGGGGGTGGAATAGTTAAATCTTACGGCGTTGGACTTGCCGTCGGCATCGGGGCAGAACGCCGTTCCGGGCACTACTGCGACCTTGCGCTCAAGCGCGCGCTTTACAAACTCGTTCATATCTATCTTTTCTGGGAGAACGCACCAAACGAAGAGTCCGCCCTCGGGGCGCGTGAACTTAAGCTCGGCGGGAAGATTCTCCTCAAGTCCCTTCATCATAACGGCGCATTTGCGGCGGTAGATGGCGCGGATGCTTTCGATATGTCCGTCAAGATCCCTTTCGGTCATATAGCGGTAGCAGAGCATCTGGAAGAATATGTTCGTGTGAACGTCCTCGACCTGCTTTGCAACGATTATCTTGCTCATTACAGCCTCGGGCGCGCAGAGGTAGCCTATACGCATACCTGCGGACAGCACCTTCGAAAAGGACGAGCAGTATATTACGAGTCCCTCGGTATCAAGGCTCTTGATGGTGGGTATCTCCTCGCCCGCGAAGCGAAGCTCGCCGTAGGGGTTATCCTCAAGTATCATTATCTCGTATTTTTTGGCAAGCTCGTATATCTTCTTGCGCTTTTCAAGGCTCGTGGTGATGCCCATCGGGTTGTGGAAGGTGGGTATCAGATAAAGCAGCTTTGCTCTCTTTTCGGTCTTAAGCAGCTCCTCAAGCGCGTCGGTGTCGATGCCGTCCTCGCAAAGCGGAACGCCGAGCGTGCGCGCGCCGTTTGAACGGAACGCGTTGAGTGCGCCGATAAAGGACGGGTCCTCGCAGATAACGGCGTCGCCCTCGTTACAAAACGCCTTGCAGGCAAGCTCAAGTCCCTGATTGCCGCCGCTGACGATGATGGTGGTATCCGTGTACGCGTCGCCGCGCTCGGTGGACTTGCCAATGCCGAACTTTTCAAGCAGGCGCGCGCTTACCGCCTGACGCAGAGGGGGGTAGCCCTCGGTCTGGCTGTATTGCAGAGCGGTAACGGGAGAGTCCGCGTATATCTGTGCCGAGATTTCCGCCATTTCCTTTACGGGAAAGGACTCCGCCGAGGGATTTCCCGCGGCAAAGGCGATTATTTCGGGGTTTGTAAGGGATTTGAATATCTCTCTTATCGCCGACGGCTTGAGCGCCGCAAGCTTATCGGAAAATTTATATTCCATTGCAATTCCTTTCATTTTTCAAAACATAATTATACATAATAATAATACACCTTTTTTGTATTGTTGTCAAGTTCTTCTTGACAGAATGATTAAGTTATGTTAATATTAATACTGATATATTATTTATTTTTGAGAGGTACAAAATGATAAGTCATACCGTTATGTGGAAATTCAAGGACGAAAATAAAGAGGAGAATATGAACACTATTGCCGAGCGTCTTATGGCGCTTTACAAAAGCGGAAAGATAGACGGACTTCGCAAAATGGAGATAGGCAAGGACGTTTCCCACACGGATATGTCCTACGATATGGTGCTGCTTACCGAGTTCGACTCGATGGAGGCTCTTGCCGCGTACAAGATTCACCCCGACCACGTTGCTATCTCGCAGTTCGTAAAGACCGTTCGCACCGCCCGCGCGGTAGTTGACTTTGAGTTTTGATTTAAGGAGATAAAAAATGAGTATTGCCGATAAGATATATATTGAAAACTGCCGTGATATTCTTGAAAACGGCTTTTACGACGACGAGCTTGAGGTTCGCCCCCGTTGGGAGGACGGCACGCCCGCACACACCGTAAAGAAGTTCTGCCTTGTCAACAGATACGACCTGCGTGAGGAATTCCCCATTATGACGCTTCGCAAAACGGGCGTTAAGAACTGCGTTGACGAGATACTTTGGATATGGCAGAAGAAATCCAACCGCATATCCGAGCTTGGAAGCCACATCTGGGATTCGTGGGCAGGCGAGGACGGCACTATCGGCAAGGCGTACGGCTATCAGCTCGGAATCAAGCACAAGTATCCCGAGGGCGAGTTCGATCAGGTCGACCGCGTGCTTTACGACCTCAAAAACAACCCCGCCTCGCGCCGTATTATGACCAACATATACAATCACGCCGACCTTCACGGAATGAACCTCTACCCCTGCGCGTACTCGATGACGTTCAACGTTACGGGAAAATACCTCAACGGTATCCTAAATCAGCGCTCGCAGGATATGCTCGTTGCCAACAACTGGAACGTGGTACAGTATGCGGTGCTTCTCTCGATGTTCGCGCAGGTGTCGGGACTTATCCCAGGTGAGCTGGTTCACGTTATTGCCGACGCACACATCTACGACAGGCACATTCCGCTGGTCAAGGAGATGATCGAGCGTCCGCAGTTTGACGCGCCCAAGTTCCACCTGAACCCCGACGTTAAGGACTTCTACGACTTCAAGGTCGAGGACGTGGTATTTGAAAATTACGAGGCAAACCCCATCGGATTTAAAATTCCCGTAGCTATATAAGCGGAAAGGAAAAAATATGGATCTCATAGTAGCCGCCGACAGAAACTGTGCTATCGGCAAAAAGGGCGACCTGCTTTACAGTCTGCCCGAGGATATGAAATATTTTCGCGCAAAGACGCTCGGAAAGACCGTCGTAATGGGACAAAGGACGCTTGAATCCTTCCCGGGCGGCAAGCCCCTGCCCAAGCGCACTAACGTAGTTATCTCCGACGATCCCGCGTTTACGCCCGACGGCGTAGTTATCGTGCGAAGCTTTGCCGAGCTTTTTGCAGAAATTGCAAAATATCCCGCCGACGAGGTGATGCTCATAGGCGGCGGAAGCCTTTACAACGCCCTGCCCGACTACTGCACACGCGCGTACGTTACGCTTATTGATGCCGAGACCGAGGGGGCTGACACCTTTATCCCCGATTTTTCGCGCCGCGAGGGCTGGTCGCTCGAAAGCGTTTCCGAGCCGCTCGAAACGGGCGGATATACAATCCGCTTCGCCGTTTATCTTAACCATAACGTAAAGATTTTTGCATGACAAAAAGGACGGAGCTTAGGAGCGTTCTCATAAGGATGTTTACAAATTTCGGCGGAGAACTTGTTTTCTCTGCCGATTTGTGTTATACTGGGGCTAACAGAAAGCCTCACTCCCAGAGGGAGCCTTTGGATATGTGCAACCATAGGGGTATGGGCTTTGCCCGATGCATTTGTAAAACAAATGCGAAACTGGCGATAAAGCGGAACGATAAATTCCAAGGAGCATAATATGAGTAAAATAGACGAGCTGGAGCAAAAAATCATCAAGCAAGGTATGACGGATGAAGATTTTGCTGAATACCAAAAAATATTAAAAAGGGTGCGTGGAAATTTTTTGAAGCGACAACATTGCTACACAACCGCCATTCAATTCCTGCCTGAGTATGCAGATCAAGCGATTGAACTAATTAAATACGGTCTTGAAAACTTTGAAGATGATTGGTTTTCTACATACACATCATATCTTTATATCGGGCATATATATGAAAAAACAAGCGATTTTAAGAACGCGTTTGCATCATATCAAATGGCCAAAGAATCACTTGGAACTGACCATCCCGAATATGTTAAAGAAATTTCAAAGGATCTTATGTGGATGAAATTACATATAGATTCTTTCTGCTATTCGCAGGAATTAGAGAATTATTACTCGTGTTATATAACAACAGACGGTTTTTCTAAATCATTTATAGAGAATGAATTTAGATTAGCTATCGCAACTCTTGTGATTGCTTTGCACCACGGTGACATGGTTGAGGCTAAAGAGGCTCTTTATAAAGCAAGGGAAATAGG
>JAFXAC010000065.1 GCA_017522125.1 Clostridia bacterium | reverse complement strand
TATTTTGAACGTCAACAATTTATGAAAGGATTTAACAATGAACAATTTGACGATACGTTTAGAAACAGAAAAAGATTACAGAGCAGTAGAAGAGCTTACCCGTGAGGCGTTTTGGAATGTCTACAAGCCGGGTGCGGACGAGCATTATTACGTACATATGATGCGAAATCATCCCGACTTTATCCCCGAGCTTGCGTTCGTGCTTGAGCTTGACGGCAAGATTGTTGGAAACATTATGTACACGAAGGCTTGGCTTGAGGACGAGAACGGAGAGCGAAAGGAGATACTTTCCTTCGGACCGCTATGCGTTGCTCCCGAATATCAAAGGAAGAAGCTCGGCAAAATGCTGATTGAGCATTCCTTTGAGGTAGCACGCAAGATGGGCTACGATGTAAACATCAATTTCGGCAATCCAGGCAACTACGTCAGCCGTGGTTTCGTGAGCTGCAAAAAGAAGAACGTCAGCTTTGTTGTAGACGGCAATTTCCCGACGGCACTTCTCGTTTGCGAGCTTGTGCCGAACGCGCTTGACGGCAGAAAGTGGATGTACATTCCATCTACCGCCGCCGACTGCTGTGAGGACACCGCTGCGGTCGAGGCATTCGACGCCACTTTCTCCCCCAAAGAAAAAAAGTGGATGCCGAGCCAAGAGGAATTCTATATCTATAGTCATTCTTCGGTAGTCAGATAAACGTAAAAACGCCGCTGAGGTTTCGTGAGATTCCTCAGCGGTTGTTTTCTTTGCTTCCTCCGACGCAAATTTTGAGACAGCTCCTTTTCTTTAGATGGAATAAAAAGGCGAAGAACGTCTACCACTTGCGTCCGCAAATTTACGTTCTGAGTCGTGTCACTTCGACCAGAAAAGGGTAGATGACCAAAGGTCATCTACCCTTTTCTTGCCGTAATGGAAAGACGAATAACGTCTACAACTCGCAAGCGAGTTGTAATATTTGCGCGCTGCGCAGGAATGAAGGATTACCGCTATTTACGCGCGCAAATTTACGTTCTGAGTCGTGTTCCTTCGACAAAAAAGACTTTGAGAATTGCTCTCAAAGTCTTTTTTGACTTAATCCTCGCGGTTGGGTTTAATTAATTTCAAGCACATCGACAGCACGAGCAGGCAAAGGGACGGATAGTACGTTCCCATGCAGGCGTTATACGACCAGCTAAACAGCTCCGTGAAGTAATGCAACGACAGCATCGTGTCCGAAAAGAAGAACAAAGCACTCGCAAGTGCGATGGTTTTGTTGACGAGGCTTTTATCCCGCACAAGATTGCCGACTGCCTTTCCGAGCATCGTGGAGAGGATAAGCGTGTAGACGAGAGCCACGGCGCGGATTATTTCCGAGTCAAACGAAAAGCCCGGGCAGAACGAAAAAAACAAAACGCCTACGAGGAACAGCGCGCCGCTGACGATGTAATCAAGCTTTTGCATTTTTTGTATAAAGCAATACGAGATCACAAAGCAAATATGTCCGATAGCGAACATCGCCGCACCTGTGATTAAACCGTATTCGATCAGCACGTCGCCGAGAAATGCAAAAATAACTCCTACCGCCATACTGATATGGAATTTCTTATTATCCGCCTTATCTGCCAAAGAATAAATAAGGTTAATGATTCCAAGCAAAGCGAATAGGGTGCTGCATACGCATTTCAGCGTAAAGTCAAAGCCGTTGCTTTGGTAAAAGTAGTTCAGAATAAAAAGTGCGGAAATGATAACGATATTTACAGCCAACAATAGCTTTTGTTTTTTCTTCATGAATTACCTCAAAAAAATATGCAATAACTTTTCGTAAAACTTGTTATCATACGGCTGATAGCGCATAGGCAGGTCGATCCACGTCTTTTTGTCGACGATGGATTTATAGTGCGAAAAGGCATCAAATCCGTCTTTGCCGTGGTACGAGCCCATTCCGCTTTCTCCCACGCCGCCAAAGCCCATTTCGCTCGTGGCAAGGTGAATGACAACGTCGTTGATGCAGCCGCCGCCGTAGGAAAGCTCGGTGGTAACACGCTTTATATGCTTTTTATTGCTTGTGAACAGATAGAGCGCAAGGGGCTTATCTTTCCGCTTCAGCTCGTCAACTACCGCGTCAAAATCGTCAAACGCAAGGATGGGCATAATGGGACCGAAGATTTCTTCACCCATGACCGCATCGTCGTACGTTACGTTATCCATAACGGTGGGGGCTATCTGACAGGTATCGGGCTTCGTGCTTCCGCCGACGACTACCTTTTCTTTATCTATCAATCCGCAAAGTCTTGCGAAATGCTTTTCATTGACGATCTTGCCGTAATACTTGTTTTCAAGGGGGGCTTCGCCGTACTGCTTTTTGATCTCTGCGCAGGCGGCTTTGACGAAGTCGTCCTTTACGGATCTCTCGCAGAGGACGTAGTCGGGAGCAACGCAGGTCTGACCGCAGTTAAGATATTTTCCGAACACGATACGCTTTGCGGCAAGCTTTATATTTGCGCTCGCGTCTACGATACAAGGGCTTTTTCCTCCAAGCTCCAGCACGGCGGGAGTCAGATGCTCTGCCGTGCGGCGAAGCACCTCCTTGCCTACCGCCTGACTGCCCGTGAAGAACACGAAATCGAATTTCTGATCGAGAAGTGCGGTGTTTTCAGCTCTGCCCCCCATGACCACCGCTACGTATTCGGGCGCAAAGCATTCCGCGACGATCTTTTCTACGATCTTGCCGGTGGCGGGGGAGTAAGCGCTGGGCTTCACGATCGCCGTGTTACCCGCGGCGATAGCATTTGCCAAGGGATCGAGCGACAAAAGGAAGGGATAGTTCCAAGGGCTCATAATGAGCGTGTTTCCGTAAGGCACGGGCTGCTTGTAGCTGTGCGAACAAAACTGCGCCAGCGGCGTTGCGACCGTCTTTCTTTTGGCAAATTTCTTCGTATGTTTGATCATATAGGATATCTCGGTCAGCACCAAGCCGCTCTCGCACATAAAGCCCTCGAAATGGCTCTTTCCGAGATCGCTCGTAAGCGCATCGTTGATTTCGTTTTGATATTTTTTTACCGCTTCATAGAGCTTTTTGAGCTGCTCTATGCGGAATTTGACGGGAATAGTCGCCCCGCTTCTGTAATATTCTCGCTGTTTTTCAAGCAAGCACTGTATTTCTTGGTTTGTCATTTGCCGTTACTCCAATCTCCAATTTGGTAATAAAAGCCCTCAAGCTCTCGGCTTTGCACGGGATAGAGAGGATCTGCCTCTTTTTCGGCGTGCTTTGCCATTTAAGGAAATCTAACCTCTGTAGTATACCACAAAGATGTTTGAGCGTCAATAAATTTTGAAACGTTGACGTAAATTTGTTTTGTGAACCTCTTTAGGCTCGGCGCTTCAATCGTCGACCTCGCGTCGAGGCGGCGGGGATAGTGCTGTTTATACGCGCAAATTTACGTTCCGAGCCGTTTTTTGTTCGATGCGTGTAAAAAGGCTTTGGAATCACCCTCCAAAGCCTTTTGCTATTAATTTGTTTCAAGCTTCCGCTGCGGTTTTGGCGGCGGGGCATTTTTTGTTCATGCGGGCCAAAAGCCTTTGAAGGAGAGGGGTGTTATACCTGAGAACGAGTGTTGGCAATACGTTCAAAAACACGTTCACAACGGCGATGGGAAGTGCGATGGTAACGGCACAAAGTCCGTCGACGGTCATCATAGCCAAAAATCCGATGGGGTAGCTCAGCCTGTGCGTAACTACGCCCTTGTTGCATTCGATAATGAATTTCTCGATATATTTGGGGTTCGTAGGCTCCTTGAGGCTTTTTTTGCTGAAGCCGCCAAGACCTCCAAGCTCCCAGACCTTATCCTTCCATCGACGTACCTGAAGTCTTTTGTAAAGCGCTTGCGATTTTTCGGATACTGCAAAGTAAGGATTGTCAACGTCGAAATATCTGTCGGGAGTCACGCGTATCAAGATTGCAATGAGCCCGTCAAGGGCAAATTGCAGCACCGTACACCATATTACCGCCGATATGACGTAATACCACGGCGCGGTTTCAAATATGAGGTTTATCGCCGCAACGATCGCCATTGCGATGCCTATCACCGAAAGGTACAGCTTCATTTCGCTTCCTCCGCGTCGGCGTAAACGAGCTTTTTGCCGTAGAAATCCTCGTATACCTCGACCCACGCGGCGTAGTTTTGCTCGCTCATCTTCGTCTTGGCTTCGCCAAGGCGAAGGCACTCGTCGGGGTATATGGCGGGCAGGATATGGAGCGTGAATTCCTGAACGGGAAATCCGTCGCCGTCAATAATATCGCTGTCCTCCATAGTAATGAATATCGGCACTACGGGCACCTTGTTATGTACGGCAAGCGAAAACGCGCCATCCTGCATCGGACGCGGCTTGCGGTAATTCCACCACATTCCCTGCTCGGGATAAATAAGTATCGTTTCATCTCTTGCGAGGAGCGTTTTTACGGCTTTGAAGAACTTGCGCATCGTTGACGGTTGGCTTGAAAGCGGAAGCGTGTTACAATGCCTCATAAAAAGCCCGAAGGGCTTGGGGGGATTGGTGTAATTGCCCTCTCTTATGACCTTGTATAGCATCTTGCCGTCCATATGCTCGCGCAGAGCCATCCATACAGCGTAGTTATCTCCGACGCTGAAGTGGTTGCAGGTCACGATCTTTCCGCCTTTTACAGCGGTGAAGTTTTCGATGCCGCGAACCTCCTTGATGATGAGCTGTCCGCTTGCTATCATCTTATCAAAGAAGCGCGTTCCGAGAAGGTTGGCTACTTTATTTTTTATTCGGTTTGAAAGCTTTTCGTTCAGATAGTCTATCTGATCGGGCATCAGCGGATACGTTTCGGGGTCGTCCTCAACGTCAAGATGCCAAAGCTGCTTTTTTTCAAGCTCGGCTATTCTTCTTAAAAGCTCAAGCTTGTGGGCTGATTTTTCCATACTTTGTCCTCAATTATTGCAAAGCTTTTTTGCAAACGTTTCATCGGAGTCCACGATCTTCAGCGCGTGTTCCAATATCTCCTTCGCCATATCCTCGTTTTCGGCTCGTTCCTTGTCCCCAAAGGAGTCTTTTCTCTCCAAGATCATCTCGTAGAAGGGGGAGCGCTTTGCGTAGTGCCAGAAGAATTCGCCGTCGATAACGTCGTCGTACTGCCACGGCTTTTTATATAGTGCGTAATGCACGATATTCTTCTTTCCCTCGCAGGGAATAGTCATCGGCTCCTTGTTCCAGCCGTTGGGGAGAACGTGTATCCTGCCGCGGCAGAGATAATTCAGATATGCCTGATCGGGATCGAGCAGGTCGAAATCGTACGCGGTGATAAGCTCGATGAATTGCTCCATTATCCTATGCTCTCTGAACGCGACGAGGTTGATTACCAAGACTCCCGCGTTTACGTAGGTGGAGGGGTCAACGCCGATCGATTTATCCGCGTAAAGGCGAAATCCCTTCGTGTTCCGAATGAACTCCTCGGGCGCTGCGCCTAAAATATTATCGCCAAGGTCGGTGTGGTAAAGCTCGGACACGTCGCCAAGCACCACAAGATCGCAATCAAGATACACGATCTTTTCGTAGGTGGGGAAGAGGGAAGCGATAAAAAGTCTGTAATACGTTACTACGGAAAAATGGTATACGTTTTTTAGGCTTTTTTTGATCTTTTCCACCTCTGCGGATATGTTCACGAACTCGATGGAAAAGCCGTCGCATTCGTTGAGCATGATCTTGCTTACGTTTTCAGGCTCAAGCCCCGTGTTCAATACTATGATTTTATATTTATATTCCTTCGACGCATTTTCGATGAGTGATGCGATCGCAATATCAAGGTAGGGGATATAATTATCGTCTGTTGAGAAAAAAATCGGAATTTCGTTTTTGTGTTCGGATAAATTTAACACTATTTTATACCTCCAAAAAGCACAACTTATATATTCGGAACGTTTTAGGCAAGACAGCTTTCGAGATTGCGGCTGATAATGGAAAGGCTGCGGTAGAACGCGACTCGCTCCTCCTCGGTAAGCCCTATGCCAACCTTTTCGAGGACGCGGTTGACCTTGTCCGTGATCCGCTTTCCCGCTTCCATTCCTTTTTCGGTCAGGATCAGAGGTCTTTTGTATCGCTTTGCATCACAAACGAGATACCCGTTGCTTTCAAGAAACTCAATCGCGCGCGATATCGTCGCCTTGTCCTCCTCGCACCTTTCGCAAAGGTCTGTCGCCGTTACGGACTGCTCGGAATACAGGTAATACAGGCAGGAAACGTGCGTGCTGCGAAGGCCGTATTCCGCCATTTCCTGATTTTTGATCTTTCTGATATTTCTGCTTATTTTATTAATCAAAACGGTAAACGTTTCAAAGCGTTCTTTCATTTTGAGATCCTTTCAACTTGTTGAAATTTAAACAAGCGCTGTTACATTATAGCATAAACTTGTTGAAATGTCAAACAATCTGTAAAATATTGACTAAAAAACTTTTTGGTGGCTTAGAGCGTTTCTCTACTTTTGGATTGCGCGTTGACATATTCCGCATATCATGATATAATATACTGTATATATTTCAAAGAAAGGGGAGCAGATGAGATCTAAATTTCTTCAAACGGTGCGGGATACGTTTTATTCATCTCTTCCGCTTGCCGTTATTATCGTTATATGTCTTTTGATAGCGCCGCTTAGCTCGATTGGCGATTACGTCAAGATCATCGTGGGCTATGCTTGCGTCGTGCTTGGGCAGGCGATGTTTCTCGTCGGTCTTGACACGAGCATACTACCCATAGGAAGGATGGTCGGCGGCTCGTTTGCCAAGTACAACAAGCTCGCCTTCGTGCTTTGCTTCGGCTTCGTTTTTGGGCTTCTCGCCACGGTTGCAGAGCCTGCGCTTTCCGTTCTTGCAAAGCAGATAAGCTCCATTATCCCCATCGTAAACAGCACGGTGTTCATCTGGATAACGGGTACGGGTATCGGAATAGGCGTGGCTATTGCCCTCTTGCGCATCGTTAAAAACATCAATATAAAGTGGGTCTTCGCTATCCTTTATTCGCTGATCTTCCTGCTTGTGGTTTTCTCTCCGAGTGAGTTCATCGCGCTTGCCTTTGACGGCAGCGGCGCGACCACGGGCGACGTTTCCGTTCCCTTTATCCTCGCGCTCGGGCTCGGTATCTCCGCAACCTTTTCAAAGGGCAAAACGAATGACGATTCCCTTGGAATCATAGGAATAGCGTCCGTTGGACCTATCATTGCGGTGTTGATCTACGGTATTATCGTCAAGGCGGCAAACGGCGGAACTCTTCCGCCCGAAAACACCTTCGATATGTCAAGCAACAGCGGCTTTGGCGCAATACTTATGGGTAACGTGCTTGACGTTGCGCTGGCTGTCCTGCCCATAGTCCTTATCTCCGTTCCGTTCCTTACGTTCCTTTTGAAGCTTCCGCGCCGCACCTTCCTTATGCTGATGCTCGGAGTTATCCCCGTTTACGTCGGCTTGCTCATCTTCCTTTCGGGTATTGACTACGGCTTTGGATTTGTGGGGCAGTACATAGGTCAGATGTTCTTTGACGAGTCACGCCCCGAGTACTTCAAGTGGCTGCTTTTGCTTGTCGGATTTGTGCTTGGCGCGGCGATAACCGTGTCGGAGCCTGCCGTAACGGTGCTTGGCGCGCAGATAGAGGAGCTTACCAACGGTCATATCAAAAATCTGACTATCCGTATCACGCTCGCTCTCGGAATCGGCGTGGCTTCGTTGCTTTCCATTCTCAAAATACTGACCGAGATAAACATTCTGTATTTTCTCGCGCCCCTTTACGCGATCTCAATAATTATGATGATATTCACGCCAAAGCTCTTCGTAGGGCTTGCCTTTGACTCGGGCGGAGTTACGGGCGGCGCGCTGACGTCCGCGTTTTTGACGCCTCTGACGCTCAGCATCGCCGCATCGGTCGCCGAGGCGAACGGAAGCAAGATGTCAATACTTACAAACGGCTTTGGAATAATCTCATTTATATCCGTCACCCCCCTTATCGCAATTCAGGCGCTCGGTATTATCTATAATATCCGCTTGAAGCTTGCGCAGAAGTGTGAGGCAGAGGAAAGCTTTGACGACCTTGAGGGCTTCGTTATGGGTGACACGAACAATGAAAATGCTAACGAAAGCGAGGACAGTGAAAATGAGTGAGGCTCATATGAGTAAGCTGCAATATTTTGTTATTATTGCCGAGCAAAAAAAGAAAAAACGATTTTTAAATCTCTTGAGCGATCACGGTGCGCGCGGGATCGAGGTGGTCTACGGGCGCGGCTCAATGAGTCCGAGCGCTATAGCGGCGGCTTTCGGCTTTGCCGCGGAGCAGGGAAAGGTCTGCATTTCCTGCCTTGTCAAGACCGAAACGGCGAGGGAGCTTATGAGTATCCTTTACCGCGATCATGATTTCGATAAGCAAAACACGGGAATAGCGTTCAGCGTTTCCGTTGAGGGCTTGGCGTTTTAAGAAAGGAGATTTCACATGAATGAATTAAAGGCTTTATACATTATCGTTAACGCGGGCTTTGCGCCCGAGGTGGTGGAGATCGCTCGCTCGCTCGGCTCGACGGGCGCGACCATCATAAACGCGCGCGGCTCCGTTGCCAAGCCCAAGACTATTCTCGGTATTACCATTGACACCGAAAAGGAGATAGTTCTCAGCGTGGTTAAAAAGGACGTTGCCGTAAAGATAATGGAGCAGGTAAAGGAAAAGGCGGGCGTGGGAACTGCCGCGCACGGTCTTTGCTTCTTCCTGCCCGTAGAGATGTCCACGCTCAATATTCAAGGTATTGAGGAGTGAGTCCCCGCTATAAATTTTGAAGGAGGAGCCCATGGAAAAACGCATTTTAGCATTATGTATGATCGTCGCTATTGCACTTTCTTTTGGCGCGTGCTCCGCCCACTATGAAAACGTAGAGCTTA
>JAFXAC010000064.1 GCA_017522125.1 Clostridia bacterium | reverse complement strand
GATACGTGCGTTCAGACGATATGCGCGGCTTGCAGATACTTGTTGACGAGTATATCAAGAAATATAACTGATAAAAGTATCGAGGCGCACTTCGTATGAAGTGCGCCTCTTTTTGGTAACGCTCATTGTCAGATTTGTTGTGCCAATTTTGTGTTTTTGACAAAAAACTATTGATTTTTTTCAATATATATGGTAAAATTTAAATGAATAACTATATCTTATTCTCCCTCGGTAAGACGAGGGCTCGCAAATACTGATTACGATACCTTCAATGAAAGGAAACTACGCTATGAAAACGAAAAAAAGGCTCTTAATTGCTGTTGCGATCGTACTTATTGCCGCAATTTCCATTGCGGCAACGATAGCGTTCCTCACCGCAGAGGATTCGGAGAAGAACGTTTTTACCGTTGGTAACGTCAAGATCGAGCTTCTGGAGTACGAGCGCAGAGATATCGAAGCTACGGGTGCTGCCGAGTTTCAGGGCTTTACCGACGGGAAGCCCTTGCGCCCTGCCGTTACCGCCGTCGGCGGCTTTGACTACTCTCTCGGTCAAACGAACGTCGATTGGGAGAAGATCGGCAAGGACGGCTACACCACGCCAATCTGGGATCCTACCAAGCTCAATAACGAGGTCGACAAGATGGTGTTCGTAAAGAACACCGGCGACCACAGCGCGTACGTGCGTATATATTTCGCATTCGAGGCGGGTATGTTTACCGACTATGATGAATTCAAGACAATGATCCACGTAAACCTGAACGATACCGCAGGTCAATGGAAATGGGAGTGGATACCGTTTGTCGGTGTGAACGAAACCACAGGCACAAATTATTTCGTTGCAAAGGCTACTTACCAAAAGGAGCTTGCTCCGGGTGCTATTACGGAGATAAGCCTTTCCCAGGTCGCGCTCGATTCCACCGCGACCAACGAGCACGTGAAAGTGTTTGACGGGAAGTACGAGGTCAAGGTGTGCGCGCAGGGAATTCAGTCTGCGGGCTTTGACGCTCCCCATCAGGCTCTGGTCGAGGGCTTTGGCAGAGGCGTTCCGTTTGATGATATTTACATCGAGGGCAATACTATGAAAAACGCACTGCACTATCTGAACGGTGACTTGGAGGGCGAGGATATTACCAACAAGGTTACAAGCATTACATTCGGTCTTAACAACGACTACCCCGAAATTGCCGATAACTACCAAGGCACGCCGATAAACGACGAGCAGGACTACTACGTTAACGTCCACTACGTTCCCGAAGGCGAGAATTTTAAGCTCTACGTCCTTGCAGACGGACCTATTTACACTCCGGTGGACAGCACAGAGCTGTTCTACAAGATGCGATATGTAGAAACGATTGACATGGCCAATTTGAACACAAGCAGAACAGAGGATATGTCATGGATGCTTGGTAGTTGTTCCAAGTTGGCGGAGCTGGATTTAAGTACGTGGGATGTCAGTAATGTTATAAATATGAATGGGTTGTTATATGAATGTTCCAGCTTAACGGAAATAAGCTTTGACGGTTGGGAGACGACAAGCCTTGATTCTCTCCAGAATTTTTTACGTAACTGTTCTTCCTTGAAAACGGCAGACGTTTCTGATTTGGATACCGAAACCGTAACCAATATGCACCGTACGTTTTACGGTTGCGGAGCGCTGGAAAGCATCATAGGTCTCGACCAATGGGATACAAGCAATGTTAATCGTATGGATCAGATGTTCCTTGATGTAGGAAAAAAGTCAAGTGCTATGACAGAGATAGACATTTCCAATTTTGATTCAAGCAGTGTTACTCTTACATCCTATATGTTTAGCGGTTGCAAAAACCTAAAAGCCGTTCGTTTCGGTGAAAACTGGGATATGGCTGAAGTAACCACTGCATCCAATATGTTTAATGGTTGCACCAGCTTGCAAAACATTAACGTTGCTACTGAGTGGAAAACGGATAATTTAACAGAAGCTGCGGCGATGTTCAGCGGATGTTCATTATTGACTACGGATGACTTGACTAAGCTTGGCGTGTCAAATTGGAAGACTGATAAAGTAACCAAGATGTCATCGATGTTTAGCGGCTGCTCGTCTTTGACTACGCTTGACTTATCCGGATGGAAAACTGACAATGTAACTCATATGGATTCTATGTTTAACAATTGTTCGTCCTTGACTGCGCTTGACGTGTCAGGCTGGAAGACTGATAAGGTAAAGTTTATGTCAAGTATGTTCAACGGTTGTGTCGGATTAACGGCGCTCGACCTCAGTAGCTGTAACACAGAATCTATAGAGAAATCCGAGAAAATGTTTGCGGGTTGTTCAAATCTTGTAACTATTTCCGTAGGCAACGGATGGAATGTAACTAAGGCAAAAAGCTCGGCTGATATGTTCAAGGACTGTGCTAAGCTGGTAGGCGGTAGTGGCACAACGCTTGCTAAAATTAAAGAAAATGAAGGTAAGGAGGTTGTCGACAAAACCTACGCTCGCATAGACACCCCCGAAGCTCCCGGCTATCTGACCTACAAGGCGGCAGATAGCACCAACCCTTAATTCAATTAACGCAATATCAAAACAGGCGCGCTCCGTCGGAGCGCGCCTTGCCTTATATGCGCCGCGTGCCCGCTGTTATCGCTTTCCCGCGCACCCCGCTTTCCCCACGCTTCCCGTTTCCTCCTTTTTTCACCTTTCGTATTGACAAGCCTCTTTTTTTATGCTATAATACAGAACAAATGTTCTGTTTTGGAGGTGAAAATGAGAATAGACAGAAAAAAGATGGAGGCGATACGCGCGTTCAGACGCTACGCGCGGCTCGGTCTTAACAACGAAACGGAGCCGAGCGACTTTTTGCGACGAATAAAAAAGATGGGCGTTGACGGCGCGGCGCTCGACCTCTTTGCCGTGTGGGAGACTCTGCGCGTTCTTGACGCAATGGGCAAGGTCGACACGGCGGAGGCGGCGCGCAGGGTGTATTTCTTCGCGCCCGAAATGCAGCTTCGCTCCAACGATATCACCTACCGCGTTACTCACGTTGCGGGCGAGCTTCATTGCGACGAGCGCACACTCTACCGCCGCCTGAGCGCGGCTTGCGCGCTGTGGCGAAGGCTCAGGTACGACGAATGAAGATGAGCAAGAGTTTTCCGTTCAAAAGCCAAAAATGGCAATAAAATGGTAGTTTGTAACAAAAAATGTCCGATTTTTAGCAAGATAACTATTGATTTTGCAAGATATATATGATATCATTATATAAATGGGGTATCCCCGTAATGTCCTATACGTAAAGGAGAAAAAGGACTATGAACAACACTATTCTTCGCGCCGCTATCGTCGGATGCGGCGGCATCGCCAACAACAAGCACCTTCCCGCTCTCGTAAAGCAGGAAAATCTTAAGATCATCGCTTTCTGCGATATCGTTGAGGAGCGCGCTGTCAAGGCTCGCGCTAAATTCGGCAAGGGTGATGAATATATAACCACCGACTATCACAAGGTCATCGAGGACAAGGACGTTGACGTCGTTTACGTTCTTACCCCCAACCGCTCCCACAGCTTTATCACCGTTGACGCGCTCAACGCAGGCAAGCACGTTATGTGCGAGAAGCCCATGGCTATCAACTCCGCAGAGGCTAAGAAGATGCTTGACGCCGCAAAGGCAACGGGCAAGAAGCTCTCCATCGGTTACCAGAACCGTCACCGCCCCGACTCTCTCTGGCTCAAGGCTCAGGCAGAGGACGGCATTTTCGGTGATATCTACTATGCTAAGGCAACGGCTCTCCGCCGCAGAATGGTTCCCACTTGGGGCGTATTCCTGAACGAAGAAGAGCAGGGCGGCGGCCCCCTCATCGACATCGGCACGCACTCTCTTGACCTTACCCTTTGGATACTTGACAACTACAAGCCCAAGTATTGCGTAGGTACTACTTACCATAAGCTCAACGATCTCGCTGACGAGGATCAGGGTAACGCTTGGGGACCTTGGGACAGAAGCAAGTTCACCGTTGAGGACAGCGCATTCGGATTTGTAGTTATGGAAAACGGTGCTACCATCGTTCTTGAATCCTCTTGGGCTATCAATATGCTTGAGACCAAGGAAGCCATTACCGCTTTCTGCGGAACCAAGGCGGGTGCTGATATGAACGACGGCGTTCGCATCAACGGCGTAAGCCACGGCGCACAGTACCGCTTCATTCCCAAGCTTACCGCTGACAGCGCGGCTTACAACGACGGTAAGGCAGGCGAAAGCCCCGCTGACCGCGAAGCAAGACTCTTTATTGAGGCTATCCTTAACGATACCGAGCCCTTCGTAACTCCCGAGCAGGCTTACACCGTTACGAGAATTCTCGAGGGCATCTATACCTCTGCCGCAACGGGCGAGATCTACAGATTCTAATTTCCGAGGTGCAAAATGAAGCTTGCAGTACTTGAAAATCTTTACGCCGCTAAAACTCTTGACGAGTCGCTGTCCATTCTCAGCGGACTTGGAATCAAGGCAGTTGAGGTAGGCGCAGGCGGATATCCCGGAAAGGCGCATTGCGACCCCGCAGTTCTCCTTGCCGATGACGCGGCACTTGATGCATTCAAGGCGACCTTTGCAAAATACGGTATAGAGATAGTTGCTCTGGCTTGCCACGGCAATCCTCTCCATCCCGACGCGGCTACCGCCGCCGCATACGATGCGGACTTCAAAAATGCCGTTCTGCTTGCTGAAAAGCTCGGCATCAAGACCATCGTCGGCTTCTCGGGCTGCCCCGGTGACTCCGAGGGCTCGAAGTATCCCAACTGGGTAACCTGCCCCTGGCCCGAGGATTTCCTTGCCATACTTGATTGGCAGTGGAATGAAAAGCTGATCCCGTACTGGGTAAAGACCGCTGAATTTGCGCTTTCCCACGGCGTTGAGCATATCGCGTTCGAGATGCACCCGGGCTTTTGCGTATACAACCCCGAGACCGTACTTAAGCTCCGCGCCGCAGTCGCAAAGATCGCGGGCGAGAAGGTAGGTAACGTTCTCGGTGCAAACCTTGACCCCTCTCACCTTATCTGGCAGGGAATAGACCCCGTTGCCGCTATCCGTGAGCTGAAGGGCGCGATATACCACTTCCACGCAAAGGACACCAAGATAGATAAGTACAACACCGCAAAGAACGGTGTGCTTGACACGAAGCATTACAGCGACGAGCTTGGCAGAGCGTGGGTATTCCGTGCCGTTGGATTTGGTAACGACGCCGCATATTGGCGCGATATCATCTCTAACCTTCGTCTGTGCGGCTACGATGGAGCGCTTTCCATCGAGCATGAGGACAGCATAATGACCATTGACGAGGGACTCAGAAAGGCTGTTGCCTTCCTTGCTCCCATGGTCATGGAGGAGGATAAGCCCCGCACTATGAGCTGGGCGTAAGATAAAAGCTTCGTGTCCGTGAGGACACGAAGCATCGATATAAATCCGCTGACGCGGATTTTCGATATACGCCTACGACGCACAAGGTGCGCCGCCGCGTTCGATATGCGCCTACGGCGCACAATGTGCGCCGCTGCGCTCGATATGCTCACTTCGTGAGCGCGGATTTATATCATATCGAGTTTGAGCGAAGCGAGAACATATCGAATTTGCCGAAAGGCAAATATATCGAGCGGAGTGTAACGAAGCATATCGACAAATTGCACTCCACAAATGTAGCGCTTGCAAAATAAGAGGACAGAGAATGTAAAATTCTCTGTCCTTTTTTATCGGGCGGTTGTGTTTTTCTTATTTTCCAACCTCTTGAATATTGTATATATTATTTTGAAGCGCAAGGCGTACCTGACTTTCAAGGTTGGGGGCTTTTCCACAGCCCAAAAGCAGACGCAGATTGTAGGTCGAGAGCGTGTCGGCGCATTTGTCGAGCTTGTTCTTTATAAAATCCTCCGCGCTCATAAGCTCGGGAACGTAAACGCTGTAAAGGTCAAGGGCAAGGAACGCCTTGGTTATTCCCGACTCACGAATGACCGTCTTTGCATTATCGGATTCAAGAAGCTCGTGGTCGAGCGCGATACCTACTGCAAGTGATGCGGCTTCCTCACGCGAGAGAAGCTCAAGTATGAAGGCGTTTGCCTCGGCAAGCCCGTTGGGAGTAGAGGGAAAGCCGAGAAGCACTATTTCGTCAATGCCGTGCGAGGCTATCTCGCAAAGGAGCGAAAGCTCGTATTCTCTTGAAAGATTCTTTTCCGCAGAGGACGCAGATGGGAAGGTGAGTGCGAACACACCGCTGACGTAGCCCTCGTTGGCAAATGCCGAGAGGGCTTTTTCAAGGTCCACCTCGGAGTCACTCGCAAGGCTGTATTTCAGCGCCAGCGGCGAGGAATAATGGAGCATTGCGGAGCCGTCCTCAGCAAAGGAGCGAAGAAGCAGGGATATCGCGTTATAGGAAATTTCAGGCTCGGACGGCGCGGTGGTTACGTCACCCGCGGTCGTGTCCTCGGGCGGAGTGGTCGTTTCGGGCGCGTCGGTCGTGCCGTCGCTTTGCGTCGGAACGGCAAGCGGGTGCGCCTTGGCGAGAATTACGGGCATTTTGGGGGCAGTAGTGGGGGCGGTCGTAGACGGCACTGTGGTGCTGTCGGTGTTATCCGCGATCTCGCCGAGCTTTGAACCAAGCGCAACGGCGAAAACGAATATCAATAGCGCCGCTACGGTGACGGCAATGGCGTATTTCGCCCAGCCGTTCATAGGCTTTTTGTGCCTGTGCCTATACGCGCGGCGTCTGCCTGTACTGATCGTAGCCATCAGCTTATAGCCACAAGGTCAAGGCTTGCGCCGTATTCGTTGGGGACAAACTCCATTTTTGAGAGATACTCTTTGAGCATCTTGTTGAACTCGGAGCCGAGGATATCGTCCTTGAAATCGTCAAATTTTGCGGTAAGATACGCTTCCTCGACCTCAAGTCGCAGGATAACGTAATATCCGCTGTCGGTGGTAACGACCTTGCTGACCTCGCCCTCGTCAAGCTCAAATGCGGCAAGCTCGTATTCCTCGGGCAGGTCGGAGGAGTATCTTGCAAAATATTTGCCGTGCGTGGTGGTCATAGTCCAATCGTCGCAATATCTGCCCTTCATCAGTATGATATCGGTTGCGGGATCGTCGGACGCGGCAAGCTCACCGCGCAGTCTTTCGGCAAGAGCAAGACCGTTCTCGCTCGTGTCGGATATGTATACGTGGTTGGTGCGAAGGAATTTGTCAGAGTGCATATATTCTTTTATTGATTTGTCATCGTCGGGGATAATACCGAGGTCGCTCACAAGGACAAATAAAAGCTCTTGCGCGCAATGGTCGGTAGCGGTATAAAAGCGGTAGAGTCTGTCAGAAAACGCGTTGTCGGACAGCCAGCTCTTGTATTTTCCGTTACCGCCCTGCTCCTCGGCAGTAGCCTCAACGTCGGCTTGGACGGCGTTTAGTATTTCTTCCTCGTTTAGCATCGTGCTTGAGCCGCCAACGTAGTAATCGTCGGCAAGTGCTAAAACGGCGTAATAGTCGCTCACGATGCTGTCGTATACAAGCTCCTTAAGCTCGTCCCTATGTTTTGCGGCGGTTTCGGGGTTGTCCCAAATGCCCTCGCCGTATTTTTTCTCAAGCTCCGCCTTGAAATTTACGGTGAGGAAACGAAGCTCGTCGTAATGCACGTCGTAGTTGCCTATTTTTCCAACCACGGCAAGCTCCTCCTCTGTAGGCTCGATAGGAGTGAGGGCGCAGGAAATGAGCGAGGGAAGTGTAAGGGCGAGAGCCAAAAGCAGGGCGGCATAGCGCCACACGCGGTGTAATTTATTCATAAGAGTCCTCCAAATTGTGTGAAATCTATATAAGCATAATAATCTATCTTATATAATAGCAAAAAAATGTGTCTTTTGTGTGAATAGAACGGGCATTTTTAAATTTTTTTGACCTAAGCACGAATAAAAAATCAAAAATCCTATTCACTTTCCGCCACGGGTGTGATATACTATTTATATAAATACCTATAAGGAAGTAGAAAAGTGGATAAATACAGTATTTCGCTTGCAAAGCTGATAGACGAGTTTTCGCTGAACGTTATTCATCTTCCCGATTCGGCTGAGAACATAATGGTAACGAGTAACGAGATAGACCGCCCCGGTCTTGCTCTTGCGGGATTTTTTGAGTATTTTAAGACCGACAGAATAAAGCTTATCGGAAATGCCGAGTACAGATATCTTTCCCGACTTGACGACGAGGCACGAAAGGTCAGTATCTCGGAGTTTCTTGCCAAGCGCCCCGTTGCCGTTTTGATGACGGCGGGACACCGCCCCTTTGACGAGATAGTTGAAAAATGCCGCGAGTATGGCGTTCCGCTTCTCGGAACGGCGGAGTCCACCTCCGCAATTATGGCGGCGCTCATCGCGTCCCTTAACATCCACCTTGCACCGAGGCTGACACAGCACGGCGTTCTCGTTGAGATATACGGCGAGGGAATATTGCTCCTCGGCGACAGCGGAATCGGTAAGAGCGAAACGGCAATAGAGCTTGTTAAGCGCGGACACCGACTTATCGCGGACGATGCGGTTGAGATAAAGCGCGTTTCGGCGAAATCCGTCGTAGGTACTGCCCCCGAGATAATCCGCCACTACGTTGAGCTTCGCGGTATAGGAATCGTCGACGTGCGCCGCCTTTTCGGTATGGGCTCTGTAAAAATGTCGGAAAAAATTGACCTTGTCGTAAACCTTGAGCCTTGGGAGCAGGGCAAGATGTACGACAGATTAGGTCTTGACGACGAGCGCGTGGAAATTCTCGGCATCAGCCTGCCAAGCCTTACCATACCCGTTCACGCAGGACGAAATCTTGCTATTATCCTTGAGATCGCGGCTATGAATAACCGTCAAAAGAAGATGGGATATAACACCGCAGAGGAGTTCAACAAGCGACTTATGGCAATGATGGGCGTTGAGGAATAATTATTTGCATACAAAAATCCACTCACAAGTGAGTGGATTTTTGTTTATATCAGTTCAGCGATTCCGCCGTCAAGGAAGAAGCTCCATACGCGCCATTCGTTCTGATAAAGCACCTGAAGCACCATAATGCTTCCCTCAAGGCTTTCGCTTGTGGGCGTGCCGTCGACGTTTACCGTGCGCGTCAGCTTGTACTCAAGGCGAGTGCTGATGCAGGCGGGTGTGTAGGATATGGCGTCAGCTACCGAGAAGCTGTCAACGGTAAACGAAGCGCTGGGCGGCAGCTTGTAAACCACGCCGTATGACTGCATAATGCCGATATATCCTGCCGTGCCCTCCACCATGGTGGCAAGCAGAGCTTCATAGTTTTCATTGAACGCCTTGGAGTTTTCGGGGTGCGTCCAAGCCCCGCCGTCACAGACGTACTCGACGTATTCATTTGCAAAATTCTTTGCAGTATTCACGCGCTCCTCGGTGGGCGTATCACCCGCAGGATAGTCGAACTCCCAAAGCACGTCGTATTCCTCGACTCTGACACCCGCCTCGGCAAGCTCAACTCCGTCAAGGCTTGCGGTGATCTTCGGAAGCGCAAGGTAGCCGCTGATAACGTATTTATCAAACGCGGGAACGGCATCGGGAACGGCGGCAAGCTCGGTAACTCCGAATTTGCCAAGGTGCGTCATACCCGCACCAAGCTCCTCGGCGCTTGCTCCACCCTCTATCTTGCTTGCGGTGTCAATGGGCTTTCCGTTTACGGTAGCCTCAGCACCCGCAGGGAGTATCAAGGTTATGGTGTATTTACATTCAGCAGGTACGGTGAACACGTACTCGGCTTCAGTCTGGCTCTTCAGGGGTACTGCATTGCCGTATACCTCGCCGCGCACGGCAGGGCTGGCGAACAGACCGTCCACCGTCCAAACGTTGAGTATCGGCAAGGTGCCGCTTCCACCGTCGTCAAGCTCGCCAAGCTCGCCCTCTATCTGCGATTTGGTTGCCCAGCTTTCGTCTACGACGGCATCTCCGACAAGCACCGTCATACCCTCGGGGGCGGTGACTGTCAGACTGTGCGTGTAGCTGTCGGGGTACTTGAAATAATATTCGCCCTCGCTAAGCTTTACGCACTCAAGAGAGGTGCCGCCGAGCGTGGCGGATATTTCGGGCTGATAGTAAAGGTCGTCAAAGCTGTGCTTCGTGCAGGGAGCAACGTCGCTCTGCGCCTCGGCAGGGGATATCTCGGGATATTTTACAGCCTCGGTCTTTTTTGCGATAACGCCGTCAACGCCGTTCACAGTAAGGCTTGCGCCGTCGGGAACGGTAACGCTGACGTGGCGGAAGTCGATCTCCTCAAAGAACGAGATGTGAAAATCTATAACGCCTATCTCCCAAACGGGCAGGCTGAGCGCGCCCTCGGAAACGTCATTCAGCGTCATCGTCGCAAAGGCTTTGCCGTCCGAGAAAAGCTCGTAGACGGGCGCACCGTCGCGTGCGGCGTATCTTATATAGGTGACCGCTCCCACGTTAAACGCGGGGGAAAGCACCTCGTAGGCGAGCTTTGACGCATCCTCGTAATTTGGATAAGTCTTGGGAAGCTGTATGCGTAGGTGCTGACGCCAGCCGTCCGCAGTTGTGGTTGATGCAAGGGATTCAACGAATCTGTCGGGCGATGATTCGTACGCCAAGGGGGCGTATTTCCAACCGATGCACACGGCAGTTCCGATGATGAGGAATGCTACCGAAACGTAAATTATCATCGCCACGAGGAAGGTGTGACGCTTGGGGTGACGTCTGCGCTCCTTGGAGCGCTTTGGGTCGTACGGATCGACGAACGCGGTGGTCTTTGGCGCTTTCGCGCCATCCGACTCGCTCGCCTTTGCGCGATTTTTAATTTCCTTTATCTTTTCGATATCCTCGTTTACGGTAGGCTCCGATGCCTCGGGGAGCTTTTTTTCTTCGGGAGAATTATTCATTTACCACACCTCCTTCCGAAAAGGACCATATCACAAGACCGTCCCTTGCCGCTTTACCCGCAAGGCGGTCGTTGCCGTATATAAAGCTGCCGTCGGTATCTATCGCCGCGGCTGTCAGCGCACCCGCCTCGTACATAAGGGCGGCAAGCTCGTCGTAGGTGATGCCCGAGGGATATATTGCGTCGCCCTCGGCAAATATCACTATAATGCTTCCGTCGGCAGCTTGTCCGATAGCGGCGCGGCAACCGTATCCGCCGCCGAGCCCCTTCAACGGAACGCCGTCCGAAACAAGCACTCTATCCGCCTCAACAGCCCAGAGAAGATCGGAGTTTACCGCGGTGTAGATGTCAGCGGCGCCCGCAAAAAGAACGCCGTCGGCGCGGAGAGCGCAGAGGGTGAATATGCTTTCGGTGTTGCCCGTGTAATTAAGAACGCCGTCGGTGTAAAAGGCATCTATCATAGGCTCGACACCGAGAGAGAAGGTGGCGTTTATCGCCACACCCGAAGCGGCGGTAGCCTTAAGGCTCTGCGGTGCGATGCCCTTTATGATGTATCCACTCCAATCGTCACCCGATATCTCGGCAAACGAGGGGGCAGACGGCGCATCAGCCATTTGAAGCTCTGCGCACGAGAGGTCGGGTGCGGAGTATTTTACAGCCGCGTCAAGCTCGCCGTGAGTATAAAATATCGGGCCCCAGATCGAGCCTGATTCGGCAAGAGTTGCCGCAAGGCGCACCGATGCATCTCCCGACGGACCTCTTGCTACGACGAATATCGCGGCGAGCGCGGCAGTGCAGAGGATCAGCGCGGTTATAAGGAGTGCCGTCAGCACCTTTATTATATTTGAAACGATTACCTTTTTGGTAATAGTACCCTTTGCCATTTTTCCTCCCAAAAAAGAGTATAATATCTTATTTTATATTTTACAACATATATCGACAAAAGTCAATACTGACGAAGGTTATTTTCTCCTAAGCGACACGCTCCCATCAAGTGCAAGAAGCTCCACGCCGCCAGCGTGTGCATCGTGGCATAGCGCGACGAGTCCGCACCTTTCGCTGCCATAAAGGTAAAAGTCCTCAAAGGTGTATTGCTCCTGCGGTATCGGCTTGCCAAAAAACGGCGTTACACCGCCGCCCTCAAGCTTGCCGACAGCCTCGCGCCTTGCCCAGAGGAGCGCAAAAAGCTCCTCGCCGTCCGTATCAGCCACGCTTTGCGCCTCGTCGGGCGTAAAGCAACGCGCGGCAAGCCTGCGGCGCGTATCGGCGTCAAGCCTGTGCGGAAGCCGAGTCAGGTCAACGCCCACCTCGGACTTGAAGGAGAGGGCGCAAACGGCAAAGCCGCCGTCGTGCGAGATGGAAAAATGCGCACTGCCGTCCTCAAAATACGGCTTTTCGCAGTCGTTTCGGATTATTCTGCCGCCAACACCGATAATTTCTGCCATATCGGCAAGCAATAACGCCCCCGCAAGAGAATCATTTCTTGCGCGGGGATTTTTTTTATTTAAGGAAGCGGCGTAATCCTCGCCAAAGAGAAGGGCGATACGGGAAAGCGCCGCATTTGCCGCGTCAGCGTCAAGCTCTGCTATGCGACGCGCCGAAATCAGTATACGAGCGTTATTTTTCATATCTGTCCTCCTTCTTTTTTATAAATTATATCCGATTATGCGCGTTTTTTCAATAGCTTTGCGCTTTTTTTCGCACGTTTTGATACTGTAGGCGACACTCTACAGCCTTTGAGATTGCGAAGCGAGGTAAAATTCCCTTGGCACAGACGGGAAAGAGAGGTTCGGCACAACTGAAAAAAGATGAACACGGCAAACGAAAAAGAACGAAATCTCCTTGCCGAAAGCGTGGAAAGAGATGAGCTGCCCCACCTTTTTGCATCGTATATCGACTATTGTGCGGATAAGGAAAGAATACCGAATCTTGCGGGCTTTTGCCGATATTTCGGCGGAAGCATGGGCGATATATTAAGACTTCGCGAAAGCCGCCCTTCACTGTACGGCGAGATATGCGCGGCGCTTGAGGACGAGGCAATAAACTCAAAAATGTCCTCCTCGGTGCTGTCGGTCTACTTAAAGCAAAGGCTTGGTTACGTAGGTGAGCGACCGCCCGAAAGGGAGGAGGAGGGGACGGGCGTACGGCTTGTGTTCGAGCATGATCCGTATGCCGACGGCGAGTAAATGGCAGAGGCGGAAATAAGAGTCAACGGTGTACCTAACGCAAGGCAGAAGGATTTTTTTGCCTCTCGCGCAAGGTTTACGGCGTACGGCGGAGCGCGCGGCGGCGGAAAGTCCTGGGCCCTCAGGCGCAAGGTGGTGCTTATGTGCCTACGCTACGGCGGACTTAAGGCGCTTCTTGTGCGCCGAAGCCTGCCCGAGCTTCGCTCCAACCACCTTTACAGGCTCCTTGCCGAGCTTGGCGACGCTGTAAGCTATTCCGAGCGCGATAAATGCGTCATCTTCCAAAACGGCAGTAGGCTCTTCCTCGGCTATTGTTCCTCGGAGCGCGATACGTTGCGCTATCAGGGGCAGGAATACGACGTTATCGCTATCGACGAGGCAACTCAGCTTAGCGAATATCAGTTTTCCATCTTCAAGGCGTGTCTGCGCGGAGCGTCGGATATGCCGCGCCGAATGTATCTTACCTGCAACCCGGGTGGAATCGGTCACGGCTGGGTAAAACGGCTATTTGTTGATCGTGATTACCGCGCAGGTGAGCGTGCCGAGGACTATGCCTTTATCCCCGCGACAGTTTTTGACAATGCAAGCCTTACCGATGCCGATCCCGAATACGTCTCACGGCTTGAGAGCCTTCCGCCGCGCTTGCGCGACGCGTGGCTCTACGGCAAATGGGACGTTTTCGAGGGACAGTTCTTCTCGGAATTTGACGAGGAACGCCACGTGTGCGAGCCAAGCGTTATCCCACACACGCCGATAACTATTGCGGCGTTTGACTATGGCTTTGACATGCTTGCGGCGTATATCTGCGGCTTTGACCGAGATGGCTGTGCTTGGATAAAACGCGAGTGGTGCCGTTCGGGACTTACTCTGTCCGAGGCGGCGAGGGCGGTAAGCGAGCTTTGCCGCGGCGAGAGCGTGGAATACGCAGTAGCCTCGCCCGACTTGTGGAACAGACGGCAGGATACGGGGAAAAGCGGCTTTGAGGTGATGCAAAATACCCACGGTATGCCGCCGATGCGCCCTGCGGACGATAGGCGCGTGGCGGGCTGGCGACTTTTCAGGGAGTATCTTGCCGAGAACGACAGGGGAGAGGTAAGGCTTCACATAAGCCGTGATTGCAAGGAGCTGATAAGCTCGCTTCCCGCGCTTCTTTTTGACAAAAATCGCCCCGAGGATGCGTCGAGTGAGCCCCACCGCTTTACGCATTCTCCCGAGGCGGTCCGTTACGCGCTTATGAGCCGCGCCCTGCCTCCTGACGACGGCTCGAGTGCGCGGCGCGGCTTCCGCTTTGGAAAAAGCTCTGCGGAGGACTACCTTTTCGGGTAAACCGACAAAACTTCGTCTGTGCCGTAGTCCTTCGCAAAAAATCTGAAAACAGAAGGTGAAAAATGAACAAGAACAGCTTATCAAAGGCGTGGCGTCAGTATGAGGCAGGCCGTAAATATAAGCAAAGGATCGGTCTTTACGAAACCGTTCGTGAAAACGAAAGATTTTACCGTGGAGATCAGTGGAGGGGCGGTAGCGGCGAGCTGCCCCGTCCCGTATTCAACGTCGTTCGCCGCATAACCGACAACCTCATCTCCAACGCCGCCGTTGGCGAGGTAAGGATAACGTATACCGATGAAAATCTGCCCTTTTCCGAGTCGTCTGCCGAGGCAGCCGCGATCTCCGAGGGCGTAAGGATACTTACCGAAAACGCGGCGTACAGATGGGAAAAGGACAAGCTCCAATCTCTCATATACCGCATCCTTACCGACGCGGCGCTGACGGGCGACGGAATCGTGTACTGCGGCTGGGACGCTGATGCCGACGGGGGCGGCGTATGGCGCGGCGATATATTCACGGGTGCGATAGACAACGTAAACGTCTTTCCCGCAGACGTGAATAATCCGGACATTCAATCGCAGTCACACGTCATAATTTCGGGTAAGGCTCGCCTTGCCGATCTTCGTGCCGAGGCGCTCGCTAACGGCGCGTCGCGCGAGGAAGTGATGAAGATCATTCCCGACAGCCGCGAGGACGCGGTGGATTCTATGGCGGGCGATTTCGCCGCCGTCGAATACGATTACGAGCCCGAGGACGCGCCCGTTACCTACCTTATCAAGTTTTGGAAGGAGAACGGCTTTGTGGTGTTTGAAAAATCCACCAAGACCTGCGTTATCCGCCGTAGCGTAACGCCGTGCAAGCTATATCCGCTTGCAAAATTCTCGTGGAGCGCTGCTAAAAATTGCTTCCACGGTAATTCCGCCGTAAGCGGAATGATAGCAAATCAGAAATACATCAACCGCGCGTTTGCGATGGTTATGAAGCATATGACGGACACGGCGTTTTCCAAGGTCATTTACGACCGCACGAGGATTCCCGAATGGACGAATCAGGTCGGCGAGGCTATTGCCGCGGTAGGCGGCGGAAATATTTCCGACGCGGTTCAGGTCGTCGGCACGGGTGCGCTTGAGGACGGCTATCTTGAGCTTATCGAAAAGGCGGTAACTATGACTAAGGACCTTGCAGGAGCAACCGAGGCGGCGCTCGGAAACGTCGATCCCAACAACACCAGCGCGATCCTCGCCCTGCGTGAAAGCTCAATGCAGGCGCTTGAAAGAGTGCGTGCCGAGCTTAATATCTGCCTTGAGCAGATGGCGAATATCTGGGCGGATATGACCTGCGGATATTGCCTTGACGGCAGTCTTTTGCGCACGAAAAACGGCGCGGAAAAGATAAGGACCGACCTGCTTCGCGGTGCTATGCTCCACGCAAAGATAGACGTGTCGGATTCCTCACGCTTCTCGGTATCGGGAACGCAGACCATTCTTGACAATCTTCTGAAGGACGGTCATATTGACCTTTGCGAGTATCTTGAGCGCTTGCCCGACGGACTCGTTCCCAACAGATACGCTTTGCTTTCGGCAAGAGAAAAGGGGGGCGGCGATGCCTGATGAGATCGTAGAGGAGCTTGTGATATCCGATGCTCCCGCAGAGGACTGCGAAGAGATCCCCTTTGAGCTTGAAGAGGAAGTGGAGCAGATGACGGAAAGCGTCGCACCCGATGAAGATGTCGGGGCGAATGATTTCAGCGCCGAAATGGAGGAGCTTAAAACGCTTCGCACAGAGGTTGAGCGGCTTCGCGCCGAGGCACAGCGGCTTGCCGAGGGCTATGCCGAGCTTATGGACCTTTACCCGTCGGCACAGCTCAGCTCCATGCCCGACAGCTTTAACGAGGCTGTAAAGCAGGGCGTGCCGCCCGCCGCCGCATATGCGCTTGAGATGCGCCGCCGTGAGGTCAGGGCAAAGCGCGCAGAGGCGGCAAGAAGGTCGGCTGAGAAAACCTCGGTCGGCAAAATAAGCACCGTCGACGACGGTCTTTTCACTCCTGACGAGGTCAGGGGAATGTCGCGCCGCGAGGTGCGCGAAAATTACGGGCGCATTATGGAATCTATGCGCCGCTGGAAATAAAAAAGGGCAAAGCCCACAAAAAGAAAGGAAAAAATAATGGCAATTACTAATTTCATCTCTACCGTATGGAGCGAAAATCTTCTTACCGCACTTGACAATCAGTACGTAGCAGTAGCGAACTGTAACCGCGATTTCGAGGGTGAGATCAAGGGTAAGGGCGACAGAGTAAAGGTCTGCGGCCTTACCGACGTTACGGTTTTCGACTATAACAAAAATACGGATTTCGAGCTTCTTGCCGAGGAGCTTACTGATTTTTCAAAGACTCTCGTTATCGATCAGGCAAAGGCGTTCAACTTCCAGATCGACGATATCGACAGAGTTCAGTCCTCCCCCAAGCTCATGGACGGCGCTATGAAGGTAGCCGCCTCCGCGCTTGCTAACGAGGCGGACAAATACGTGTTCTCCCTTTTCGGCGAGGCAGGCTCCGTTATCACCGAGCAGGATACTACCGTTGATAATATCATCGAGCATATCATCGACGCTCGCACCAAGCTCCTTCAGAACAACGTAAGCGATCCCGCGGATATCGTAGTCGAGGTTTCTCCCACGATCGCGGCGCTCATTCTCAAGTCCAAGATCGCTATCAGCAACAGCGACAGCACCCTTGAAACGGGTTGTATCGGCAACGTTGCGGGCTGTAAGATCTACGTTTCCAACAATATCGCGGTTGCCGACGGCGCGCATAAGTGCCTTGCACGTACTAAGCGAGCTATCGCGTTTGCCGAGCAGCTCAGCGAGGTCGATGCGTACCGCCCCGAAAAGAGATTTGCGGATGCTGTGAAGGGTCTGCATCTCTACGGCGCAAAGGTCATTTACCCCGCCGAGATGGTGCTTCTTGATCTCACTATAAACTAATTATTCCGGAGGAATAAATGTTAGTTAGTCGAATATTCGACAGAGCCGTAAGTCTGATCATCAGAGCCAAGATAGCCGCCGATACCGATTCGATGGTCAGGGCGACGACGGCGGCGGCGAGTCTTGCGGCAAAGACCACGAAGGTCACCGAGACTAAGACGGAAACGCGAAGCGAAACCAAAACGCAAAGCGTCAGCGGCTCCGAAAACGAAACCGTCACCGCAAACGAAACAACGAGCGAGAATAATACCGAAAGCTCCACAAATAACGTAAGCGTGACGGACAGCTCGACGGAAAGCGTCACCGACGCGGGTACGAAGACCGTATCTGCGGACGGTACGAGGAGCGATAGTGGAACTGATAATCGTTCCTTTACCTCAAGCGAGACGACAAATGGCACGAATGAGCAGACAAAAACCGACTCCTCGACCACAAAGCTCACCGAAACCTTGACAAAGGTCGCAGATAATGCGGATGAGCTTTATATCAGTGAGGTTCCGACTTCGGCGGAAAACGTCACGACCACGATGGAAAGGCTTGTAACCATCGTAGACGAGGAAACAAGCAATACTGCGAATACGACGTACAATAACACCGAGGAGATCGAGGGAACTACGTACGATCAAACGTCGATCACACGAAACATCGCGGATACCAAGAAACTCAGCGTTACCACTCACGACGAAAGTGAGGAGTCAGCTACAAGCACCAAAAGCACCGAGGCATCGGGCGAAAGCACTAAAACGAACACGCTCGAAAAGACGGGAAGCACGACTGGCGAGAACGAGCGCAATACCACCACGTCGTCCTCTAATGAAAGCGATACGAGCGCCGAAAGCGGCGTGGAGGCGGAGATATCGACCGTAAAGATCACCGAGACCTCGGGCGTTGAGCTTTTCCCCGAAAGGAGCGAGGCGGCAAGAAAGGCGTATATGGACTCTATAATGGAGGACTACACGGAGCGTGCGCCGTACATTTTCGCCGCGCTCGTCAGCGAGGCGTCAAGGCTTGACCAGCTTTATCGCAGGGCGTACGGGCTTCCCGAACAGCCGCCCTACGACGTTATGGAGATATCGCTTGACAGCGAATTTCCCCTTTGCGACCGCTTTGTCAGCGCGGCTGTGAACTATACCGCGGCAATGCTTATTCTTGACGATGACGTATCTCTTTACGAGAGGCTTTTCCACAGATGGTGCGACGCACTTTGCGTCATCGGAACTGAGATACCCGCAACCCTTCACGGCATAGTTAATAAATACCCTTACTAAAATAAGGATATTTATGCGGCACGCTCCCACAG
>JAFXAC010000063.1 GCA_017522125.1 Clostridia bacterium | reverse complement strand
CTGAGGGAGAGCCTTATGTTTGCAATTGCCTTTTAATAGTTCGCAGCCGTGATTTTTAGTGCTAAATCCCTAATAAATCGGTTGGGTGCGAACATAGGGCGCCGTTTTTCTGCGGAAAAACGGCGAGATTCGCTCGTCGCGGCGCGGAACAACGCTCCGCGACTTCGGAATGACGCTAAAGAGTACGTCGTTCCCGCCACCTTAACGCATAGCAATACGCTAAAAATTGCCACTTTCCCGCCTTTTTTTAAACGCCTTCGGAATGACGCTAAAGGGTTCGCCGTTCCCGCCATCTTAACGCATAGCAATATGCTAAAAGTACACTTTTTTCTCAATAGGAATGCTTTTTGCGGCGCAAAAAGCCACCTATATTATTCATTATTCATTATTCATTAGCTTTTTGCGAAGCAAAAAGCTACCTTAACGTTTGCCGAAAGGCAAACATATCACTCGCTCGAAGGGCGAATATCACTCAACCGCAAGGTTGAATATCACTCGCCGTAAGGCGAATATCACTGTAAAAACACCAAAGGTGTTTTTACTCAGCTTTTCATTCTCACGGGCAAGAGGAAGAAGAGGTCCTCGCTCTCGTCCTCGGGGTCGACGGGCTTTATATTGATGCTGTAAAGCGGAGTCGAAAGCTCGATCTTCACGCGCGCGGTGGAGCAGGCGCGGACGGAGTCGATAAGGAAGCGGTTGTTGAACGCGATAAGGATATCGTCGCCCGTATGCTCGACCTCAAGCTCGTCGTAGGAGCTTCCCGCGCTCGAATTTGCGGTCAGCTTCAGAACGTCGCCCTCAAGGCTGAATTTCAGCGGCGTGCGGTTGCTGCCCGCTATCTTTTCCTCGGTAACGACGGCGGCACGCTCAAGCGCGGCAAGCAGCTTATCCTTATCGGCGTAGGCGATTATCTTGTGATTTGTAAGGATTATACGCTCAAAATCAATGTATTCGCCCTCTATTATCTTCGTAAAGAATATAAGTCCGTCAAAATGATATACCATCGTTTTGCGGCTGATGTATATCGTCACGTTTTCTTCCTCGTCGTCGGGGAGCATACGGTAAAGCTCGTTTATCGTCTTGTTGGGAACGATGTACGAGTATCTGAGCGCCTCGCCGTCGCTGTTGCGGTTGATAAGATTTGCGGTGCAAACGCATTTTGCAAGCTTAAAGGTGTCGCAGGCGACCGCAAGCATCTCACCGTCGCGGATGCGGAAAAACGCACCGTTAAGCACCTGACGCTGATCGTTCTGCGCCATTGCAAAGCTTATCTTTCCTATCGTTCTGCGAAGGAGCGAGGACGAAAGCTCAAAGCCCATCTGCGTTTTAAGGCTCGGAATCTGCGGGAAATCCTCGCCGCGCAGGGCGGACATTTTATAAGTTGACCTACCCGAGGAAATGGTAGTTTCAAGCTTTTCGTTTACGGTCAGCGTGACCTCCTCGCCTTCCATTACCTTAAGGGTTTGGAACAGCTTTTGTGCGTTTATGCAATAAAAGCCATCTTCAAGAACGGTGGCGTTGCAGCTGCATCTTACGCCCTTTTCAAGGTCGAAGGTGGTAAGCGTCAGAGCCTCTCCCTTTTTAGCCTCGATGAGAATGCACTCAACTGCGGGGATATTTGACCTTCCGACAGCGCAAAGCAGGGGAGAAATGGTATTTATGGTTTCCAAACGGTTGAAAATTATCTTCATTACGTTAGCTTCCTTTCTGAATTTCTCTCACGCGCACGCGCGCGATAAAAAAATAAATAAAATATAATAAATAATATAATAATAACAATAATATTATACCCTGTGGAAAAGGTGGAAAAGTCGGCAAAATTTCAATTTTCCCTGTATTTTCCACGCTTTTAGGGGTGTGGAAAACCTTAAAAAATTGAATTTTGGGTGTGGAAAAGCTGTTGAAAAGCAACAGCCCTTCCACATAGCCTTATTTACTTCCCGTGACCTCCTCGGTCATCTGCTCGATATCAAGACGCATTATCGGGTCGGTTATCATCTTCTTTTCAACGATATCACAGGACGAGATAATGGTCGAATGGTCGCGGTTGAGCAGCTTTCCGATGCTCTTTAGGGACATATCGGTTATCGAATGTATCAAATAGATACAAATATGCCTTGCCATCGCTATCTCGCGCGTGCGGCGTGAGCTTTCAAGCTCCTCCTTCGTAATGCCGTATTTTCTGTAGATAGCGGTATAAATTTTATCAACGGTAACGGTAACGGGCTCCTCGCCGCCGAGCAGCTCGATAATACAGCTACGCGCGATCTCCATCGTAATTACCTGACCCGAAAGGAATACCTTCGCGCCGAGCTTTTTGATAGCGCCCTCTATCTGACGGATATTAGAGCGCAAGTTTTCCGCAAGGAAGGTAAGCACCTCCTCGGTAAGCGTGATTCCCACCTGCTCCGCCTTTTTCTTGATTATCGCGATACGAAGCTCAAGGTCGGGCGGCTGAATGTCCGCAATAAGTCCCCACTCAAAGCGTGTTTTCAGTCTGTCCTCAAGCGTTTTCATATCGCGCGGCGGACGGTCGGACGTAAGGATTATCTGCTTGTGATCCTCGTAAAGGTTGTTAAAGGTGTGGAAAAATTCCTCTTGCGTCGATACCTTTCCCTCGATGAATTGGATATCGTCGATAAGGAGCATATCGCAGGAACGGTATTTGTTGCGGAATTCGCTTATCATCGAAGCGGAAAGAGCCTCTATAAACTGATTTGTAAAATCCTCGCCCTTGATGTAGATTATATTAACGTCGGGCTTTTTCTTTTGCACCTCGTTGGTAATGGCGTAAAGCAGGTGCGTTTTGCCAAGACCGCTGGGGCCGTAGATGAAAAGGGGGTTATAGTTGCGCGCGGGGTTTGCGGCAACGGCGGTACACGCGGCGTGCGCGAATTTATTTGAATTTCCGACGATGAAGTTGTCAAACGTATACTCAAAATTATACGCGGGCATCGTCGAGCCCCAATTGTTTACAAGGTCCTCTTTTCTGACGGCGGGCGCGGGCGCAGGTGCGGGAGCTTCCTCCTTTTTTTCATCGGGCATTCGCTCGTCGCAGTCAAGGTCTACCGTGACCTCAAAGCCGAGCAGGGTGGAAAAATCCTTTTCGATGCGCGCAAGATATTTTTTTCTTATAATGTCGTACTTAAAAGGTGAATTTATGGTCATTTTAATGACGTCGTTTTTGAAGCTGATAAGCTTTATATCCTTGAACCAAAGGTCAATTGTAGAGGTCGGCATACTGTCGTGAAAACCCTCGAGGATCTCCTGCCAGACCTCCTTGCATATATCTATATACGCCATGGAACGCTCCTTTCACAGCCAAATATTTATACAAAGTATATTATAACATATATTATTAAAAATAGCAATATATTTTTTATAATATATTATAATTTTATAAAGAACGTCAGTGTGGAAAACGCGGAGCGTTTTCAGTGAAATCCGACTTCGTCGGGTGAAATACGCCTACGGCGTGTGAAATATTTCGCTTTGCGAAATGTGAAATATTTTGCTTGCGCAAAATGTTAAGGTAGCTTTTTGCCAAAAGGCAAAAAGCATTCCTATTGAGAAAGCGAACAGCGCACCCACTTGCGTCATTCCGAAGCTCCGCCAAGCTGCTTCGCGGCGGAGCGAGCGAATCTCGCCGTTTTTCCGCAGAAAAACGGCGCTTGATGTTTGCACTGACCGATTTATTAGGGTTTAGCACCAAAAATACGGCTACGAACTATCAAAAGGCGATTGCTATATATGGCTCCCTCCGAGAGGGAGCTGTCGAGCGGACGCGAGACTGAAGGAGCCTGCGTCTTGATACGGCAAGCACTTGTTCCATTATGCTCGCACTCTCCTTCCACCGCTTCGCGGTCCCCCTCCCTCCGCAGGGAGGCAAACGCACACCGTCGCTTTTTCGTGTAGCCGTAGCACGCGGCGAGAGTCCGAAAGGGAAAGTTTGGTGCAAACATCAAGCGCAAAAATTCTGCGGAATTTTTGCGAGATCCACTTGCCGCGTCGCAGAACATTGCGCCGCGTCTGCGGGATGACGCTAAAGAGTGCGCTATTCCGTTTTCAATAGGAATGCTTTTTGCCTTTTGGCAAAAAGCTACCTCAACTTTGCACTTTGCACTTTGCACTTTGAACTTATTAAAACAACGGAGTTGTTTTAATATTCAGGACAAATATTGCGTTTTTCCTCTTGTTAAATCGAAAATACTGTGCTATAATATAAAAAATCTGTTTTAGAGGTAGAGTTATGTTATCCACGGTATACAGCGCAGGGCTTCACGGAATAGACAGCTTCATCGTCAGCGTTGAGGTCGACGGCATCGAGGCGGGCGACAACAGCGTTTTCGACCTCGTAGGCTTGCCCGACGCGGCGGTAAAGGAAGCCAAGGAGAGGATAAAAAGCGCGTGCTACAACGGCGGTTTTTACTTTCCCGATATGAATTTTACCGTAAATCTTGCCCCCGCAAACCGCAAAAAGGAAGGCTCGGCATTCGACGTTCCGATGACGGTCGGCATTTTGCGCTGTGGAAAATTCTTGCGCGGCGACGTTGACCTTTCGCGCAAGTGCTTTACGGGCGAGCTTTCGCTTTCGGGCAAGCTGCGCGGCGTGCGCGGCGTGCTTTGTATGTGTGCCGCCGCAAAGGATAACGGCTTTGAGGAGATATACGTTCCCGCCGAAAACGCCGCCGAGGCGGCGGCTGTCGCGGGTATTCGCGTCTTTGGCGTTGAGGATATAAAGGAGCTTATCGACCACTTAAACGGCGTTCGGCCTATCGCGCCCACCGTAGCAGACGAATTTTGCGCTGAGTGCGACGAGCTTTCAGGGCTTGATTTTTGCGACGTTTACGGTCAGGCGGCGGCAAAAAGGGCAATGGAGATAGCCGCCGCGGGCGGACACAATATCCTTCTTATCGGCCCTCCCGGTACGGGAAAATCTATGCTTGCCAAGCGTCTGCCGACCATACTTCCGCCGCTTACGTTTGACGAGGCGATAGTCAGCACTAAAATTCACTCCGTTTCGGGCGTTCTGCCCGACGGAAGATCGCTCATTACGGCGCGTCCGTTCCGTTCGCCCCACCATACGATGAGCGCGGTGTCGCTCGTCGGCGGCGGTATAAATCCGATGCCCGGCGAGATATCCCTTGCGCACAACGGCGTTTTGTTCCTTGACGAGTTTCCCGAATTTCCGAAGGCGGTCACGGACAGCCTTCGTCAGCCGCTTGAGGACGGCAAGGTGACTATCACGCGCGCAAGCGGCAGAGTGACCTACCCCTGCTCGTTTATGCTCGTCGCGGCAATGAACCCCTGCCGTTGCGGATTTTTCGGTCACCCCACGCGAAAATGCACCTGCTCGCACCTTGACGTCAAGCGTTACATATCGAAGATAAGCGGCCCGATGCTTGACAGGATCGACATTCAGGTGGAGCTTCCCTCGCTTCCGTTCGAGGAGATATCGGGCAAAAAGGGAAGCGGCGAGAGCAGTGCAGAGATAAGGAAAAGAGTTATTGCGGCGCGTGAATTTATGCGTGCGCGCCTTGCCGCCGCGGGCGTTGACACCTCGCGCTTCTTCTGCAACGCACAGCTTGACGCCGCCGCCACGCGAAGGACGTGTATTGCGACGGACGACGCGCTTGAAACGATGAAAATGGCGTTCGAGAGGCTCGGTCTTTCGGGCAGAGGCTACGACAGGATACTGCGCCTTGCCCGCACGGTCGCCGACCTTGACGGCGCGGATATGATAGAGTCGGGGCATATCGCCGAGGCAATAAGCCTGCGCAGCCTTGACAGAAAATACTGGAGCTGAAATGTTACAAGTACCACCGATTTTTGAAAAAAAGACTACGGATTTTATTTCCATAGACAGCAAGGGCGGCAAGCGTCGGCTTGACGCGCTCCTTCATCTGCACTATCACGTTGAGATAGTCTGTATGCTAAAGGGCAGGACCACCGCCATCACGGACAGCGACGAATACACGCTTACGGCGGGCGACGTTTTCGTTACCTTTCCGAATCAGGTTCATTCCTACGTCAGCGAGGCGGACGAGGATTATTACCTATTTATAATAAACCCCGACCTCATTCCCGAAATAAGCTTTGAGTGCGGCTTTCCTAAAAGCTCCGTTATCAAGGGAGCTATGGAAAACGAGGAGATCGCAAGCATCGCGCGCGCGCTTGCATCTCTTCGCAAGGACGAGGAAATACCTATGCGCGACCAGCTTATAAAGGGCTATCTGCTTGCGTTTTTCGGGCATATTTTCCCGCTTTTCGACTTTTTATCGCCGTCGAACGTGGACTCACGCGCCACGCGCGAGATAATCGGCTATTGCTCGGCGCATTATTGCGAGCCGCTGTCCCTCGACGTACTGCAAAACGAGCTTCACCTTAGCAAATACTACATTTCGCATCTGTTTTCGGGCAAGCTCGGCGTTAGCTTTAACGATTATATAAATTCGCTTCGCATCTCGCACGCGTGCCGTCTGCTCAGGCGCGAGGACACGCCGATAACGCAGATAGCGGGCGAGGTGGGCTTTTCGACGCTCCGCACCTTCAACCGCGCGTTTGCGCGATACAAGGGAATGACGCCGAGCGAGTACCGCCGACGCTCCGAAAAGAAGAACGAGGCGGCGTCGATGCTGCCGGTGTTTGATAAGTAAAGTTGCGCCTACGGCGCAAATGATGTACGGCTACGCCGTAATGATGTTGCCTTCGGCAAATGATGTGGGCTTACGCCCAATGATGTTGCGCCGTTGGCGCAAATGAAGGTAGCTTTTTGCTTTGCAAAAAGCATTCAAAAAAAACGAGGACAAGGTATGGAACAGGATAAGACAAAATTTGCTGATATAGGCGAGATAAAGGCTTTGCGCGGAAAAATTCTCGCCGTGGATTTCGGTGACGTGCGCACGGGGCTTGCAATCAGCGACGCATCAAGGTTTTTAGCGTCGGGCATAGGCTACGTCAAGGTCGGCGGACTTGCAAAGACCGCCGAGGAGGTCGCGCGTATAGCAATCGAGCGCGGCGCGGTATGCGCCGCCGTCGGACTTCCACGCAATATGGACGGCACGGAGGGCGCACGCGCCGACCGTTGCCGCGAGTTTGCCGCCGCGCTATCCGCGCTTGCGTCCATTCCCGTCATAATGGTGGACGAGCGTCTTACCACCGTCGTCGCGTCAAGATACCTTAACGAAACGGACACGCGCGGCAAAAAGCGCAAAAACGTCATCGACACGCTCTCGGCGGAGATAATTTTGCAAAATCTGCTCGACAGGCTGAAAAATTAAGGAGAAAAAATGGAAATACTTCACGATATACTTCACGTTTTGCTTCACAGCCTTGGGGAGCTTGCGCTTATGCTTCCGATACTGTTCTTTACGTATCTTGCAATGGAAGCGCTGGAGCATCACGCAAGGGAAAAGACTCTCTCGCGCATCAGCGGCGCGAAAAGGGTCGGCCCGCTTCTCGGCGGCGTGCTTGGCATAATACCGCAGTGCGGCGTTGCGGGCGGCGCGGCAAATCTCTACGCGGGCAGAGTCATCACCGCGGGAACCTTCCTTGCCGTACTGCTTTCCACCTCGGACGAGATGCTCCCCGTGCTTATCAGCAACGGGCGCGTTGACCTTATCGCCAAAACGCTCGGATTTAAGCTTATTTTCGCGGTCCTTGCGGGATTTATCTTTGACGGCTTGCTTCATCTTTACAGAAAGCGCAAGCCGCGCGAGCATCACGCAAAGAGCTACGGCGAGTGCTGTGACGGGCATTCCCACGGCGAGGAATACGGCATCGAGATACACGAAATGTGCCACCGCGAGGGCTGTGAGTGCCACGACGGCGTACTACGCCCCGCGCTTCGCCACACCCTGCGCGCCGCGCTCCTCATTTTCGCGGTCAGCTTTGCGGTCAGCCTTGCGGTGCATTTCATCGGCGAGGAAAGGCTCGTTGATATTCTGCCCGACCTTCCCGTGCTTGGCGAGGCGGTCGCCGCGCTCGTCGGATTTATCCCAAGCTGCAGCGTTTCCGTCGTGCTTACCGAGTTTTACCTTAGCGGCATCATCAGCGTCGGCGAGATGATGGCGGGGCTTCTCGTCAACGGCGGCGTTGGCTTGCTCGTTCTTTTCAAAATGAATCGCGGCGAGGGTGCGATGAAGAAAAATATCGCCCTTTGCGCAGCACTTTACCTGTTTGGACTCCTCGGCGGACTTCTTGCGGGACTTATAATGTAATTAAGGAGAATAAAAATGAAATCCCTTCGTGAGCTTTATAAAATAGGACGCGGGCCTTCCTCGTCGCACACCATGGGCCCCGAGCGCGCGTGTTTGTATATCAAGGAGCTTTGCCCGAGCGCCGATTCGTTCAAGGCTATACTTTACGGTTCTCTCGCCCTGACGGGCAAGGGGCATTGCACCGACAAGGCGATAATTGAAACGCTTGCCCCTACGGGCGTTGAGATAATTTTTGATACAAAAACGCCCGAAACGGAGCTTCCGCACGCAAATACGCTTGACCTTATCGCCTACGAGGGCGAGCGCGAGGTCGCGCGTCGACGCATAATGTCGGTCGGCGGCGGAGATATCCGCGTCGAGGGCGTGCCCGAGATAGAAAAGCCCGAAATTTACGCGGAAAATAGCTTTGCCGAAATAAGCGCGATATGCAAGTCGGAGAATATCCGCCTTTGCGATTACGTTTTCCGCCACGAGGGCGAGGAGATACGCGATTTTCTCTACGACGTATGGCGCACGATGAAGGACGAGATACGGGCGGGACTGACCACCACGGGCACGCTCCCCGGCGGGCTTGGAGTTACGCGCGTCGCACAGCTCCTTTACAACCGCGGACACATCGACGAGCGTCCCGAAACGCGCGAGAACCGTATGGTCTGCGCCTACGCCTTTGCCGCCGCCGAGCAGAATGCCGCGGGCGAGAGGATAGTCACCGCGCCCACCTGCGGCGCGTGCGCCGTAGTGCCGAGCGTGCTTGTGTATATGCAGGAAAAGAAATCGTTTTCCGACGAAAAGATGATACGCGCGCTTGCCACGGGCGGACTTATCGGCAACATAGTCAAGCAGAATGCGTCCATTTCGGGCGCGGAATGCGGCTGTCAGGCGGAGATAGGAACTGCCTGCTCCATGGCGTCGGCGGCGCTTTGCGAGCTTTTCGATATGGGTATCGACCAGATAGAGTACGCCGCCGAGATGGCGCTTGAGCATCATCTTGGGCTTACCTGCGACCCCGTTTGCGGTCTCGTGCAGATACCCTGCATCGAGCGAAACGCCGTTGCGGCGATGCGCGCGATAAACGCGCTCTCGCTTGCAAACTTCCTTACGGGCACGCGAATGATATCCTTTGACACCGTCGTGCGCACGATGTACGAAACGGGAAAGGACCTCGGACATCAGTACAGAGAGACCTCAACGGGCGGACTTGCAAAGTTTTTCTGATAAAAAGCGCGAAAATAACGAAAAAGTTATAAAAAGCTATTGCAATCCGAGCGAAAATATTATAAAATATATGTAAGTATGAATACCCAGACAAAAAACCAAAACCACGGAGGTATATTAACATGGTAGTAGCCGGCGATTTTAAAAACGGCGTAACATTTGAAATGGACGGTAACGTATTTCAGGTTATCGAGTTCCAGCACGTAAAGCCCGGTAAGGGCGCGGCTTTCGTCCGCACCAAGATGAAGAACGTCATCACGGGTGCCGTGATCGAGCGTTCCTTCAGCCCTACCGATAAATTCGACAGCGCTTTCATCGAAAGACGCGATATGCAGTATTCCTACAACGACGGTGAGCTTTATTACTTTATGGATATGGAGTCCTACGAGATGACTCCCCTTAACGCTGACGTTCTTCCCGATTCCTTCAAGTTCGTTAAGGAAGAGATGATGTGCAAGCTCGTTTCCTACAAGGGCAAGGTATTCAGCGTTGAGCCCCCCACGTTCGTTGAGCTTGAGGTTACCGACACCGACCCCGGCTTTGCAGGCAACACCGCAACCAACGCCCTCAAGCCCGCTATTCTTGAAACGGGTGCAGAGGTCAAGGTTCCCCTCTTTATCGAGGTTGGCGAGATCCTTAAGATCGACACCAGAACGGGCGAGTATCTCTCTCGCGCAGGCAAATAATTAAGCGAGGTAGCAAAAATGGCACTTACTGAAAAGGCAGCATATCTCAAGGGCCTTGCAGACGGCCTTGATTACGATAAGACCACCGCAGAGGGCAAGCTTATTGCCGCTATGATCGAGCTTCTCGGCGAGATGAGCGACGCTATCGCTGAGATCGACGAGGATATCGAGTACCTCGGTGAGTACATCGAGGAGATCGATCAGGACCTCGGCGAGGTCGAGGAGTTCGTATACGACGATTGCGACTGCGATTGCGACTGCGATTGTGACTGCGATTGCGACGAGCTTGACGAGCTTGACTTCGAGGACGACGAGGAAGAATAAGTAAAAACGGCAAAGCCGTTTTTACAGTGCAAAGTGCAAAGTGCAAAGTTAAGGACAATTTCCTCGCTTAGCTCGGAAATTTTCATTTAATTTAAAATGCATTAATAAGCACCTACACTAAGGTTTTTCGTAGAAAAAATCAATTTATAAAAATAAAAGTGGTTGAAGCTTTAGCTTCAACCACTTTTTTCCTTAACTTTGCACTTAGCACTTTGCACTTAGCACTTTTTCTATCTCGCAGGCGTAGATCCTGTGGTAGTCGCCCGCCTTGTAGAACGAGGAAATTATGCTCTTGTCGGTAAAGCATTCCTCGCGCAGGTCGTCAACGTAGAGCTTGCGGCAGATAAGCACGGTCTTTGCCTCTCTGATATACGGCACGCCGTCGATATAGTCGTAGTGCAATCCGCACGCGGCTGCCTTGTCGCCGTCCTTGCCGCTTTTCGTGCCGAAGTACGAAAACATCTCGCGCTCGCCCTCACCGAAAAAGCACAGCGACACGCGCTCGGCGCGCTCCGCCAAGGGGTAGGTGTAGCGTTGCGGTCTTATAAAGCACACCGCCGAGGGCTTGTTCCACATATTGCCGAGATACCCCCAGCTTGCCGTCATTGCGTTTGCTCCGCACTCGCGCTCCGCATCGGCGGCGCAGATGAGAAACCACTCCTTGCCTATCATATTAAAGGCGTTGGAGCATTCAAGCTCGCGCGGGGAAATTTCCAAAAAATCCATAGTATTCTCCTTAAAATAGGTTTAAAAAACGGCGCTTACGCGCCGTTTTTATATTAACCGATCAATTAATAATCGTAATCGTAATCAGCGCTGATGCGGCGGAATTCCTTGCCGCTTGCAACGTTTTCAAAGGACGTGCCGTCGTCACCGATGAAGGCGGAAGCGTGTCCCGTAGAGGAGTTCTTGTCAGCAAAGTATATTACAGTGCCAAGCGTAACCTCGAACTCGCAAACGTCATCAGCTATCTTTTCGCCCTTGTCGCCGTCCTCGGTGTAGTAGAGAACGTCGTCCTCGTCGGTGTAAAGAACTATGCCGTCGATGGTCATCTCTACCGATTCAACGTCGTCAGCAACTCTCGAAGTCTCGCCCGAATCATCAACGTAGTAGAGGGTGTCGTCCTTATCTACGATGTAAACGTTCTCACCGTCATTGGAAACGAGAATACGGATTACGCCGTCCTTAACGAGGATCTCATCGCTGGATGCATCGTCAACGCTTATGCGGCGAAGGCTTCCGTTCTTAAGGAAGTAGATGGTCTCGCCGTCGTTGGTGAGGTAGCGGTAGCGGCTGGAAACGTCGCTGGCAAGCTTTTCGATAGCAGCCTCGTTATCCTCTACGCGGTAAATGCTGGCGGAGGATGAGGAGGAGTTGTAAATTATAACGGGAGCGCCGCAGAAGTCCTCAAGCGAAGCAACTGCGGAGGGAGTCATAGCGTAAATGCTGTCAGCATTGTTGGCTATTTTAACCTTCTCGCCGCCGTTCTCGTAGAAGTATGCCTTATCAGCGGCAGTGAAGAGCATCTGGGACATATCCTTGTTAAAGGACTGAGAGTAGCGGTCAAATTCATCGGCGATCTTGGTCTTTTCGCCGTCCTTAGTGAGCATATAAAGGGTGTACTTAGTGGAGGAAGTTAAGTCGAAGGAGAAATCGTAGTCATTGTCGCCCTCATCGTCCTTTTCCTCGGTCTTTTCCTTTGAATATGCGTAAATGTACTTAGCGTTGTCGGAAACTGCAACGGGGTACATATCAGATGCAAGCTTTACGTTCTCGCCATCGGTGTAAAGGTAGAGGGAGGTAGTCTTTTCCTCGCCCTCGCCGCTTATAGAGGTGTAAAGAATGGAGTCGAAGTTCTTGGACAGCTCAACCTCGTCAAGAATATCGCCCGAGTACTTGAACTCGGTCTTGCTCTGGTCGCCTATGTTGTAGATGTAGAAGGTCATTTCCGGGGAGCCGTCTTCGTTTTCGGTGGTTTCTGCCGCAATTATATTCTTGCCGTCGGCGGACATAGCACCGTAGTCAAGGTCGTTGTCGGGCAGTGCGATAATTTCGTCCTCGTTAACGACGTAATACTTTACCTCTTGGTCCTCGCCCTCACCGCTGGTGGTGGAGAAGAAGCAAACGGTGCGGTCATCGGAGTAGCCCTTGATGCTGTACTTATCGCACTCGATGGGCGAGCCCACTACCTCACCATTGTAAAGCACGTAAGCTTCCTTTTCCTCGGGGGAGTAGATAATGGAGTGGATAGCCTCTATCTCATCATAGGGAGATCCCGAAAGGAGGAAGGAAACAGCAGTTACGAGCATTGCTATCGCAATGATTGCGCAGCCTACCATAATAAGTAATTTCTTCATTTAAAGTCCTCTTTCCGACTGCTTATGTATTTATGCAGTCTATATTTAGTTTTTATTTTAACACATTATCAATAGTTTGTCAATCTTTAATGTGAATTTTATGTGTTGAACGGGCGAAAAAGGTCATTTTTTAGCCTTTTTTCGGTTTCCGAGGTGCTTGGAAAGCGAGGTCTTTTTGCTTTTCTTCGCACTCGCGCCCTTCGGGGCTTGTGATTTGGGTGCTGCGCCGACGTTTTGTCCGACGGCGAAGCCGACGGATTTACCGTCGGGCAGTCTGCCCGCGCGCACGAGGCAGTCCTTGCCGTTTCCGATAAGGTCCTCGCGGTGCGCCGCGACGAGCGCCTCACGCACGAGGGGCGCGTTTTCGGGGCGGTTGAACTGCAATAGCGCACGCTGTAGGCGCTTTTCGCGTCCGTCGCGCGCGACGTACACGCTCTTGCCCGTAAAGGGGTCGATTCCCGTCGCAAACATAACGGTCGACGCCGTGCCCGGCGTGGGGTAAAAGTCCTGCACCTGCTCGGGGTTAAGCCCCTCGCGCTTTAGGTAGAGCGCAAGCTCCACCGCGTCGGAAAGGCGGCTGCCGGGGTGGCTGGACATAAGATACGGAACGAGATATTGCTCCTTGCCGCACTCGCGCGAGAGGGCAAAGAATTTTTCGCGGAAGCGGCGGTAGACGGAGAAATCCGCCTTCGCCATAAGTCCAAGCACCGCGGCGGAGCAATGCTCGGGTGCGACCTTAAGCTGACCGCTTACGTTGTCGCGCACGAGCTTTTTGAAAAATGCGTCGTCGGTGTCAAGCATCAGGTAGTCAAAGCGGATTCCCGAGCGCACGAACACCTTTTTCACGCCCTCGACCGCCTCGACCTCTTCAAGCAGGTGCTTGTACTCGCTGTGGTCCACGCGCAGATTTTTGCACGGGGTTGGCGCAAGGCAACGCTTTGCGGCGCAAACGCCGTGAGTGAGCTGTTTTTCGCACGCGCTCTCGCGGAAATTCGCGGTCGGACCGCCCACGTCGTGAATATAGCCCTTGAAATCGGGCATTTTCGTAATAAGCCGCGCCTCTGCGACCACGCTTTCGACGCTGCGCGAGCGCACGGTGCGCCCTTGGTGGAACGCGAGCGCGCAGAAATTGCACGCGCCAAAGCAGCCGCGGTTGTGCGTTATCGAGAACGCGACCTCGGCAATCGCGGGAACGCCGCCGTCCTTGTCGTAGACGGGGTGGACGCGGCGCGTGTAGGGCAGGGCGTATACGCGGTCAAGCTCGTCGCGCTCAAGCGGCGGCATCGGTGGATTTTGTACCAAGAGCTTGTCGCCGTACCTTTCGGTCATCGCGCGTCCCGAAATTGCGTCCTGCTCGCGGTATTGCGCGGCAAACGCATCGGCGTAGGGCTTGCCGCCGTTTTTAAGCTGCTCGAAATCAAATTCAGCCGCCACCTCGTAGTGAAGCTCGGGCGCGTCTGCGGAGCAGACGTAGCACGAGCCGCGCACGTCGCGTATCTTCTTTACGGGAACGCCCTTGTCAAGCAGACGCGCTATGCGCAAAATTATGTTTTCGCCCATTCCGTAGGTCAGAAGGTCCGCGCGGCTGTCGATAAGGAGCGAGCGACGCATTCTGTCCTCCCAATAATCGTAGTGGGCAAAGCGGCGAAGGGACGCCTCAAGTCCGCCGAGTATTATCGGCACGTCGCCGTACGCCTGACGAATGCAGTTTGAGTACACTATCGAGGCGCGGTCGGGGCGCAGTCCCATTTTTCCGCCGGGGGAATAGTAATCGTAGCCTCGGCGGTGGCGCGAAACGGAGTAATGCGCCACCATCGAGTCGACGTTGCCCGCTGTAACGAGAAAGCCGAGGCGCGGCTTGCCGAAGCGGCGAAAATCGTCCGTGGAGCGCCAATCGGGCTGTGCGAGAATAGCCACGCGGAAGCCCGCCGCCTCAAGCACGCGCGAGATTATGGCAACGCCGAAGGACGGGTGGTCCACGTAGGCGTCACCGCTGACGTATACGAAATCGGGTCTGTCCCAGCCGCGCGCCTCCATATCGGCTCGGCTGATGGGGAGAAAGGTGTTGTTTGACATTTTACTTCCTTTGGAAAACACCTGCGGTGTTTTCAGTGAAATCCATTCCTTGCGGAATGGGTGAAATACGGCTTCGCCGTGTGAAATATTTGCCTTACGGCAAATGTGAAATATTTTGCTTGCGCAAAATGTTAAGGTGGCTTTTTGCTATGCAAAAAGCTTCATTATATTTATTTTTTATTTTTCTTTATGCCGAAAAAGCGGCGGAGTATGGGGGCGAGAAGCCCCGGTGAGCGCATTATTACTATCTTCATCACAAGCTCCCTGAATTATTTCAGTAGGAAAAAGCCTGCGGTAAGCAGTGCCGCCGCCTCAACGAAGGCGAGGGCGCGCCCGGGCAGGAGAAAGGACAGAAATATCCCCGCGCCAAACGCCAGGGCAAGCGCGCCAACCGTTTTACATAATCTTTTCGTGCTTCTCATATCTGCCTCCCGCAAGCTCTACTGCTAAAGTATATGCGCCGTGGGGGCAAATAAGTTCACTTTATTTCGCGTCGCGCGATTCGACGATATAAACGCCGCCCTTTTTCACGGCGATAAGGGCGCAATTTCCCGTTATCTCGTTGCTCACGCCGTATTGGTCGCGCCGCGTGATGACGGCGTTTTTAAGATTATACTTACAGCCGTCGATGTCCACGCCCTTTACCTTATCGTCGGCGGCAAGCACGGACAGATATTTGTAATGACTGCGCCCGATAAGCGCCGAGGAATTGCGGATAAAGCGCACGCGGTTCGCGCCGTCGTCGATGATGGCGTAGATATTTTGCGCGTTCAGCTCCTCAAGGAGCGAAAGATTTGACATAGTGTGGTCAAGCCTGCCCGACAGACCGCCGATAAAGGTGATGGCAGTTGCGCCCTCGCGTATGGCGATATGCGCCGCCGCCTGCGTGTCGGTAACGTCCTTTTCGGGCTTCAAGCGCACAAGCTCCACGCCGTCGGGGACGTCCATTTTGAGCGAGTCAAGGTCACCGACGAGAATGGACGGCTTCTCACCGAGGGCAAGGGCGTTTTCGTAGCCCGAATCCGCCGCGATAACGAGGTCGTCACCCGCGGGGTGCGCGGTTATGGTGTCGGGGTGTATCGCCCCGCCGATATAGATAAACGCTTTCATTTTTTCTCCCAGCTTTTTTTAGCCTTCAGCACGCGGTACATCGAAAGGTAGCTTTCGTGGCGCGAGGGCGCGATATCGCCGTTTTCCACGGCGCGGAGCACGGCACAGCCCTGATCCTTCGTGTGCGTGCAATCGTCATACTGACATTTTCCGAGGTACGGCGCGAACTCGCGCATAGTGGACGGCAGGGCGGAAAACGGCAGAAAATCAAAGTTTTCAAAGTCGACAAGTGAAAATCCTGGCGTGTCGGCAAGAAAGCCCTCGCCATCGCCTACCGAAATTGGAAAAAGCTCGGCGGTGCGCGTGGTGTGCTTGCCGCGCTCGGTTCGGCGGCTTATCTCGCCCGTTTCAAGCGCGAGCGAGGGGAAAAGGCGGCTCATCAGCGTGCTTTTTCCGACTCCCGACGCTCCCGCAAACGCGGATATCTTGCCGACGAGGGCGGTGGATACGAATTTTTCAAGGCGCTCTATGCCTTCGCCCGTTACGCACGAGAGCGAGAAAACGCTGTATCCCGCGCGGGTGTAGACGCTCTCAAGCTCGGCGGCTTTTTCGCCGTCAAGCTCGTTTTTGCCGATAATGAGCGCCGCCTCGATGCCGTGGTATTCCGCGACGGAAAGGAGCTTGTCTATGGTTTCGGGCGCGGGCGCGGGCGCGGCGCTCGCGCAGAGGATAAATATAAAATCAAGGTTTGCAAGCGGCGGACGGATAAGCGCGTTTTTGCGCGGCAATATCGACTCTATCGCCGTGTTTGGCAGTCCCGCGGCGTCGTCGCACGGCACGGCTGTGCCACCTGAAAGCTCAAAGGACGCGTCGGTGTATTTCACGGTAACGAGGTCGCCCACCATCAGCTTGCCGCCGCCCCGTATCGAGCCGCGCGCGCGGCAAAGGACGCTCCTACCCGCAAGGGGGGAGGGCGTGTCGGGGTATTTTTCGCTATGAGCCGCGCCGTCGGCAAGCCTTATAAGATAAAGTCCGCCGACTCCGCGCAGTACGCGTGCCGTAGTGGTAAATTCCATTTTGTCACCTGCTTTTTGTATTAAACTACATTATATCATAATTTAGCGAAAAAAGCAACGGGGAAAAGCATTTACAACCGCCGCGAAATGATGTATAATAGGAATGAAATTACCGTTTGAGGTGAAAAAATGAAAAAACTGCTTACTTTTGCGCTCGCCGCGCTGATGCTCGTGCTTCCGTCCTGTAACGGAGAGGCGGAGCAGACTACCGCGCCGACAACGCCCGAAACCACTCCCGCAGTGACCACTCCCGCCGAGACTACGGCAGAGGAGACCACCGCCCTGCGCGACAAGGAAACGGAGCTGAGGATACTCTTTATCGGCAACAGCTTTACCTTTTACAACGATATGCCTACCAAGTATTTCCGCAACCTCTGCGGTGCGGCGGGCTACAAGGTGAAGGTCGAGGCGATAACGAACGGCGGACATTTTCTGTCCGAGTTTGCCGACACATCGGACGAGTACGGCGCAAAGGTGGACAAGGCGCTGAAAAACAATAAATACGATATAGTTATTTTGCAGGAGCAAAGCGGCTGTCCCATCGCAAACCGAAGCCGCTTCTTTGGCGGCGTGCGCGACCTTGCAAAAAAGGTCAAGGACAACGGTGCCGAGCTGTATCTTTACGAAACTTGGGGCTACAAAAAGGGATATTCCAAGCTTTCAAGCCACGGCGGCACGACGAAGATAATGGAAATGAAGCTCCGCGCGGCGTACACCGCGATCGCCGAGGAGGTGGGGGCGCAGGTCATTTTGGCGGGCGTTGCGATGCTTGACATTCACACGCAGGGGAAGATCGAGGTCTACCGCGACGACCTTTTCCACCCGTCCGCAAAGGGCAGCGCGCTCGTGGCGTACACCATTTTTGCCAAGATATTTATGCACGACCCGCGCACGGTGAAATACACCTGCGGAATGGGCGAGGAAATTTCAGCCGATATGAAGGAAGCGGCGTACAAGGCGGTTTTCGAGGAGCAGCCCATTCCCGACGGCTATAAGGTCAAAACGAAATGATAAAGGGTGTAAAAACGCAGTCCCTTTCGGGCAAGAGAGTTGCCATAAGCGGCGCGACGGGCGGGCTTGGCAGACCGCTGTGCCGTTATTTTGCCGCGCTCGGCGCAAGCCTTGTACTGCTTGACCGCAACGGCGAGAGGTCGCGCGCGCTCGGCGCGGAGCTGGTGGGCGAGTTCCCCACGCTCTCCGTCAGCTATTTGCGCGTGGATATGGAGGATATAGCCTCGGTCGCGGCGGCGGCAGACGAGCTTAAAAAAGCGCCGCTTGACCTGCTCGTGCTAAACGCGGGCGCGTACAATATCCCGCGCCACAAATGCTCTACGGGCTACGACAACGTTTTTCAGATAAATTTCGTGTCGCCCTATTGCCTTGCGCGTGCGCTGAGGGCGCATATCGACGCGTGCGGCGGCAGGGTGGTGGCGGTCGGAAGCATCGCGCACAACTATTGCCGCGCCGATCTTTCCGACGTGGATTTCTCCACGCGCACAAAATCGAGCCACGCCTACGGGAATTCAAAAAGGTATCTTATGTTTTCGCTCTACGCGCTGTACGGCGGCGCGTCGGGACTTGCCGTGGCGCACCCGGGCATCAGCTTTACGGGCATAACGGCGCATTATCCGAAGGTCATCTTCGCGCTGATAAAGCACCCGATGAAGGTCATTTTTATGCGTCCGAAAAGGGCGTGCCTGTCTATTTTGCGCGGCTGCTTTGAGGATTGCGGCGTGAACGAGTGGATAGGCCCGCGCTTTTTCAACGTGTGGGGCAAGCCGAAAAAGCGCACGCTCACGACCTGCCCGCCCGACGAGGCGGCGAAAATCGCCGAGGTCGCAGAGAGGGTGTGGGGGGAAAACGCGGAGCGGTTTCAGTGAAATACGCCTGCGGCGTTTTCACAATGATGTTGCGCCTGCGGCGCAAATGATGTTGCCTTCGGCAAATGATGTGGGCTTACGCCCAATGATGTTGCGCCGAGGCGCAAATGAAGGTAGCTTTTTGCCGAGGGCAAAAAGCGTTTATAAAAACAAAAGTGGTTGAAGCCGTGCTTCAACCACTTTTTTCCTTCATGTTTGCCCGAAGGGCAAATACATCATTCATCATACGCGAAGCGTGCATCATATTTGCCCGAAGGGCAAATGCATCATTTGAAAACGCTTCGCGTTTTCACCACTCCTGCCGCTAAAAGCAGTGCCGCGCCCGCGATGGGGTAAACGGCGAGAAGGGCGGAGTCCGTTCCGTAAATTTCAAGCACGCCCGAAAGGATACTGCCGACCGTCAGCGTGGCAACGCCGTACGCCCACAGGTGTGCGGACGCGCCCGATGGGGCGAGGCGCTCTTTGCCAAAGGCGCAAGCGGCAAAAAACGGAAGCACGCCGAGGCACAAGGGGTAGGCGAAGGCGTACACCATCGCGTTTGAGTAAACGCCGTGGCTGAAATGCTCGTAGACCGCGCCGAAAAGAAGGCAGAAAAGCGCGGCGGCAAGGTACGCAAGGCACGCGCCGAGTGCGCGGCGGCACGCCTTATCGGTAACCGACGTAAACAATGTCGCTCACCTCTCTTTCGGATATCTTTTTGCCGTTTGTGGTGGGGTTGTTTATGACCTTTCCGCCAAAATACATCGTGGACGAGCCGCCGCCGTCGAGATTATACGCGACGGTCGCGCCAAGCTCGCGGAGAAAATCCGCCATTTGATAGAGCTTTAGTCCCTTGCTCTCGCTCGTGCGTCCGTCGGACACGACGAGCAGGTAGTGAAGCGGCTCAACGTACGCTATCGCCGTGCGCGGATTGTTCGCCATAGATTGGTCGACCTCGTCGCGCTCGCCGACCGTCACCTTGCCGTCGACGATGAGCGACGGTCCGAAGGAGAGGACGTTGTACGCGCCCGCGGCGAGAAGCTCACGCGCGGACGAGCTTTCCTCGTCCACGACGGAGAACGAGCCGTCAACGAAAATGGAAAGCGCCTCGCGCTCGTCAGCCGCGCTCTCGCGGTACAGCACGCCCTGACGAATAACGAAGCCCGCGCGGCGCGCGCCGTAGTAATCGCCGTTGATGGCAATAATTGCGTCGTTATTTTTCGCCATTTCCGAGGTCTTTTGCTTGATATTCGAGCCGTATTTGCCCTTCGCAAGCGCGGTCTTGAGGTATTCGACGCTTGAAAGGCGCACGTCCGCGACGTAGATGGTGGTATCGTGCCGACGGTACTCGGTTATTTTTACCGAAATATTCTTGTCGGTGTAGGAATCGTCCGTCCACACCGCCTCGTCGGTGAAGTTTTCTTCCCACCCGTCGGGGAGCGTAGCCTCGCCGCTTGTGCCCGACGGCTCATTCCCACTCGTCTCTCGCGTGGGGAAGGTAAGATCGCCCATCGACACTATCGCGTCGCCGTCGCGCGCGATGACGAAGGTGTCAAGCAAGAGGTACGCGCTGAACGCCGTCAGCGCAAGAATGAACGCCACGGCGGACAAAATGCCCTTTTTCATAATTTCTCCTTAAATGTGCTTGCCGATTTTATTTACGGTATTATTTTACATATTAATATAGTTCGTTTGGTAAACTTAAGGTGATTTTTTTGTGAAAAATGAATTTGAAATAAATAAAAGCGGAAGAAACTGTGTTTCTTCCGCTTTTTTCCTTCATGTTTGCCCGAAGGGCAAACGCATCATTCATCATACGCGAAGCGTGCATCATATTTGCCGTAAGGCAAATGCATCATTTGAAAACGCTCCGCGTTTTCACTACACTTCCCACAGCCTCCTTGCCGCCTCGACGTCGGCGGCGCAGGCGCGGCGAAGCTCGGCGGCGCGCGCCTTGACGTTTGCGCAAAGCCTGTCGCGGTAGCTGAGGATATGGTCTGCGATCTTTATCACCGAAAGCGGTGAGAGGTCACGCGCCTTCATATCTACGGAGTGATGGTCGGCGCGGTCAGAGAACGCCTCGACCTTCGGGTCGTACGGCAGGCAGATGGCGGGAATGCCCGCGCACGAGGAAAATACCGCGCCGTGCAGTCTTATGCACACGGAGAAAAGACAGCCCGACAAAAGCGACACTATCTCGCCCGCCTGCAAGCGCGGCATCACCCTGCCGCGTCCGCATTTGCGGCAGAGCTTGCGGCAAAGGGCTACGTCCTCCTCGGCAAGCGGAAGCCAAAGCGGTGTTATCTTGTATTTATCCGCGATGCGACGCACCGAATTTACAAGCAGGGCTTGCATATCCTTTTCGTTTACGTCCTCACCGTCGCGGCGAAGCCCCGCGATGGAGCGCGGACAAACGGCAAAGCAATGCCCGTTTCGCAGTGAGCCGCCCGCGGGAAGCGGAAGCGGCGGCGTGAGAAGCGCCGCGTCGGCGGACGGGTAGAGGTGCGCGGTATCAATGCCGAGCGCCTTCGCGCCGCGAATCGAGCGCTCGTCCCTGATGCCCGCCGCGTCACAGCATTCTATCACGTCGGCGGCAAGGTCTGCGGCGTTGTCGCCATACAGAGGCCCTACGCCGCCGCCCCATATCATCACGCGCGCGCCGTGCTTTTTGGCAAGCTCGCACAGCGTGTGGTAGTATGTGAGCGAGCGATTGCTCGTGCTGTTTTGTATCAAGGTTCCGCCGCAAAGGACGAAAAGGCGCGTTTTTTTAAGATGAGCGCAAATTTTTCGCATATCAAGCCTTGAAATGCGCTCGACTCCGCGTGGGAGCGTGCCGCCGTTGCGTGCAATAACGCTCACCCTCGCGCGGGGCGCTATCTGCGAGATACTGCGCAGGACCGCCGCAAGCGTGGCGTCGTCCCCCGCGTTATCCGCGCCGAAGTAGCCGCAAAGCATTATCTCGCCGCGCTTTTCGTCAAGGCAGGCGCGAAGCTCGGCAAGCGTTTTTCGCGCCACTATCTCGGTCGAGGCACGGCGGAGAATATACGCCCTGCCGAAGTTTCCGAGTGCCGTGCGCTCCTGTGCGGTGGCGCAAAGCAGACGCTCAAGCTCGCCGCGAAGAAGCTCCGACGAGGTTTCGGACGCACCGCGGCAGGTGAAGTTCGTGCGCTCCGCCTCAAGAACGGTCTTTTCGTCAAGCACGCCCGCGCAGCCCGCGTCGGAGCAAAGCACGACGGGGACGGAGGCGGACATCGCCTCGAGCGCGGCACGCGACGAGCCGACGAAAACGTCGGCGCGTGCAAGCATCGACGGCATATCCGTTACAGCTCCCAAGACGGTGACCGAGCCCTCGGCTTGCAGATTCGCCATTTTTGCCGCCTCGCGCACGCGAAGGAGCATCTTGCCGCCGCCAACGATGGTGAGCGTCGGGTCAAGGTGCGGAAAATCGCGGCGCAGGCGCGGCATAAGGTCGCAAAGAAGTATTGCCGTAAGCGCCGTGTCCTCGTCAAGTCGGCTCGCGGTGAAGATGCGAAGTCGCGGCGCGGGAACGTGCGCGGGCGCTGAGGTGTCAACGCCGTTGGGAATGACGCAAATTTTCGCGCCGTCGACGCGGTAGGTGTTGATAAGGTCGTCCTTGATATCCGCGCTGACCGCGATTACGCGGTCACCGAATTTTGAAAGGCGGCGGCGCGGCGGCGCGGGGTCGTAAATGCCGTGGACGGTAACGACGACGGGAACGAAGCCCGCCTTGCCGCGAAGCGAGTCGCAAACGAAGGACGGAATGCGCCCGTGCGCGTGAACTATGTCAAAGCCGCCCTCACATACTATTTTGTATATCTCGTTCCGACATTTCATAACGGACGAGGGGTCTTTTTTGTCAAGGGGCAGAGTGAGGTGGCGAATGCCCGCCTCGCGCAGTGCGCCGACGTACTCGCCGCCCGACGAAGCCACGCAAACAAGCTGTCCCATCGCGCGCAGGGCGCGCGCAAGGGACAGCACGTGCGTTTCGGCACCGCCGATGCTCATTCGTGTGGCGCATATAAGAATCTTCATTGAAAACCCCCGAAAAATGCTTTATGCCGCGCTCTTTCCGTAAAATCTGTAATGTCCTACGATCTTCGCGGCGGTCAGTCTGTCGACCTCAACAGCCCCGTCCTCAAGGCTGCCGTGGTGGATTATGTACGGTAGCCCCAGCGCGTTGCGGCGGTCGGAGCAGATGGCAATGTGCTTTTCATATACCACCACGTCCCCTGGCATCCAATCGGACGGCTCGTCCGTGGAGATGGGAAGGGAGCGTGCGTGGCGCTCGAAAAAGACGGCAAGCGTCTTTACGCGGCGGAAATTTATATTCGAGTCGGACGCTTTTCCGTCGGGAAAGTACGCGGAGTGGTTTGCGCCGATATCCGCGTCGACCATATCCTTTAAGGTATAGCCCGCGGCGGCGAACGCCTGCCAGATGACGTCGGTGCAAACGCCCGTGCCGTCGGTTGGGTATCCGCCCGCAAAATATTTACTTTCGTAGACGGGGTTCGTGGCGATGTAGGCGCGCGCGCCCGCGACCATATCGGCAAAATCGTCCACTCCGTCGCCGTCAGCGTCGCACGGCGACACCTCGTCACTAAAGCCGAAGTCGGCGGCGGTGCGCGGCTGGGCGCCCCACACGGCAATATGGACAATTATTGCGATTCCCACTATTATCAGCATAATAAACAGCACGCGATAGCGGGAAAGCAGCTCTTTCGTTATCATAAAATCACCTTTTTTGTGCAATTTGACGATTTAGTTTAGAATGGTATTTATGTTAGCAATTAGTCTCACCCCTGTGGAAAACTATGTGGGAATTGTGGGAAACCTCTGTTTTCAAGGACTTTTTTCGACTTTTCCATTTTTTGGGGTGTGGAAAACTTGTTTTTAACTTTTTTTCAAAATTTACAATTCAAGTAAAATTTCGGCGGATTGCACAATTTCGCCGTTTTACAGCGAGCAAACGAGGCGCTCGATGGGGATATAGTCCTTCGCGTAGCCCTTCAGGGCGGCGTCAGCCTCGCGGCAAGCGGCAAGAGCCGTGGAAAGACGCTCCGCCGTCATACCCTCGATGGCGGTAAGGTATCTGCCAAGCACGTAGGGGTTGATGCCCGTCACCGAGGCTATCTCGTTTTGCATCATTCCCGCCTTGCGGCAGACAAAAACTGCTTGCATATCGCAGATAACGCGAATGAGGTCAGCCATAATTCTGACAGGCTCTATCTTTTCCGCCTTCATCACGGCAAGAACGCGCAGTGCCGTTTCGTACTGACGCGCCGTTATCGCGTTGGCAAAGGCAAAGCTGTCAAACTCCTCGCTCGACGACGCGGCGGCGGCAATATCCTCTGCCGTCACCTCTTTTCTGCCGCGGGCAAGGACGAAATAGCTTATCTTGTCCACCTCGGACGCAAGGCGGAACATATCCGTGCCGCAATGGCGCACGGTCGCCTCGCACACGCGGTCGGACGCGCTGACGCCGCGCGAGGTGTAGTGCCGCGCCACCCACGAGGCAAGCCGCGCGGGATTTATGCGGTCAAAGCGGACGGGCGTTGCGACGGCGGCAAGCCTTTTGTAAATTGCGGACGGACGCTTTGGCGTACCCGCGTCAAAGCCGTCGGCGGACATATTTATTATTAAGAGATTCGTTTCGTCATCGCCCGTGCCCACCGTTTCAAGCAGGTCGAAAAGCTCGTTTTGCTCGGCGGCGCGAAGGTCCGAGAGCGTTAGCGAAACTACGATGAGCTTGCGCTCCGACAGCATCGGCGGCGGCGCGAGCGCGGCGGCAAGCGAGTCGGGAGAGAAGGCGGTGCGGTCAATGCTTATCATATCGAACGACGCCGCGCCCTCGTCGGAAAACAGCGTTTTTTTAGCCACGGCAACGGCGTTTTGTTTCAGATAATCCTCGTCACCGAAGAAAAAGAACGCGCCGCCGAGATTTTTTACCGCCTTGCGAAATTCCGCCTCGGTCATAGCCGCGCGAAGCTCTGCTTTGACTGCCACACTCTCACCCCCATAGAACATATTTATTTAATAATAGCATATTAATATAAAAATTGCAAGTATTATTAAAAGTATTTATTTTTTTGGCTTTTTTACTTGACATATTATGCCAAAAGGATTATAATAAAATAAACTGTGGGCATTATATCAAAAATGAACCTTGTGCCCAAAAGAAAGGAACTAACTATGGATATGGAACAGCAACCTATCAGACTTGGTGTTGTAGGAACCGGACGCGGTTCAGTCTTTATGTCCCAGGCAAAGGACACAGGCTTCAAGCCCGTTGCTATCTGCGACAATCGCGGCGATAAGCTCGACATTATCAAGCAAAGACGCGAGGCAGCAGGAAAGGGCCCGATGAAGTTCTATACCGACTTTGACGAGATGCTCAAGGACGATGAGATAGACGCAATCGCTCTTGCTAACTACTTCCACGAGCATGCCCCCATGGCTATCAAGGCCCTCAAGGCAGGTAAGCACGTTCTCTCCGAGTGCGCCGCTATCAACACTCTCGCAGAGGGCGTTGAGCTTTGCCGCACAGTTGAGGAAACGGGCAAGATCTACATGATCGCAGAGAACTATCCCTTCACCAAGGTTCGCCTTGAGATGAAGCGTCTTTACGAGAGCGGCGAGCTTGGCGAGCTTCTCTACGGCGAGGGCGAGTACTGCCATCCTATGGATCCCTCTACCACCCACAACATCGCTCCCGGACTTTACCACTGGAGAAACCAGATCCCCTCTACCTACTACTGCACGCACGCAATTGCGCCCATCATGCATATCACCAACACCGTTCCCACCAAGGTCAACGGCTTCGTTCCCAAGATCGAGGACCAGAGCTTCCGTGGAAGCGAGATCAGACTTCAGGACAGCGGCGGAATCATCGTTTGCCAGATGTCCAACGGTGCGGTCGTTCGTACCCTTCAGGGCGCGTTCCGTAACGAGTCTAACATCACCACCCTCCACTGCACTCACGGTAACTGCGAGATGGACCGCGTAAGCGGATTCCTCAACGTATGGCACACCAAGTCCAACAGAGGCGACAAGCCCGGCTTCCGTGCTTACTCTCCCAGCTGGCCCGCAAACGAGGAGCTTGCTAACAAGGCAGGCCACGGCGGCGGCGACTTCTGGGTAATGTACTACTTCGGTGAGGCTATCAGAAACAACGAGCAGCCTTGGCTCAACGTATACCGTGCATGCGCAATGTCCGCTATCGGTATTCTCGCATGGAAGTCCGCTTGCAACGGCGGTATCACCTACGATGTTCCTAAGTTTGACGACGAGGAAGATCGTAAGAAGTACGAGAACGACCACTGGACTCCTTTCCGCAAGGAAGGTCAGGACGACACGGGTATGCCCCCCAGAACCCTGTCGAACTGGAAGCCTCTGCCCGAATCCTTCGAGATCGCAAAGAAGGCTTGGGAAGAGAGAAAGTACATGGGTCTTGGTTGGACGAAGGCAGACGCCGAGCTTTCCAACATCAAGATGTAATAAAAACAAAAAGGTTGAAGCCTCGGCTTCAACCTTTTTTCTAAAACACCGCAGGTGTTTTAGAAAGTGCAAAGTGCAAAGTGCAAAGTTAAGGTGGCTTTTTGCCTTTTGGCAAAAAGCTTCATTTTCGTTTGCCGCAAGGCAAACACTTCATACGGCGAAGCCGTGCTTCACGCGCGGAGCGCGCTTCACTGCGGCAAAGCCGCAACTTCATTGAAAACGCGTGAGCGTTTTCACAGCTCCATCGCGCGGGGGTCGAGCAGAAATTTTTCAATTCCTATATAAAGCACCCCGTTATCATCGTGCCAAGGAATAATATTATCCTTTACCACAACGATTTTCTTGAATGAGTCCGCGATCCTTGCATACGGGCGCACCTCCTGCAATCTCTTGTCCTCTTCACCTACCGTAAGTGCGGATTGAATATAATACTTGCGGCCGCCGTCGGTAATAACGAAATCTACCTCGAGGTTGGTCTTTTTACTTTTGCCCTCGGAATCCTTGTAATTATACTCTACAACGCCCACGTCAACGGTAAAGCCGCGTATTATCAGCTCGTTATATATTATATTTTCCATAATGTGATTTTCCTCGGTTTGTCGGAAATTCAGCCTTGCATTACGCAGTCCGATATCGGAAAAATAATATTTTTGCGGCGAGCCGATATATTTTCTCCCCTTGATATCAAAGCGCTGTGCTTTATTGAGCATAAACGCATCAATAAAATAATCAAGATATTGAGAAACGGTATCAGGGCTTATCTTTATGCGCTCCACGCTTGCAAAGGTATCGGCTATTTTGCGGGGGTTGGTCAGCGAGCCAACGGAGGACGAGATCAAATTCAAAAGCTCGTCAAGTATTCCCTTGTCACGAATGCTATGACGCTCAAGTATGTCCGATAAATAGATATTATCGAAAAGACCGCTTAAATATTGCGCTTTCGCCCTGTGCTCAGCGAGACTGCACACATACGGCATACCGCCGTAGGTATAATATTCTATCCAAGCATCGCGCTTATCTCCCTTATATGCTCCGTAAAACTCCGCAAAGCTCAAGGGATGAACGCGGATCTCGTCGCCCCTGCCGCGAAATTCACTAAGAATATCCGACGAGAGCATTTTGGAATTAGAGCCCGTAACGTACACGTCTGCATTTTTCTTTTTCATCAGCCCAAGAAGCACGTCAACGAAGCTGACGGTTTCGTTTTCATCATCAAGATAAGGATTTTTCACGGTCTTGACCTTTTGAATCTCGTCAAGGAAAATGTAATAGGTCTTATCCTTGTCCGCAATGATACTGCGAATATACTCGCCAAGCTCTATGGGGTTTCTGTATCTGATATTTTCATCATCGTCAAGAGCAAGCTCGATTATTTGCTCATCGTCAACGCCTATGGAATTAAGATACTTATGATAAATTTCAAATAAAAGATAGGATTTGCCGCATCTTCTGATTCCCGTGATCACCTTGATCAGACCGTTTTCTTTTTTTGAAATGAGCTGATCCAAATATTGTTTTCTTTCAATCATCTCGCTATCCTTTCGTCAAAAATTCGTATTTACACCTTTTCATAGAATATTTTAACATATTATCATATATTAGTCAAGTATATTATTCGTTAAAAATTCGTATTTATACCTTTTTGACGAATATAATTACTCAAAAGCTCCCGAATGGTAATTTTACCGAATGCTTTTTGCTTCGCAAAAAGCATAAATAAAATAAAAGCGGAAGAAACGCGAGTTTCTTCCGCTTTTTTCCTTAACGTTTGCCGCAAGGCAAACACATCACACGGCGAAGCCGTGCATCATGCGCGAAGCGCGCATCATATTTGCCCGAAGGGCAAATGCATCATTTAAAAAGCGGCGCATTGCGCCGCTTTTTTTATATCTTCGCTTTCGATTCACAATAAATGCAACGGTACACGCCGGGGGCGACGGGCTTGAACACCTGGTCAAGCTCCTGCTCCACCTTCGTGATGCACGCGGGGTTGTGACAGCATATCTCGTTTATCAGCGCACCGTCGGGAATGGGGTGCGAGTCGGGCTCATCTACCGCGCCGAGCAGCTTAAGTATCAGCGCCATGCGCATGAGCTTGCCGTTCATTACCTGCTTGAAATAGCAAGCGCGGGGGTCGTCGTCGACCTTTACGCTTATTTCGTTTACGCGGGGCAGGGGATGAAGCACGATAAGGTCGCTCTTTGCGCTTGCGAGCTTCTCAAGCGTGAGAATATAGCTGTCCTTGAGCCTTTCGTACTCGTCGATATCCGAAAATCTCTCGCGCTGTATGCGAGTCATATAAAGCACGTCAAGCTCGGGCATTGCGTCCTCAAGGCTTTCGGTCTCGCGGTAGGGCATTCCCGCCTCGTTTATCACGCCCTTGGTAACGTAGCCCGGGACGCGAAGCTCCTCAGGGGAGATGAGAACGAGCTTTATTCCCGTGTAGCGCGACAGCGCGGCGATAAGGGAATGCACCGTTCTGCCGTATTTAAGGTCGCCGCAAAAGCCGACGGTAAGGTTATCAAGTCTGCCCTTTTCGCGGTGAATGGTAAGAAGGTCCGCAAGCGTCTGCGTGGGGTGGCAATGTCCGCCGTCGCCCGCGTTGATAACGGGAATGGACGCATTGTGCGCGGCAACGAGGGGCGCACCCTCGCGCGGATGGCGCATTGCGATGACGTCGGCGTAGCAGCTTATGACCTTTACCGTGTCGGCAACGCTCTCGCCCTTGGATGCGGACGAGCTTCCCGCGTCGGAAAAGCCGATGACTGAGCCGCCAAGCTCAAGCATAGCCGCCTCGAAGCTGAGGCGCGTGCGCGTGGACGGCTCAAAAAAGAGCGTCGCAAGCTTCTTGCCCTTGCATTTTTCGGCATAATTCTGGGGGTTATGCGCGATATCCTCGGCGGTGTCTATAAGGGATTGTATTTCCTCGACCGTCAGGTCGAGCGTGTCGATTACGCTTCTCATTTTGCACCGTTTACCGAAAGATAATTCTTTATTCTCTGTACGTTTTCGGCGTTCTTTTCGTCCTCCTCAAGGTACTCGATGATGTCGTAAACGTCGACTACCGAGTAAACGGGGAAGCCGAATTCAGCCTCTACCTCTGCCATAGCGGACTTGCCGTCCTCGCCCTTGCCCTTTTCCTTGCGGTCGACCATTACGAAGGTGGCAACGACGCGCGCGCCCTCAAGGGAGCGCATATTTTCCATGCTCTCGCGGATAGCCGTGCCCGCGGTGATAACGTCCTCGACGATAACTATCTCGTCGCCTGCCTGCGGCTTGTAGCCTACGAAAACGCCGCCCTCGCCGTGGTCCTTTTCTTCCTTGCGGTTGAAGAAGAAGGGAAGGTCAAGTCCGTGCTTTGAAAGTGCGCAAGCGGCACTTACCGCGATCGGAATACCCTTGTATGCAGGGCCGTAAAGGACGGTCTTTTTGTTGCCGACCTTTTCAAGATACGCCTTTGCGTAGAACTCGCCGAGCTTTGCTATCTGGTCGCCCGTCTTTATATCGCCCGCGTTGATGAAGTAGGGTATCTTTCTGCCGCTTTTTGCGGTGAAATCACCGAATTTCAGCACTCCTGCGGACTCAAGGAACTGTATAAATTCTCTCTTGTAGCTTTCCATTTTTATATCCTCCGAAAATTAATCGCAAAATTCGCTTACGCATCTTTCGTATGCGGCAACGGGATCGGCGGCGGCGGTGATGGGTCTGCCGACGACGATGTAGTCAGAGCCGATCCTCTTTGCCTCGGCGGGAGTCATAACGCGCTTCTGGTCGCCGATATCACCGTCGGCAAAGCGCACGCCGGGGGTAACGGTAAGGAAGCCTGCGCCGCATCTTGCGTGTACCTTTTCTGCCTCAAGGGGGGAGCAAACGACGCCGTCAAGACCTGCCTTTGCGGCGTTTGCGGCGTAGTGCATTACTACCTCGTCGATCCTTTCGTGAATGAGAAGGTCGTTCTCCATGCTCTCCTGATCGGTCGAGGTGAGCTGTGTTACGGCGATGAGCAGGGGGCGAGTGCCGTCGGGACGGGTAAGTCCCTCGATCGCCGCCTCCATCATACGAACAGTACCCGATGCGTGAAGATTGCACATATCCACGTCAAGGCGGGAGAGAACTGCCATGCTCTTTTTAACGGTGTTGGGGATGTCGTGGAGCTTAAGGTCAAGGAATATCTTGTGTCCGCGCGCCTTTATCTCGCGCACGATGGACGGGCCCTCGGCATAGTAAAGCTCCATACCTATCTTAACGTAGGGCTTTTTGCCCTTGAAATTATCAAGAAACGCAAATGTCTTTTCCGCGCTGTCAAAATCACACGCGATAATCACGTCTTTTCCCATTATTCTATCACTCCTATTATATCTTTAAGATTTTCAATTTTGTATTCGTCCATAACGCGCGGCAGGTCCTCGATTATCTTCTTGCACGCGTAGGGGTCGATAAGGTTCTGCGCGCCGATCTCAACTGCGGTCGCGCCCGCCATCATCATTTCGATAACGTCCTCGGCGGATGCGACTCCGCCCATTCCGATAACGGGTATCTTTACCGCGTGGGACACCTGATAGACCATTCTCACCGCTACGGGGAAGATGGCAGGGCCTGAAAAGCCGCCCATTTTATTGGCTATCACGGGACGGCGGCGGCGTATATCCACGCGCATTCCGAGCAAGGTGTTGATAAGGCTTATGCCGTCCGCACCCGCCGCCTCGCACGCCTTGGCGATAGCGACGACGTCGGTAACGTTGGGGGAGAGCTTGACTATCACGGGCTTTTTGGTGACTGCCTTTACCGCCCTTACCACCTCTGCCGCCGCCTCGGGCGACGTGCCGAAGGACATTCCGCCGCCGTGAACGTTGGGGCAGCTTACGTTGACCTCAAGCCAGCCGACCTGCTCCTCGGCGTCAAGTCGCTCGCAAACGTAGGCGTAATCCTCGACGGAAAAGCCCGAAACGTTAGCCATTACCTTTTTATTAAAGCATTTTTTAAGTAAGGGAAGCTCGTGGCTTATGACCGCGTCAACGCCGGGGTTTTGAAGTCCCACCGCGTTTATCATACCCGCGGAGCATTCCGCAATGCGGGGCGTGGGGTTGCCGAAGCGCGCCTCGCGCGTAGTACCCTTGAAGGAGAACGTGCCAAGCACGTTTATGTCGTAAAGCTCGGCAAATTCGTAGCCGTAGCCAAAAGTGCCGCTGGCGGGGATAACGGGGTTATCAAGCTCGATACCGAGAAGGTTTACGCTCAGTCTTCCCATATTATCTCCTCCTTTCTCATAACGGGGCCTTCCTTGCAGATGCGCTTGTTGCCCGTAAGCGTCTTGCAGGAGCAGCCCATGCACGCGCCAAAGCCGCAGCCCATGCGCTCCTCAAAGCTCATCTGTCCCGACGTTTTCGACGCGCGGTAGACCGCTTTGAGCATAGGCTCGGGGCCGCAGGTGTAGAAATAGCTGTAATCCGCGCCCATAGCGTCGGTAACGAAGCCCTTCGTGCCGTAGCTTCCGTCAACGGTGGTAACCGTAACGTCACAGCCGAGGGCGGCAAAGTCCTCGCGGCAGAATATCTCGCTCTCGGTGTTAAAGCCGAGTATTACGGACACGCGAAGTCCGCGCGCGCGGAGCTGTTTTGCAAGCATATAAAGCGGGGGAACGCCCACGCCGCCGCCGATGAGCAAGGGATGCTCGCCCGCGCAGGAGAGGTCGTAGCCGTTGCCGAGTCCCGTCAGAACGTCAAGGGTCTCGCCCGCGCTCATTTTTGCCATTTGCGCCGTGCCCTTGCCGACGACCTTGTAAATGAGGGTAAGCACGTCGCCCTCGCAGTCGCAAACGGAGATGGGGCGGCGCAGGAAAAGACCGTCAAGCTGAATGTTGACGAACTGCCCCGCCGCCGTTATCGCGCTCGTGTCGCCGCGCAGGCGCATACGCCAAACGTCGCGCGTCAGCGCCGCGTTTTCAATTATCGTGAATATGGATTGTTTCATTTTTTCCTCTTTATTTAATAGGATAGCTTTTTGCCTTTCGGCAAAAAGCTACCTTAACATTTTGCGAAGCAAAATATTTCACACGCCGCAGGCGTATTTCACCCGACGGAGTCGGATTTCACCCACCGAAGGTGGATTTCACTGTGAAAACGGCAAAGCCGTTTTCACCTTACGAGTCGATAGTCGAAATCGTAAGCGTCGTTTCCTCAAGCACGTCGAGCAGGACGCTGACGGTGTCAAGCGAGGTCATTATCGTTACGTTGTTCTCGGTAGCGTAGCGGCGTATCATCACGCCGTCGCTTGCCTGACCTATGGAGTCAACGTCGCGCGTGTTGATAACGTACGCGATGTGTCCCTGCGAGAGAGCGTCGCGTATCTCGTCGCTGTCCTCGTCAAGCTTGCGGAGAATGTGCGTTCTGATGCCGTTCTTTTTAAGGAAATTAGCAGTTCCCTCGGTAGCCTCGATGTTGAAGCCGAGGTTGTAGAAGCGGCGGATAAGGGGCAGAGCCTCCTCCTTGTCCTTGTCGGAGATGGTGGCAAAGACGGTGCCGTAGTTTTGCAGCTTCATTCCCGATGCCTGAAGTGCCTTGTAGAGCGCGCGGTAGTACTTATCGTCATAGCCTATCGCCTCGCCCGTGGACTTCATCTCGGGGGAGAGGTATGCGTCAAGTCCGCGCAGCTTGTTGAAGGAGAATACGGGGACTTTTACGTACCAACGCTTCTTCTCCTCGGGGTAGATGTCGAAAATACCCTGCTCCTTAAGGCTCTTGCCGAGGATTACCTCGGTCGCGATGTCCGCAAGGCTGTAGCCCGTTGCCTTGGAAAGGAAGGGAACGGTGCGCGAGGAGCGCGGATTTACCTCGATGATAAAGACGTTCTCGTCCTTGTCGACGATGAACTGGATATTGTAAAGACCGACGATGCCGATGCCAAGACCGAGCTTCTTTGCGTACTGCAGGATAGTGCCCTTGACCTTGTCGGATATCGAGAAGGTGGGATAAACGCTGATACTGTCGCCGCTGTGAACGCCCGTGCGCTCAACAAGCTCCATAATACCGGGGACGAACACGTTTCTGCCGTCGCAGATAGCGTCGACCTCGACCTCCTTACCGCTGATGTACTTGTCAACGAGAACGGGCTTGTCCTCGTCTATCTCAACGGCGGTCTTAAGGTAGTGGCGGAGCTGCTCCTCGTTGCCGACTATCTGCATTGCTCTGCCGCCAAGCACGAAGCTGGGACGGACAAGCACGGGGTAGCCTATCTCACGCGCGGTCTTGACACCTGCCTCGATGTTGGTAACTGCCGCGCCGCGGGGCTGGGGAATATTAAGCTCGGAAAGGAGCTTTTCAAAAACGTCGCGGTTCTCCGCGCGGTCGATAGCGGCGCAATCCGTGCCGATTATCTTAACGCCGAGGTCGTGAAGCGGCTGTGCAAGGTTTATTGCGGTCTGTCCGCCGAGCGAGGCGATAACGCCCTCGGGCTTCTCAAACTCGATGATGTTCATAACGTCCTCGGGCGTGAGCGGCTCGAAATAGAGCTTGTCGGCGGTGGTGTAGTCCGTCGAAACGGTTTCGGGGTTGTTGTTTATGATGATTGCCTCGTAGCCCGAATTTTTAATGGTGGTTACGGCGTGGACGGTGGAGTAGTCAAACTCTACGCCCTGACCTATACGGATAGGTCCCGCGCCGAGAACTACTATCTTCTTCTTGTCGGTGAGGACGGATGCGTTCTCGCCCGTGTAGGAGGAGTAGAAATAGGGAATGTACGCGCCCGTGTGGCAGGTGTCGACCATCTTGAAAACGGGGAAGAGCTTATGCTCCTTGCGGAACTTGAACACGTCAAGCTCGGTGCATTTCCACATTCTTGCGACGTATTTGTCGCTAAAGCCCATCTTCTTTGCGGCGGTGAGGGTCTCAAGCTCGAAGGGATGCGCCTTGAGCGTTTCCTCCATATCGACGATGTGCTTGATAGCTTCAAGGAAGAAGGGGGTTATCTGCGTTATCTCGTGTACCTTTTCCACGCTCGTGCCGCGCGCGATTATCTCGGCGATGGCGAAGATGTTGTCGTCACGGAAGGTGGAGATGTATTCGAGAATGTCCGCGTCGGACATATTGTCAAACTTGTGGTGGTATATGTGGTTTACGCCGACCTCAAGCGAGCGAATGCCCTTGAGCAGACATTCCTCAAGGTTCGAGCCGATGCCCATTACCTCGCCCGTTGCCTTCATCTGCGTGCCGAGGGTGTTGGACGCGGTGGTGAATTTGTCGAACGGGAAGCGGGGGAGCTTTGCGATGACGTAGTCAAGGCGCGGCTCAAACGCGGCGTTGGTGTTGGCAATCTTTATCTCCTCAAGCGCCATACCTACGGCTATCTTCGCGGTAACGCGTGCGATGGGGTAGCCGCTTGCCTTGGACGCAAGCGCGGACGAACGGCTTACGCGGGGGTTGACCTCGATGAGATAGTACTCGCTGGAGTGGGGGTTGAGCGCGAACTGCACGTTACAGCCGCCCTCTATCTTCAGCTCGCGGATTATCTTTATCGCGCTGTCGTTAAGCATCTTAACGTCGTGGTCGGAAAGCGTCATAATGGGCGCAACGACGAGCGAGTCGCCCGTGTGAACGCCGACGGGGTCGATGTTTTCCATACCGCAAATGGTAATTGCGTGGTCGTTTCCGTCGCGCATTACCTCAAATTCGATTTCCTTATATCCCTTAACGCTCTTTTCGATAAGTACCTGATGAACGGGGGAAAGGCGGAAGGCGTTAGTGCCTATCTCGATAAGCTCCTCCTCGTTGTTTGCAAAGCCGCCGCCCGTTCCGCCAAGCGTGAACGCGGGGCGAAGCACTACGGGATAGCCTATCTTCTTAGCGGCTACCTTGGCTTCCTCAAGGCTGTAGGTTATCTCCGAGGGAATGGTCGGCTCGCCGATGGATTGGCAAAGCTCCTTGAACAGCTCTCTGTCCTCGGCACGCTCGATGCTCTCACTGCTCGTTCCGAGCAATTCTACGCGGCACTCCTTGAGAATGCCCTTCTCTTCAAGCTGCATAGCGAGGTTGAGTCCCGTCTGTCCGCCGATGCCGGGGAGAATGGCGTCGGGACGCTCGTAGCGAAGAATTTTTGCAATATATTCAAGCGTCAGCGGCTCCATATAGACCTTGTCCGCGATGGTGGTGTCGGTCATAATGGTCGCGGGGTTGGAGTTGACGAGTACGACCTCGTAGCCCTCCTCCTTAAGTGCCAAGCAAGCCTGCGTGCCCGCGTAGTCAAACTCTGCCGCCTGACCGATGATGATAGGACCTGAGCCTATGATGAGTATCTTTTTAAGATCCGTTCTTTTTGCCATTTTTTATCTCCTCCGTTTTACTTTATTTCCCAGACAGTTTTGCCCTGATATACCGTTTTTTGGCACACGCCAAAGAGCTTATCGCCCGTAAATGGCGTTGCTCTGCCCATCGTAAGGAACTCGTCGGGGTTGACGGTAAATTCCGCCCCGATATCCCAAACGCTGTAGCTGTCGCCGCACTCGATGCCGAAGCGGCGGCGCGGATTGTGGCACATAAGTGCTGCAAGCTCGTCAAGCGTCAGCACTCCGCCGCGCACAAGGTGCGTGTATAGCACGGGGAACGCCGTTTCAAGCCCGACAATGCCAAACGCGCTTCCCTCAAGCCCGCGGGATTTCTCCTCGGCGGAGTGGGGCGCGTGGTCGGTGGCTATCATATCCACCGTGCCGTCCTTTATTCCCTCGATAAGCGCCTCGCGGTCGGCGGCGGAGCGCAGGGGTGGGTTCATCTTAAAGCGTCCTTCCTCTTTAAGATCGCTATCGTCAAGCACAAGGTAGTGCGGCGCGGTCTCGCAAGTCGCGTCAACGCCCGTGCGTTTTGCCTGACGTATCAGCTCAACGCTCTCCTTTGCGGAAACGTGGCAGACGTGGTAGGCACAGCCGACCTTTGCGGCAAGCTCAAGGTCGCGCGCTATCTGTGCGTACTCGCTCTCGGAGCAGATGCCGCGGTGAGCGTGCGCGCGCGCGTACTCGCCGTCGTGGATATAGCCGCCGCGCAGAAGGGAATTGACCTCGCAATGCGCGACTATCATCTTGCCAAGCTCCTTGGCTTGCTTCATTGCGGCAAGCATCACCTCGTCGCTCTGCACGCCCCTGCCGTCGTCGGAAAAGGCGATAACGCCGCCCGCCATACCCGCAAGGTCGGCAAGAGCCTCGCCGCGCTGACCTACGGTAATTGCGCCGTAGGGGTGAACGCCTATCACGGCGTCACGCGCGATGATGTCGCGCTGAAGCGCGAGGTTTTCGGCAGAGTCGGGGACGGGGTTCAGGTTCGGCATCGTGCAAACGTCGGTAAAACCGCCGCGTGCCGCCGCCATAGAGCCGCTTTTTATGGTTTCCTTATAGGAAAAACCCGGCTCGCGGAAATGCACATGCACATCACAAAAGCCGGGAAGAATAATAACGCTATCGGAATTTTCAAACACTTCAACACCTTCATAAGAGGAAAAATCAAAGGAGGACGCCTTAGTGCCGTGCTGTGCGCCGAATGCTGAATTTTTAAGCATTTTTGCAGGCATGATAAAGTCCTCCGTTCCTGTTTTTTGGGGCTTGGCGTGCGTCTGCCCGCATTCCCCTATCTTATCTTTACAATTATAGCACAAGGGAGATGGGTTGTCAAGAGGGAAAAGTGAAAACGCTTCGCGTTTTCACGGTGAAATCCGACTTCGTCGGGTGAAATACGGCTTTGCCGTGTGAAATATTTGCCCAAGGGCAAATGTGAAATATTTTGCTTGCGCAAAATGTTAAGGTAGCTTTTTGCAGAGCAAAAAGCATTCATAAAAACAAAAGTGGTTGAAGCGCGGCTTCAACCACTTTTTTCCTTCATATTTGCCGTAAGGCAAATACATCATTCATCATACGCGAAGCGTATATCATATTTGCCCGAAGGGCAAATGCATCATTTGAAAACGCGGAGCGTTTTCACGGTAAAGTTGCGGCAAAGCCCCAACTTCATTCACCCAAGGGGGTGTTCCTTCTTTTTTCTCTTTACGCAAAGCGTTGCCGAAGCAATTACTGCGGGAACGAGAGCAAAGCCGATAGCCGAGCCGCATCCGCCTTCCTTGGTAGAGGGCGCGGTAGTGGTTGCGGGTGCTTCGGTCGCGGGGGGAGTTACCTCGCGCGGGAAGTCAGCGAGCGAGAGAGTCTGCTCGTAAACAACGGCGCCCGTGCTGTCGGCAGCCTTAACGTTAACGCTGTCACCCTTTATAGTGAGCAGGGAAACGGTATATTTTCCGTCCTTGAAGCCGCCCGCTTCGACGTTTACGACGCCCTGCGTGTCGTCAACGGAGAAGCCGCCGCTGCACGCGCTGATAACGAGGGGTGCGCCCTTCGCGCGAAGGATCTCCATCCATTCGTTGTCGATAGCTGCCTCGTGGGAGATAACAACGACGTCCTTGGACTCGGCGATCTGGAGCGATTTCAGCCACTCGGTCTGCTTTTCGCGGATAAGCTCGGGCAGAATAAGCTCGCCCGCGTTCTTTGCGCAATGCTCGCAAAGTGCGGCGTTGTCAAGCACGATGAAGGTGTGGCTTGCGGTGCTGAACGAGTAGTAGCGCTCGCCCGTTTCGGTGTGCAGATAGAAGCCGAGGCGGGATGCGTAATCGCCCTTCATCTCAGCCGTGCCGCGCGTGTAAACAACGGGGTGAGTACCGCCCGACGCCGCGTGGGTAGCCTGAAGCACGCCGTCAATGCCCTTCATTTCGGCGATATCGGCAACGCTGTCGCCGTTTACCGAAATTATCGCGGGCTTGCTTCCGAGTGCGGCAACTGCGGCGGAAAGGCGCGTCAGCGCGTCATTTGCGGTGTTAACGCCGATATCGGGGCAAACGAGAACGGGAATTTCATTCGTTGCGGTGTTCTTTTCGAACTTGTAATAATCACTCACCGCCACGCTTCCGCGCGAGTAGGAGTAGCCCGAATTTGCGCGCATATTGAAGCACGCAACGCGGTAGGTGTTGCCGTTAAGGTGCGCCTTCGGCACTTTTACCGAGTGGACGGTGTCGGTCGTGCGGATAAATCCGCCCGCCTCGTCAAAGACCTGATACTGCTTGCCGCCGAATTTATATTCGACGTACGCGCCTCCCGTCATCGAGGTCGACCAAACGATAGTGTAATAATCGCCGCCCGTTTCGAAAACGGTAGGGCCTCCCGTTACCTTGTTAGAGCCGCCCGCTCTCGTTTCGCTCTTCTGATTCAAGCCGAAAACGGGGGTCTTGGGAGTGCTGGGCGCGCTGAATTTATTTTGAATGGTAAAGGTCTTGCTCGCCTTTATTGAGCCGCTTGAGCTGGTTGCAACGTATTTTATCTTGTTGCCGTTAAACTCGTAAAGTCCGGCGGCACTCTGACCGAGCACTACCTGCTCGAACTGGAGTCCGTTGTTGCCCTTTGCCTCGAATCTGAAGGTGTGGTCGTGGCCGCAGATACCAAGCTGCAAGCCGAGGTGGCCCATACTCTTGGAAAGGTTTACGGTCTTACCCGCAAGGTTGTTGAGGCGGGGAATATGGTAGATGGCAAGTCTGAACGCGAGATCCTTGCGCGGAGCAAGGCTCTTGAGCCACTCGCCCTGTGCCGTAACGTATTCCTTGCAGTTCGCAAGTCCGCCGTATCCCTCGTAGAAGTCGCCTGCCTCCTCGGCGGTGTCAAGCACTACGCCGTAAAGAGGTCCGTACTCGAAATCAAAGTAGAACTGACCCGTCTCGGTCTTGAAATACTCAAGGAGCATAGTTCCGTACGAGCCGCGAGTTTCGTGGTTGCCGTGGCCGTAAACGATGGGGAAGCGTCCGCCCGTGGCGTTAGCCATAAGGGGAAAGAATTTGTCAAGCATATTATCGCGCTTGGGGAGAGCGTTTACGATATCTCCCGTGAACACGACGAGGTCGACGTCCTTGCCCTTGTGCGCTCTGGCAACCGCCTGCGTGGTGTTAAGACCCTCGTGCGTGTCGGTCATCTGAAGAACGTTTACCGTTCCCGAGCCGTCGTAGCCCTTGAATGGTATCTCGCCGCTGGAAATGGTCGCGCCGAAGGTAACGCCCGAGGCGTTGTTTGCGGTTACGACCTGCGAGTAAACGGTGTAGGTGTTGTTTGAAAGATGCTCACGGGGCACTTTTACGCTATGTACGTCCTCGTAGGTGCAAATAATGCCGTCTCTCTCATCGTAAACGGTGTATTCCTTGCCCTCGTAGGTGTACTTTATGTAGCCCGTGCCTCGGAAGGTGGTTACCCAAATTACGTTGTAGCCGTCGCCGACCTCGTAAACGGCGGGATTGGCGCGGAAATCTATCTTCGCGCTTGTGCCCGTCTTTTTGAGAGCGAAGGTGTCTACGTCAAACTCGACCGTGCTTGCGGCAGACGCGCTAAAGCTTATTACGCCGACGAATGCGGACGCGATCATAAGTGCCGACAAAAATGCGGATAAAAACTTTTTCATTCTACTTGATTTTCTCCTTTCGGGTTTCGTGTGGTGATGATTTATATTACCATTTTTTGTAGCGCTTTGTCAATAGAAAAGTGAAAACGCTTCGCGTTTTGTGAAAACGCTTCGCGTTTTCACAGTGAAATCCGACTTCGTCGGGTGAAATACGGCTTTGCCGTAATGATGTTGCGCCGTGGGCGCAAATGATGTTGCCTTCGGCAAATGATGTGGGCTTGCGCCCAATGATGTTGCGCCGTAGGCGCAAATTAAGGAAGCTTTTTGCTACCGCAAAAAGCATTCAATAAAACAAAAGAGGTTGAAGCCTTGCGGCTTCAACCTCTTTTTTCCTTCATATTTGCCGTAAGGCAAATACATCATTCATCATACGCGAAGCGTATATCATATTTGCCCGAAGGGCAAATGCATCATTTGAAAACGCGGAGCGTTTTCACTCAGCCGTAGGCTGTCAGTCGTCCTTTTTCTTTCTCTTTACGCAAAGCGTTGCCGAAGCAATTACTGCGGGAACGAGGGCAAAGCCGACGCTTGAGCCGCATCCGCCTTCCTCGGTAGCCGAGGGAGTGGTGGTAGCAGGGTCGGTGCCGGGGGTGGTGTCAGCGGGGGGAGTTACCTCGCGGGGGAACTCAGCAAGCGAGAGCGTCTGCTCGTAAACAACGGCGCCCGTGCTGTCGGTAGCCTTAACGTCAACGCTGTCGCCCTTTACGGTGAGCATCGAAACGACGTACTTGCCGTCCTTAAAGCCGCCTGCTTCGACGTTCACAACGCCCTGCGTGTCATCGACGGAGAAGCCGCCGCTGCACGCGCTGATAACGAGGGGTGCGCCCTTTGCGCGGAGAATTTCCATCCATTCGTTGTCGATAGCCGCCTCGTGGGAGATGACTACGATATCCTTGGACTGCGCAATTTCAAGAGAGTTCAGCCAAGCGGTCTGCTTTTCGCGAATGACCTCGGGCAGAATAAGCTCGCCCGCGTTCTTTGCGCAATGCTCGCAAAGTGCGGCGTCGTCAAGAACGATGAAGGTGTAGTTCGTGGTGTTGAACGAGTAGTAGAACTCGCCCGTGGTGGTGCGCAGGTAGAAGCCGAGGCGAGATGCAAATTCGCCCTTCATCTCAGCCGCGCCGCGCGTGTAAACTACGGGGTGAGTACCGCCCGATGCGGTGTGGGTGGCCTGAAGAACGCCAACGATGCCCATCATCTTTGCGATGTCGGCAACGCTGTCGCCGTTGACCGAAACTATCGCGGGCTTGCTTCCGAGTGCGGCAACCGCAGAGGAAAGGCGCGTCAGCGCGTCGCTTGCGAGGTTAACGCCGATATCGGGGCAAACGAGAACGGGGATCTCGGTTGCGGTTGCGTTGTTCTCAAACTTATAATCCTTACTCACCGCCATACTTCCGCGGGAGAAGGTGTAGCCCGACTGCGAGCGCATATTGAAGCACGCAACGCGGTAGGTGTTGTTGTTAAGGTGCGCCTTCGGCACTTTTACCGTGTGTATGGTGTCGGTAGTGCGGACGAAACCGCCTGCCTCGTCGTAGACCTGATACTGCTTGCCGTTGTAGGTGTATTCAACGTACGCGCCGCCGTCCTTGGAGGTAGCCCATACGATGGTGTAGTAATTGTCACCCGTTTCAAAAACGGTAGGCTCGGCGGTTACCTCGTTGGAGCCGCCCGCTCTCGTTTCGGTCTTCTGGTTCAAGCCGAAAATGGGGGTCTTTGCAGTGCCAACGGCGCCAAACTTACTTTGAACGGTAAATTCCTTGCTCATCTTAGTCGAGCCGTTCTTGTCGGTCGCAACGTAGTTTATCTTGTCGCCGTTGAACTCGTAAAGTCCGCCGACGCTCTGACCGAGAACTACCTGCTCGAAGTTAACGCCGTTAGTTCCCGGGTACTCGATTCTGTTGGAGTGGTCGTGACCGCAGATACCGAGCTGGAAGCCGAGGGGATTGAGGTTCTTTGAGATGTCCACAGCGCCACCCGCAAGGGTCTGTAGGCGCGGAATGTGGTAGATGGCAAGTCTGTACGCGGCATCCTTCTGGGGGGTGAGGGTCTTGAGCCACTCGGCCTGAGCCGCTATGTACTCCTTGTAGTTGGCAAGTCCGCCGTACGCCTTATCGGAGTCAGACTTGTCCTCGCCCGTGTCAAGAACTACGCCGTAAAGGGGGCCGTAGTTGAAGTCGAAGTAGAACTCGCCCGTCTTGGTTTCGAAATACTCAAGCAGCATAGTTCCGTATTTACCGCGCGTTTCGTGGTTACCGCGGCAGTAAATGATGGGGAAGCGTCCGCCCGTGGCGTTAGCCATAAGGGGGAACAGGTCGTCAAGAATGTCCTTGCGCTCGGGGAGGTCGTTTGCGATATCTCCCGTAAAGGCAACGAGGTCAACGTCCTTACCCTTGTGCGCTCTGACTACTGCCTGCGTACCTGCGTGCGCGTCGTGCGTATCGGTGATCTGGAGCACGTTTACAGTTCCCGAGCCGTCGTAGCCCTTGAAGGGTATCTCGCCGCTGGAAATGGTCGCGCCGTAGGTAACGCCCGATGCGTTGTTAGCCGTTACTACCTGAGAGTAAACGGTGTAGGTGTTGTTTGCAAGATGCTCGTGGGGAACCTTTACGGTGTGTACGTCCTCATTGGTGCAGATAACGCCGTTGTCCTCATCGTAAACGGTGTATTCCTTGCCCTCGTAGGTGTACTTTATGTAGCCCGTACCCTTGAAGGTGGTTACCCAAATGACGTTGTAGCCGTCGCCGACCTCGTAAACGCCGGGGTTTGCGCGGAAGTCTATCTTTGCGCTCGTGCCCGTCTTTTTGAGGCCGAAGGTGTCTACGTCAAACTCGACCGTGCTTGCGACGGACGCGCCAAAGCTTATCACGCCGACGAATGCGGAAACGATCATAAGAGTTGACAAAAATGCCGATAAGATTTTTCTCAGTCTACTCATCTTTTTCTCCTTTGCAGTTTTTGAGTATAGATATTTATCTATAATAATAATATCATTTTTTACACCGCTTTGTCAATATCAAAATGAAATTATTACCTTAAAATATAAACGGGGGCTTCCCGCAGGAAGCCCCGAAAAGGTTTTAGCTTAGGTCTTTCACCACGCCCGAAACGTAGGAGCTTAAAAGAAGCAGATCAAGCGAGGTGATGATTCCGTCGCCGTTGGCGTCAGCCGCGTAGGCGGAAAATCCGCTCGGTGCTTCGTCCTCGATGACGGCGTTTTTCATTTCCATATAATCGCTTGCATCAATGCTTCCGTCGCCGTCAAGGTCGCCCAAAATATTAAGCGTTACGGTGTCAAGCACTCTGCCGTCTACGGTGAGCGTTATAGTCGCGCCCGTGCCCACGCCGCTGATGCTTACACCGCCGGTGTTGGCAAGGGATGCGCGTATAGCGTCAAGCGTTGAGCCGTCCTTTACGCCGTAGAGCATACCGCCCTTGACGTAAAGTCCCGAATCTTGCTTGGGGGATATAGCGTACTCCGCGCTCGGAGTGCCCGTTTCGGTCGCGCCCGCAAGCGTAAAGCTTCGCTCGCTGACTACCGTGCCGCTGTCGTCAAGCACGCGCACGCTTGCGCCGTTCGGCGTAAGCAGTACGTCGGCAACCGTCGCGCTTGCGTCTGCGGCGTTGTAGCCGCCGCCCTCAACGGAAAGCACCCTGCCGTCGGTTACGGTAATTCCAAAGCTTCCCGCGGTATCGTTGCCCGACACGAAGATGTCCGCGCCCTTGGCTTCAAGAGTCTTGCGCCAAGAATAGCCCGATTTTGCATCGTAGGTGTCAAGCGGAACGTGGGAAATTACTACGAGATTTTTGCCACTATCCGCGCGAAGCGAGCTTACCCACTTGTTTTGCGCTTCAAGGTAGCTCTCGCTTACAAGGAGCGAGGAGTGGGAGTCCGCCACGGCGAGGGTATCAAGCACCACGAAGGTGTAGTTTGCATAGTCTACGGTATAATAGAACTTATCGTTTTGCAGGTATCTTGTAAGCATACCCGTGTAATAGCCGAGGTTGTCGCGGTCACCGCGAACGTAAAGCACGGGGTGAGCCGAGCTTGAAACATCGGCAAGTCCGTCTATCATGGAAACGAGCGCGTCGGCATCGTATACCGATGCGCGCGAGTCGCCGTTCGCAATAATGAGCGCGGGGTTCGTGCCAAGCGCCTTGATAGCGGCGGTCACGGTCTCCTCGGTATCGGAGGATGCGCTGGAAACGAGGTCGGGAACGTTGAAAACGCGCACCTCGTCGGATGCCGATTTGCATTCAAACGCGAAATACTCGCTGATACATCCGTTTCCTTGTTTAAGCGTGTACGGCGCGTCGTATTTTGTGTATTCTAATGCGCCCACACGGTAGCTGTTGTTGTCAAGATGCGCCTTGGGAACCTTTACCGTGTGTATGGGGTCGTAGGTTCGCCGCGCACCCGAGGTGCTGTCAAAATGCTGATATTTAACGCCGTCGTAGGTGTATTCGACGAACGCCATCGCTCGCGTGGTGGTTGCAAAGCAGACGGTGTAGTATTCGGGGTCGCCGACCTCAAGCACGACGGGCTTCGTCGCAAAGGTAAGCCCCGTATTTGATACGCTTATCTGCTGTTCGCGTCCCGTTTCGCCGAGCGTGACCTCGTCGGGTGTGCCCTTTACGCTCTCAAGCGTTATCGACTTGTCGATCTTTGTCGTTCCCGACTGGCTCGCGGCGCGTACGTCAAGCGTCTTTGTGCCCGTGGAATCCACGTTGAAGCTCAATCGAGCCGCCGTAACGTCGCTTGCGTAGGGGTCGCCGCCCACGATAATCTGCGGGAAGTTCAAGTTGTACGAGCCCTTGGCTTTCCAAGAGGTACTGTGATTGTGTCCGCAAATACCAAAATGGAAGCCGAGCGAGTTCATCAGAGGCGCATAGTTCATCGTGGTGGTGTTGCGGAGCTTGTTCAATATCGGAATGTGGTAGATAGCAAGGCTGAACGGCTTTGACGAGGGGCGAAGGGTGGAAAGCCACGCCTTTTGCTTTGCCATATACTCGTCAAAATTGGTGACCTGATTGTAGGGGTCGTTGTTGCTCGGCGCTACGTCCTCGCCCGTATCGATAACAACGCCGTAGAGCGGTCCGTATTCAAAATCAAAGTAGAACTCGCCCGTTTCGGTGGGTACGTAGTCAAGGAGCATCGCTCCGTAGCGTCCCCAGCCGTCGTGGTTGCCGCGGCAGAAAACTACGGGGAACTGACCGCGCGACACTTTACTCATAATGGAAAATACGTAGGTTACTATTTCATCCTTGCTACGAATGTAGCTTGCTACGTCGCCCGTGAAAACTATAAGGTCGGGCGTGGTGGAAAACTGCTTTGCAGACGCCAGCGCGCGGTCGGCGTAGTTGTGCGTGTCCGTCAGCTGAAGGATGTCGATGCTCGTTTCGCTGTCGTATTTGCGAAGCGTGAGCGGTCCGCAGGAAATGGTCGTGCCGTAGCTCAAAGTTGAGGCGTTGTTGTTGGTGACGACCTGCGAGTAAACGGTGTAGGAGTTGCCGAGAAGATGCTCGTGCGGGACTTTTACGACGTGGATGTAGTCGTTGGTCTTTACGATTCCCGCCACCTCGTCGTACACGGTGTACTCCGTGCCGCCGTAGGTGTATTTGATATATCCCGTGCCGTCAAAGCTCGTCGCCCAGATAACGGCGTAGCCGTCGCCCATTTCGTAGACGGCGGGGGTCGCTTTGAATTTGTACGAGTCAGTCGTGCCGCTCGTGGGGATCGCGTATGACGTGGGGTCAAACGCGGACGTTTCAAAGGACGTGAATTCCACTACGCCAACAAGCATCGAACAGAAAATTACAAAGGAAAGCAGTGCGGAGAAAAGGCGGTGAAAGCCCTTGGTATGGATGGCTGTTGCGTTCATTTTTTCTCCCTTCGGTTTTTAGGTTTAATGAAGTCAAATATGGGGCTTCCTGTGGGAAGCCCCAATTTTCATTTTAATCAATAACGGTTACTACGCCCGAAACGTAGGAGCTTACAAGAAGCAGGTCAAGCGAGGTAAATACGCCGTCGCTGTTGGCGTCCGCCGCATAAGCGTAGATGCCGTGGGGGGCTTCGTCGGTAACGATGGCGTTCTTCAGCTCAACGTAGTCGCTCGCGGTGATGTCACCGTCGCCGTCAAGGTCGCCCACGATGGCGATGATAACGGTGTCAACTACGAGTCCGTCAACGGTAAGGGTTACGGTGCTGCCCGTTCCCGTGCCGTTTATGGTGATTCCCGTTTCGTTCGTGATGTTCTGACGCAGCTCGTCGGCAAGCGTCTGGGCGCTCACGCCGTAAAGCACGCCGCCCGAAATGGTAAGTCCCGAGCTTTCGTCAACGGTTATGGAGTACTCTGTGTTCGAGGTATCGATGTTAAGGAATACTGCGGGTACGGGGTAGCCGTCGTTTATGCTTGCGTTGTAGATGAATACCTTGGAGTTGAGCGTGGTAGCAAAGTTCTGCGTCTTCATGCTCGACGCATCCCATTTTTCAACGGTGCCGGAGCCTGCCGCATTCGACCAATCGCTGTACGCATCCATGAATGCCTGCTGATAGTATGCGTTTCCGCGCACGTAGTAGGTGTTGGTGATGGTCATATAGCCCGTAGCCTTGTAAGAGCCTACGACACCCGCGCCGCCTGCCGCATAGCTTACGGTAGCGCCCGTGTTATAGCAGTTTGCGATATTTACGCGGGACGAGCCCGAGTAGCCAACGAGTCCGCCGACGTGACCCTTAGAGGGGGTCGCTGCCTGACCTACGCCGACTATAACGTGTCCGCGGTTAAAGGAGTTGTTGAAGTTGTTGGTTACTTCGTCCGCATACGACTGACCTACGAAACCGCCCACTATGGCAGAATCGTTGCAGGTAGTGGAAACTATACCGAAGTTACCGCAGGAGTTGATGGTAGTACCCGTTGCAAGACCCGCGATAGAGCCGACCTTGGTGCCGACGCTCTGTACCTCAGCGTAGGTAAAGCATCCGGTAATGGTGCAGTTCTCTGCAAGTCCGACGAGTGCGGCAAGGTACATCGCGCCGTTTACACAGCCGCCCGCGAGGGTAAGGTTCTTTATGGTCGCGCCCTGCGCGTAGCCAAAGAGGCCTACGTAGCTGTTATTGTTGGGAAGGTCGATGTAAAGGTTCTTTATGGTCTTATTGTTGCCGTCGAACGTGCCCATAAACTTATTGCAGGTCGCGCCCGAGTCAACGTACTCGGCAGTATTACCGCCGATGGGGGTAAAGGGAACGAGCTTCATATCAACGTTCGCGTCAAGGCGGAACGTCTTGCCCTTAAAGCCGTTCATTTTTCCGACGTTTTCGGACATCCAAACGAGGTTGCCCGCTTCGGTAATGGAGTAAACTCCGTTCGTGAGCGTGGGCTCAACTGCCGCGATGGAGGAGCTTACCTCAACCGCGCCAAAGAGTCTGAAGGTCTTGTTATAAACGGTAGAGCCGCTGTTGTTAACTGCGGTTATCTTTGCGTAATCGCCCGAAAGCAGGACGTTTACTGCGGTTCCGACAGAGGAGGAGGACTTGTAGCCGCCGCCCTTGACGGAAAGCACGTTGCCGTCGGTAATGCTGACACCGAAGCTTCCCGCGCTGTCATTACCTGACATAAACAGGTCTGCGCCCTTGGATTCAAGAGCCGCGCGCCAAGAATAGCCCGATTTTGCATCGTAGGTGTCAAGCGGAATGTGCGAAAGAACGACGGTGGTCTTGTCCTCGTCAAGAGTGAGGGAGTTTATCCACTCATTCTGTTCAGCAAGGTACGTGCCGCCCACGTTGAGCGAGCTGTGAGAGCTTGCGATAGAGAGGGTATCGACTACGACGAAGGTGTAGTTGTCGTAATCAACGGTGTAGTAGAAATCGTCAAGCGAGAGATATCTCGGAAGCTGGGATACGTACTGACCGAGGTTGTCGCGGTCGCCGCGCACGTAAACGACGGGGTGCGCCGAGCCCGAAATGTCGGCAAGACCGTCGAGCATGGTTGCGATGGAATCTGCATTGTTGTTTACAGCGCGGGAGTCACCGTTGGCGATAATGAGCGCGGGGCTCGTTCCGAGCGCCGCAACTGCCGCGGCAACGGTCTCCTCGGTGGTGTTTGAAGCGCTGGATACGAGGTCGGGGACGTTAAATACGTTTACCGCCTCGCCCGAATCTCTGTTTTCAAAGACGTAGTAGTAGCTAAGACAGCTCGTGCCCTTTGCGTGGTGGTTGGGGTCGTGGCGCGTGCATTCGATACCGCCGACGCGGTAAACGTTGTTATTAAGGTGCGCTTTGGGAATTTGTATCGTATGCAGCGTATCGTACGTTCGCCGTCCGCCGCCCGATTCGTCAAAGACCTTGTAGGTGGTGTCGAGATACGAGTATTCGACAAAGCCCATAGTTCTTGCGCTGGTTGCGAAGCAAACGGTGTAGTAGTCGGGGTCGCCCGTCTCGAATACGACGGGGTGTGCGGTAAAGGAAAGTCCGATGGAGGTGATGGCGGTCTTCTGGTTGAGACCGAAATCAACGGGAGAGTATTTGGAGGCGGAAGCCTTGGTGCTGCCGATGCTGATCGACTTGTCAAGCTTTGTGTTACCGTTCTGGCTTGCAACGCGAATGTCAAGCGTCTTTGAGCCCGAGGAATCCTTCGTAAAGGTCAGACGAGCCGCCGTAACGTCACCCGTAGTGCCGTAGGGGTCGCCGCCCATTATGAGCTGCGGGAAGTTCAGGCTGTACGAGCCCGATGCCTTCCACGAGGTAGAGTGGTAGTGACCGCAGATACCGAAGTGGAGTCCGAGAGCGTTGAGCTGGGGAACGAAGGAAATGCCCGTTGCGTTCAGGTTTCCGAGGTTGGGTATGTGGTAGATAGCCATACGGAACGCCTTGGAGGAGGGCGTAAGGGTGGAGAGCCACGCCTTTTCGTTCTTAAGGTACTCCTTGAAGTTTACGGTGTCACCGTACTCAACGTGGGTATCGACCTTGTCCTCGCCCGTATCCAGAACGACGCCGTAGAAGGGTCCGTACTCAAAATCGTAGTAAAACTCGCCCGTCTCGGTGGGGAAATAGTCACGGAGCATCGCGGCGTAGCGTCCGCGCGTTTCGTGGTTACCGCGGCAGTAAACGACGGGGAACTGTCCGCGGGAAACTTTGCCGATAAGACCGAATACGTTGTTGATGATATCGTCCTTGTTTCTCGAATACGTTGCGATATCACCCGTAAATGCGATAAGGTCGGGGCGAGTGGAGAACTGCTTTGCCGCCTTCATCGCGCGGTCGGGGTAGCTGTGCGTATCGGTAAGCTGAAGAACGTTGAATTCGTCCTCGCTTGCGTACTTGTTCAGCTTAAGAGGACCGCAGGAAACGGTCGTGCCGTAGGTCAGCGTCGTAGCGTTGTTAGCGCTGACCACCTGAGAATAAACGGTGTAGGTGTTATCGAGTATATGCTCGTGGGGAACCTTGACAACGTGGATGTTCTCGTTGGTCTTGACAATACCTGCCATCTCGTCGTAGACGGTGTAGGATTTGCCCTGATAGGTGTATTTGATGTAGCCCGTACCCGTAAAGTTGGTTACCCAAATTACGGCGTAGCCGTCGCCCATCTCAAATACTGTGGGGGTCGCTCTGAAGTAGTACGAGGACGTCGTGCCACTCGTGGGGATGCTGTAGGATGTGGGATCGAAGGCGGACGTTTCAATGGACGTGAAATCCAGAACGCCGACGAACATCGAACAAAACATCACGAACGAAAGCAGAGCTGAGAAAAGGCGTGAAATGCCTTTTTTCGAAACAGCTTGTGTGTTCATCGTTTTCTCCTTTCGGGTTTGCTAAAAATAGCGAACGTTAATTCACAATACATATTAACATAAAGAAACAAAAAAGTCAAATGTTTTTTTAAATTTTTTGTGCAATTCTTGCAATTTTGATAAAAAAATAACGAGGATTTGGACAAAATGAACAAATACGAGGAGTGCATTTTTGGTTTTTGCGGCGGCTGTTCGCCCACACGGAATGTCATTTTTGCCCATTTTCGTCCACCTCGTGCCACAAAAACCACCTTTCTCCGGCATTCGCGCTTGGGCAAGCGAAAGCGCGCATCTCACCCGCGAGCGCGCATTTTCGTGGGCGCGAAGGGACAAAAGGAAAAAAATAAAAAAAGGTATTGACAAATTGGATAAGATGGGTTATAATAATCGAGTGGACTATGCAACCGGCGTCCACAAGGTACGTGGAGATGTACTCAAGAGGCCGAAGAGGCGCCCCTGCTAAGGGTGTAGGTCGGGTAACCGGCGCGAGAGTTCAAATCTCTCCATCTCCGCCAACATTTACTCGCCGTCGCAAATATGCGACGGTGGGTATTTGACAAAAACGAAAGACTGTTCCCGCGCCGTGTTCTCATCGCAGCCTTTGCGATTGCATTGCCGCAGTCTTAATGCGGACAGCCCCCTTTTTGTTACGGGAGCGAAACTCGTATGAGTCCCAAGTATCATTATGTCCCCCTGCTAAGTCATTGCCATAAGCGAGAAGGCATCTCACAGTCGCAAGCTGCGCCGCAGCTTGTCGGTCGAGGGCTTGCCCTTGTTGAAGGGGCGGCAGGTGGAAAGAAGAAAACAACGCTATTCGGTTGTCAATGAGCCTGCGCAGGCAACAAAAAAGCCTGCGGTCTAAAATCCTCCGCAGGGCGTTGACAAACACTTAAACTTATGCTATAATTGGAACGTAAAAAACTTTTTACTTCCAATTCAGATGAGCTAAACCGAAATTGTTTAGCACAGCCAAGCAAGGTCTATCCGCTCAGAACGGTGGACTTTGTGAAGCGCGCGACGCGTCAACGTCACGTGTTTCGGGCTTTGGGCGGCATCCTTGTGGATGCCGTTTTTGTTTTATAATTTATTATAATACGCACACCTGAAAAAGTCAAGTGGTTTTTTGCCAAAAAATAAAATGTCATACTAAACGCCGTTTGGTATGACATCGAGGGCGCGAGGTTCAGCAGCAAGGGGAAAAGGGTGGTACAATTTTAACCTCTACGCTATGCGCAAGGTAACTTTAGACCCAGTGGGTCCGAAGTTAGGCGAACGGCTCATAGCAACTTTGGACCCACTGGGTCCAAAGTTAGGGAGCTGCGCCGAAGGCGTACCATACCATACGTACCGTACGGCGAGGGTCAGGGGAGCAAGATCCCCTTAAGCCTTCGGCGCAGCCGACAAGATGGGATGTGAGGACTTTTGTCCGACACATCCGTATCTTGCGCTAATCTGAAAATACGTCGGGGGACTGCCCCTGACGTATGCTTTTCTCGCACAGAGAAAAGTACCTTATACCCCGCGTCCTCCCGCGAGGCTCGGCGCGGAAGCATCGCCAAGTGCCGCCGTTTTCGGCGGACGCCTGCGGCGGGCTTCCGAAACAAAAGGAAAAAGAGGGGTGGTACAATTTTAACCCCTACGCTCCGCGCAAGGTAACTTTAGACCCAGTGGGTCCGAAGTTGGCGTGATGCGCGAGGGGAGCTTCTGCACCTGTGGTGCAGAAGTTGGGAGTTCCGAAACAAAAGAAAAAAGGGCGCGCCCCGTGATGGAGCGCGCCTTGCTTTATGCTGTTTCGTCGTTTGCGCTTTCGTCCGTCGGCTCGGCTTCGTCACCCTCAAGCTCATTTTCGGGGTCTGCCATACCGACGACATCCCCATCGAAGATCGGGGCAACGTTTACCTTGTCGTACTTCATCATCGGGATATCCTTTCCCGTTTCAATGTAGTGCTTCAATAGATCGTTCCAATCCTTTACCCCCTCCACGCTCGGAGTGAGCATATCGTTGTAACTCGGATTACGTGCCGCAAACTTTCTTCCTCCGTCGTCGTTATCAACGGTTATGACGGGAGTTCCTCCCAGCTTGAAAACCATACTCCTCATCGTCATATCCTTCACACCGCCGAGGGATATGTACACGCCGGGGATCTCGGTCAGGGCGCACAGGCTCATCGCATCAAGTGGCGACTCACAGAAGAAGATGGGAGTGTCAAGCTCTATCTTGTCAATGCAATATCTAAATCCCCAAGCGTAATTTGGATTACTACCGTAAGCTATCTGCCTGAAGGAGCTACCGCTCAGAGGGGAGCGAAGATCAGCTCCTACTATCTTGCCTGAACGGTTTATAATGGGGAACACGACGTAGGGATGTGTGGTATCGGAGTTCTTGCTCCTTTTAGTTCCGCCGTAGATTATCCCCTGCGCCATCAGCGAGTTTACAAGGGCGTACGGGATACAGCGCGTCTGCATCAGATACGCAAAGGACATCTTGAATGCCGCGTGGTTCTTCTTTGGCAGCTCTGCTTCCTTAAAGCTTAGCGGAGGGAGGGAGGCTACCGCCTCCACCCTCGCCTTGACCTTCTCCACAGCCGCAGGAGTCGGCGCAGATCCGATGCTACCGCCCGTGAGCAGATATATCGCATCGTCAAATTCAACGCCTACGAGCTTTGTCATAACGTCTATCGCATCGAGTGTGAGCTTGCCCGTGCGTTGCTTATTATCGTAGGCAAACCACGATCCGTCCGCACACTCTATGAACACAACGGAGGAGAGGTCGCCGTCCTCGCCCTTTTTGTCGGTCGTGCGCCATCTCCAGCCTGCACGTGCGCGTCCTGCTTTTTTTATTGAAATACCACGCGCATCGAGCGCGCGGCGAAGGTCGGGCTTCGATCTCGCTTGTTCAAGCAGATCTGCAAAGTTTTTTGGTCTTCCCATTTTAATACTCCTTACATTTTTTGCGAAGCTCCGTGTGCCTTGCTTGCCGCCTCAACACCTTTCGCTCCCGCTTTTATACCTT
>JAFXAC010000007.1 GCA_017522125.1 Clostridia bacterium | reverse complement strand
CCTCCCTCTCGGAGGGAGGCGAAGTTGCGCTATCGCCTCAAATAGTTCGTAGCCGTATTTTTTGTGCCAAATCCCTAATAAATCGATTGGGTGCTAACATCAAGCGCCGTTTTTCTGCGGAAAAACGGCGAGATTCACTCGCTCTTACTCGAAGTAGCTCGTAAGAGCTTCGGAATGACGCTAAAAATTGCCCCTTTCACGCCTTTTTTGAAGCGCCTTCGGAATGACGCAAAGAGTGCGCTGTTCCATTTTCAAAATGAAGCTTTTTGCCCCGCAAAAAGCTACCTTAACATTTCGCGTAGCGAAATATTTCACATTTGCCCTTGGGCAAATATTTCACACGGCGAAGCCGTATTTCACCCGACGAAGTCGGATTTCACTGAGAAAACGGCTTTGCCGTTTTCTCCACTCTCCCCACGGTGAGCGTGCCGTCCTTGACCTTAAAATATATCTCAAAGCCGCCAAAGGACATTCCGTACTCGCGCTCGGGGTCGTCCTGATACGACGGGCGCGGATCCTCGGCAAGCACCGCAACGGCGGCGGCACGCTTGTCCTCGGGCAGAAGCGAAAGCAATTCGTCGGGGAACTCCACCTTCAGCGCATAGTCGACGAAATCCGCCGAAAAGCCGCCGCGCGCGCCGTCAATTGCGTCGGCGTGGGGCAGATACGGCTTGATATCGTAAATGGGCGTTCCGTCCATAAGGTCGGCACCGCTGACGATGAGGCGCGGCGCGTCCTTGCCGTCAAGCTCGATGCCCTCAAGCCTTACCACGCTGAGCCCCAAGGGGTTCGGGCGGTAGGGCGAGCGCGTGGCAAACACACCGACGCGGCGGTTTCCGCCAAGCCGCGGCGGGCGGACGGTCGGCGACCACGCACCGTGCGAGTTTGCCGAAAAGCCCCAAACGAGCCATATATGCGAGTAGCCCTCAAGCCCGCGAAGCGCCTCACGGCTTTGGTATTCGGGCAAAAAAGTTATTTCTCCGCGAAGCTCGGCAACTCTGCCGCTTTGCCGCGGTATGCCGAATTTTTCGGGGAAATCCGTCCTTATCCTTGCTATCTCCTTTATCTCCACGCTCACACCTCTTTTCTTTTATTGAATTATATCTTAATAATATAAAAATGTCAAGCGCGAGATTGACACACGCGGCGTTTTGTGCTATAATTATTGTGTATTACTATGCAAAGGGGGCGCAAAAATGGTCAAAATAATCGGAGTTGAGAAAAAATCACTTGCCGAAAAAGCGGGCGTTCGCACGGGCGACGTTCTCGTAAGCATCAACGGCAAGGAGATAGCCGACGTTCTTGACTACCGCTTCCGCCTTTGCGAAAGCAAGGTCACCCTCGCACTTTTGCGCGACGGAAAAAGCGTCAGCGTCAAGATAAAAAAAGCCGAGGACGACGATATAGGTCTTGAATTTGAAACGCCCCTTATGGACAAAAAGCAGTCCTGCCGCAACAAGTGCATTTTCTGCTTTATCGACCAAAACCCCAAGGGAATGCGTGAGTCCTGCTACTTCAAGGACGACGACTCGCGCCTTTCGTTTTTGCACGGAAACTACATCACTATGACGAACCTCTCCGAGCACGAGATAGAGCGCATCATCGAGATGCACATCTCGCCCCTCAACGTGTCCGTGCATACCACGAACCCCGAATTGCGCTGTAAGATGCTTAACAACCGCTTTGCGGGTGAGGTGCTTTCGTACCTTCGCCGCTTTGCCGACGCGGGCATTAAGATATGCGCACAGATAGTTCTTTGCCGCGGCATAAACGACGGCGCGGAGCTTGAGCGCACGATGCACGACCTTGCCGCGCTCCACCCCGCGCTTGAGAGCGTTTCGATAGTCCCCGCGGGACTTACCAAGCACCGCGACGGGCTTTATCCCCTCTCGCTTTTCACCCCCGAGGAATGCCGCGCCGTGGTAGGTCAGGTCACCGCCTTTGGCGACGCTTGCCAATCGTTTTACGGCTCGCGCCTTTTCTGGTGCTCCGACGAATTTTACGTTCGTGGCGGAGTTGCCCTGCCCCCCGAGGAATATTACGAGGATTTCTCCCAGCTTGAAAACGGCGTGGGAATGCTCCCGCTTTTCGAGGCGGAGGCAAACGCCGAGCTTGATTTTGCCGCCGAGGACAAGCCCACGCGCCGCGTGGCGCTCACCGTAGTAACGGGCTACGCCGCGCACGATATGATATGCCGCGTCTGCCGCCGCGCCGAGAGCGTGTGCGAGGGGCTGAAGATAAACGTCCTGCGCATAAGAAACGACTTTTTCGGCGAGAGCGTAACGGTTTCGGGGCTTCTTACAGGCGGAGACATCGCCGCGCAGGTCGAAGAAGCCAAAGAAAACGGCACTGACCTTGGTGAGTTGCTCCTTTTCCCGCGCAACGCGCTTCGCGCCGACGGCGACCTTTTCCTTGACGGCATCTCGCCCGACGAGCTTTCGGAGAGGATAGGCATTCCCGTGTCGACCACCGTGTGCGACGGCGGAGAATTTGTCAGCGCCCTGCTTTACGAAAACTGAAAAAGGAACGGTAATAATATGAAAAAGCTTATGACGAAAAAAGCCGCCGCTTGGCTCTGCCTTGCCGCGCTTGCCCTCTCGCTTTCTTCCTGCGCCCTCATTGCAGATGACGGACGAGTAATGAACACGCTCCACGCGGGCGAAACACGCCCTCCCATTCCCTATGAAACGACCGCCGAGGTGCTTTCAAGCGACACCACCTCCCCCGACACCTCATCCCCCGACGTTTCCACCACCTCCCCCGACACGGACGTTACGACAGCGCCCCCCACCGTCACCACCTCACCCGAGGAAACCACGGCGCAGGTCGATATAATCACTTACGAGTTTGAGGTCGTCACCGTCACCGAAAATCTCGGCTCGGGCGGCTCGTCAAAAAGCTCGCGCACCCTGCGCTACCCGAAGCTGACGGGACTTTCAAACGCGGATATGCAGACGAAGATAAACGACTCCCTTGCTTCCCTTGCGGACATCGAGTTTGACGCAAAGGTCACTAACGTCGAGGAGGATATCGCCGCAGGCATCACCGTAAAATACGAGGTAACTGACACCGCCGTGACTTACCTTGGCAATAATCTCCTTGCCGTGCGCTCAAGCGCAAAGGTCAAGTACTCAGGCGGTAGCGGCGACAACGAGTTCGCATACAGCTATCTTTTCAACCTCAGCACGGGCAAGACCGTTTCAATGGCAAAGCTCTACTCCGACTTCGGCTCTGTGATGAACGTCTTTAAATCGGGAGAATTCACACAGATAAGCGGCGAGGATAATATCACAAGCACCGTAAGCCTTTCCGAAATGATGGAGCAGTACAAAAACTACAAGCTCTACTCCACCTACCCCGACAGCTATTTTACCCCCACCTCTCTGGTGCTTATAATCGAGCTGAACGCAATGTCAGGCTACTACGCCGAGTTCTCCGTTCCGCTTGACAAGGTAAACGCATATCTCAACGTCAGCCCGACGAAATAACAATAAAAGGAACTGAAAATGTCAAAACCCGTAATTGCAATAGTAGGACGCCCGAACGTAGGAAAGTCCACTCTTTTCAATAAGCTCATAGGCGAGCGACGCGCCATAGTCGAGGACACCCCGGGCGTTACGCGCGACCGCATCTACGGCGAGACCGAATGGTGCGGCAGACCCCTTATCGTCATCGACACGGGCGGTATAGAGCCTAAAACCGACGATATCATTCTCGCGCAGATGCGCGTGCAGGCGGAGATAGCCATAGAAAGCGCAGACGTTATCGTCTTTATGTGCGACGTTCGCGCAGGTCTTGTTGCCGACGACCGCGAAATTGCCGTAATGCTGAAAAAAAGCGGAAAGCCGATAATCCCCGTCGTAAACAAATGCGACAAGGTAGGTCAGACGCCGTATGAATTCTACGAATTCTACGAGCTTGGCTTTGATACCGACCCCATACCCGTTTCATCGATTCACGGAACGGGAAGCGGTGATCTGCTTGACGCGGTCCTTGCCGCGCTCCCCGAACAGAGTGAGAGCGAGGACGAGGAGGCGGGCATCAAGGTTGCCGTTATCGGCAAGCCGAATGCGGGCAAATCCTCGATAATCAACCGCATAGTCGGCGAAAAACGCCTCATCGTTTCAAATATCCCGGGCACTACGCGCGACGCGATAGACACCAAGGTCACGAACACCTACGGCGAGTACACCTTTATCGACACGGCGGGTATTCGCCGCAGCGCGAAGATAAAGGACAGCGTTGAGCATTACTCGGTGCTTCGTGCGCACACCGCGGTCGACCGCGCCGACGTCTGCCTTATTATGATAGACGCCGCCGAGGGAATTACCGAGCAGGACGAGAAGATAGCGGGCATCGCTCACGAGGCGGGACGCGCGTCCATAATCGTCGTAAACAAGTGGGACAGCATTGCCGACAAGGACAATTCCACCGTAAACGATTATAACGCGAAGATACGCACCGCCCTTGCGTATATGCCATACGCGCCCATTCTCTACGTTTCCGCGCTCACAGGTCAGCGCATAACGAATATTTTTGAGCAGATAAACTACGTTTACAACCAGAGCGTGACGAGAATATCCACGGGTATGCTCAACGACGTGCTTCACGACGCCACTATCCGCGTACAGCCCCCGTCCGACAAGGGCAAGAGGCTGAAGATATATTATATGACGCAGATATCCGTAGCTCCCCCGACCTTTGTTATCTTCTGCAACAATGCAGAGCTTTTCCATTTCTCGTATCAACGCTATATCGAAAACTGTCTGCGCGACACCTTTGGCTTTAAGGGAACGCCGATAAGGCTCATTATCCGCGAGAGAGACGAGGACAAGAAATAAGCGCACAGCGCAAGAGGAATAAGAATGTTTATAGACAGAATACAAATTTTTGTTAAGGCGGGAAACGGCGGTAACGGCGCGGTTTCCTTCCGACGCGAGAAATACGTTTCCCACGGCGGCCCTGACGGCGGCGACGGCGGTAACGGCGGTAACATCGTTTTCCGCGTTGACGAGGGCTCAAATACCCTGCTCGCGTTCCGCTACAAGCGCAAATTTATAGCAGAGGCGGGCGGAAACGGAATGGGCCACAAGTGCCACGGCGCGACCGCACCCGACGTATTTATCGACGTGCCGCCCGGAACGCTTATACGCGATGCCGCCACGGGCAAGATAATACACGATATGTCCGACGATGATGGCAAAAGCTTCACCGTCTGCCGCGGCGGACGCGGCGGCTGGGGCAATCGCCATTTCGCAACACCGACGCGTCAAGTGCCGATGTTTGCTAAAAACGGCACGCGCGGCGAGGAAAAGGAGCTTATCCTTGAGCTGAAAATGCTCGCGGACGTGGGGCTTATCGGCTTTCCGAGCGTTGGAAAATCGTCGATACTTTCCCGCATAAGCGCGGCAAAGCCGAAGATAGCGGACTACCACTTCACCACCCTTTCGCCCAACCTCGGCGTAGTGTCGACGGGCGAGGACGGTCAGGGCTTCGTTGCGGCGGATATTCCGGGTCTTATCGAGGGCGCGTCCGACGGTGCGGGACTCGGACACGAATTTCTGCGCCACGTTGACCGTTGCCGCCTTCTCCTTCACGTTGTGGACGTTGCATCTACCGAGGGCAGAGATCCCGTTGAGGATATGCAGATAATCGACCGCGAGCTTGAAAGATATTCCCCCGAGCTTGCAACGCGCCCACAGATAGTTGTGGCAAACAAGGTCGACGCGCTCGTGCGCGAGTACGTGGACGTTGACGCGTTTGAAAAGCACGTAAAGGAGCTTGGCAGAGAACTGTTCTACGTCAGCGCGGCGACGGGCGAGGGACTTAGCGCGCTCGTAAAGCGAGTTGGCGAGTGCCTTATAGAGCTTCCCGAAATTAAAATATACGAGGCGGAGTACACCGCCGAGGACGCATACGTCAGCGCGGGCAAGGAAACCACCATCCGCCGCGAGAACGATACCTTCTACGTTGAGGGCGAGTGGCTCTTTAACCTCTGCGGACAGATAAACTTCTCCGACTACGAATCCCTTAACTTCTTCCAGAAGGTACTGCGCAAGAGTGGCGTTTTCGAGGCACTTGAGGCAAAGGGCTGTGACGAGGGACACACGGTGTCCATTTACGATTTTGAATTTGATTACGTTAAGTGATTAAATATACGGCAAGGTGCAAATAATCTAAATAAAAAGAGGTTTAACATGAATATTTGGCACGATATCGATCCCGCCCTCATCACACCCGAGGATTTTTCGGCTCTGGTGGAGATATCGAAGGGCAGTAACTGCAAATACGAGCTTGACAAGGGCACGGGACTTTTGCGTCTTGACAGGGTGCTTTACACCTCTACGCACTACCCCGCAAACTACGGCTTTATTCCGAGAACCTACGCCGACGACGGCGACCCGCTTGACGTACTCATCATCGGCTCGGAGGCGATACTTCCCATGACGCTCGTGCAGGTCTACCCCATCGGCGTTATGCGAATGATCGACGGCGGAAAGCTTGACGACAAGATAATCGCCGTTGCTATGTCCGACCCGAACTACAATAATATCAAGACCATCGACGAGCTGCCGTCGCACATTTTCGATGAAATAATGCACTTTTTCACCGTTTACAAGCAGCTTGAAAACAAGCAAACGGCAGTCCGCGAGCTTTTCGGCCCCGACGAGGCGAAAAAGATCATTCAGGAAGCCATCGACAGCTATATTAAAAGCTTTGTAAAAGCATGAAAACGCACAGCGTTTTATAAGTGCAAAGTGCAAAGTTAAGAAAAAAAGCGGAAGAAACTCGCGTTTCTTCCGCTTTTATTTTTATAAATCGCTTTTTGCGTAGCAAAAAGCTACCTCAATTTGCGCCAACGGCGCAACATCATTGGGCGAAGCCCACATCATTTGCCGAAGGCAACATCATTACGGCGTAGCCGTACATAATTGAAAACGCTTAAAGCGTTTTCATATACTCTTCCAGCTCGCTCTTGATAACGCTGACCTGCGGGCCGTAGACAACCTGAATACCGTTGCCGCGGCGTATAACGCCCGCCGCGCCGCTGCTCTTTAACACCGCGTCGGTAACGAGTGCGCTATCCTTGACCGTTACGCGAAGGCGCGTAGCGCAGGCATCGAGGTTTACGATATTGTCCTTGCCACCAAGTCCGCGCAGAATAACGGACGAGGTAGACTCCGCGCCCACGGCGGCGTCCGAAAGCTCGGGGTCGTGCGCGACCTCGGGCGCACCCGCCGTTGCCCGCTTCGCATTATAATCCGCGCGCGTGTAAAGGCGTGCCTCGCCGTCCGCCTCTCTGCCCGGGGTGAGATAGTCAAACCGCTTTATCATAAAGCTGAAAAGCGCGTAGTATATGACGAAATACACCACTCCGACAAGGGGTATCATCAGCCAATTAGTCTTTGCCGTGCCCTGCAAGATTCCAAACAGCGTAAGGTCGATTATTCCGCCCGAAAACGTCATTCCCACGCCGACGTTCAAGACGTGCATAAGCATATACGAAACGCCCGCAAGCAGAGAATGGAAGAAATACATCACGGGTGCGACGAAGAGAAAGGTAAACTCAATGGGCTCGGTAATACCCGTAAGCATCGCGGTGAGCGCGGCGGAAAGCAGAATACCGCCGACGACGCGCCTTTTATCGCGTCTTGCCGTCGTATACATAGCAAGCGCCGCACCCGCAAGACCGAATATCATAAAGGGGAATTTACCCGCCATAAAGCGCGTCGCCTCGACCGAGAACACCTCGGTAGCGGGCGAGGCAAGCTCCGCAAAGAAGATGTTTTGCGCACCCATTACGGTCACGCCGTCGATAACGGCAGTACCGCCGAGTCCCGTCTGCCAGAACGGGAGATAGAAAACGTGGTGCAGACCGAAGGGAATGAGTATTCGCTCAATAAATCCGTACACCAGCGTGCCAACGTAGCCCGAGCCCGTAACGAGTCCGCCGAGCGCGTATATTCCCGACTGGATATAGGGCCAAATGAAGAACATAAGCACGCCGACGAGCGTGTATGCGAAGGTAGAGATTATCGGCACGAAGCGCGTTCCGCCGAAAAACGAGATGACCGTGGGCAGCTTTATCTTGTAGAAGCGATTGTGAAGCGCGGCAACGCCAAGTCCGACCACGATGCCGCCGAAAACGCCCATTTCAAGCGAGGTTATGCCGACGACGGACGCAATAGTTCCCTCGTGCATCACGCCCGCCTCAAGCCTGCCCGTAAGCAAAAGCAGGGTGTGAATGGTTTCGTGCATGACGAAAAACGCTATCGCCGCGGACAGCGTTGCCGTCCCCTTTTCCGCCTCCGCCATACCGAGGGCAACGCCCATAGCGAAGATTATCGGCAGGTTTGAAAAGATTATCGAGCCGACACCCGAAATTATCGTCAGTATCGAGTTCAGGACCGTTCCCTCGCCGAGAATGGACGAAAGTCCGTAGGTCTCTATCATCGCGGGGTTGGTGAGCGACGCTCCGATGCCGAGGAAAAGCCCCGCTATCGGCAAGAGCGCGATGGGAAGCATAAACGCGCGTCCCACCCTTTGCAGTACGCCGAAAAGGCGCGAATCGCGCTTCGGCTTGTCAAGTGTTGCCGTTTTACTCATTTTTCTTCCTTTCCGCCGTGAGTGAGCTTAAGCACCGCCGTCCGTCCGCCCTCGGCGTAGCCGAGGCGCGGCGAAAGCTTGGCGCTTCCGTCGATATTTGACATAAGCACGGGAATGACGGTGTCGTATCCCTCTTTTTTTATCTCGGCAAGGTCAACGTGGGCGATAACGTCACCCGCACGCACCTCGTCGCCAGCCTTGACCGTGGGAGTGAAGCTCCGACCGCCGAGATGGACGGTGTCAAGACCTATGTGGACGAGTATCTCAAGACCGCCGTCCGAGAAAATGCTGTACGCGTGCTTTGCCTCGGCAACGCCCATGACCTTACCGTCGACAGGGCTGTAGACCACGCCCTTGACGGGCTTTACGGCAAAGCCCGCGCCGAGCATTCCCGACGAAAACGCCTCGTCGTTCACCATTGAAAGAGGTATCACCTCGCCGTCAGCCACGCTGAGCAGCTTGTGTGAGGATGTTGAAGATGAAAAAAGACTCATTTTTATTCTCCTAATCAATAAGACGGATTTTTTCTTTCAGCTTTAGCAAAAACGGCGGAGAAACGGAAAGCTCGTCCGCGCCACACTCTAAAAATCGCGCCGTCAGCGCGGTGTCGGCGGCAAGCTCGCCGCAAATTCCTATCCACTTGCCGTCCCCGTGCGCGTGGATAGCGTCGGCGGCGTTTTTTATCAGCCTGAAAACGCACTCAAGGTCTGCCTCGCTCTGTGAAAGATGCGCAAGTGCGCTGTTTTGCCTGTCGGCGGCGAGGGTGTACTGACAAAGGTCGTTCGTGCCGACCGAGAAGAAATCCGCCTCGGCGGCAAGCTCTCGCGCCATTATCGCGGCGGCGGGCGTTTCTATCATCACGCCGAAGGGAATACGCTCCGCCATCGGCACGCCCTCGGCGGCAAGCTCACGCCTCACCCCTTCGAATATCTCCTTCGCGCCGACTATTTCCTTGACGCTTACCACCATCGGAAGCATAATGGCAATTTTTCCGTGCGCCGAGGCGCGGCACAGCGCACGAAGCTGGGTGCGAAGCACGTCGGGGTGCGAAAGCAAAAGTCGTATTCCCCTGACTCCAAGGGCGGGATTTTCCTCTTTTTCGCCCGCGAGCACCGCCACCACCTTGTCCGAGCCCGCGTCGAGCGTGCGCACCACGACGGGGCCGCCCCTGTCCTTCATTATCCGCGCTACGCGGCTGTACGCCTGATATTGCTCCTCCTCGCTCGGAAGCGTATCTCTGCCGAGGAATAAAAATTCGCTCCTGAAAAGTCCTATTCCGTCAGCCCCCGCGCGGTACGCCTCCTCCGCGCCCGATATGCCGCCGATGTTGGCAAAAAGACCTATCTTTTTGCCCGAACGGGTGATTGCGGGGAGCGAGATGAGCGCACGAAGCCTTTGCTCCTCCGCCCTTCGCGCCGACTCCGCCGTTGCGAATTTGAGGAGCATATCGGGCGTGGGAAACAGCGTAAGCGTGCCGTTTTCCGCGTCAAGCAACGCCTCCGCGCCGTCGTACTCGTCGCTTATCTCCCCCACGCGAACGAGCGCGGGGATCGCAAGCGCACGCGCGAGAATGGCGGTATGTGAATTAACCGAGCCGCCAAAGGTGACAAATCCAAGCACCTTGTCGCTATCAAACGCCACCGTGTCGCTCGGCGTCAGCTCGTCGGCTACGATTATCACGCGCCCGTCGGGAAGCTCACCGCCGCCGCCCAGAAGCTCGTCCACCACGCGCGAGCCAACGTCGCGCATATCGGCTGCGCGTGCGGCAAAATATTCGTCAGCCATTGCCTCAAACACCGCCGCCATCTCCTCGGCTACCGCCTCCACCGCCTTGGCGGCGGTCTTTCCGCCATCTATTTTGCGCCTTACCCCCTCGGAAAAATCCGCGTCGGCAAGGAGCATATCGTGTATCTCAAATATTGCCGCCGCATCCTCGCCCGCAGCGTCCTCGGTACGGCGGGCAAGCACCGCCGTGCGCTCACGCGCACGAAGGAGCGCGTCGGAAAACGCCCGCTTTTCCTCGCGCGCGCCGCGGTACGGCTGTGCCTCGCGCCTTTTCTTTTTCCAAAAATGTAACGTTCCCGATGCGCAAAGCGCACCTACGCCCACGCCCGTAAGGACGCGCGTATCTCTTTTTGCCGCCATCTCTGCCGCCGTCATCCGAGCGCTTCCTCGCAAAGTTTTTTCAGAGCGAGAGCCGCCGCAGCCTCGTCCTCTCCGCTTATGATAAAGGTAAGCTCCTCGCCACAGCTTGCGGCAAGGCTCATTACGGAAAACAGCCTTTTGGCGTCTGCCTCCTTGCCGTCCGATTTTTTCCTTATTATTATATCCGCCGAAAATTCCTTTGCCGCGTTTACAATTTTTCCCGCGGGGCGTGCGTGTATTCCGACCTTGTCAGCGACGCGGTAAACAAAGCTTTCCATGTTGACCTCCAAACCTTCGTTAGTTATATTATGAAATAGCGGAGAGGTAAATATTCATTTTTTTATTTTTCCCGTTTACTTTTTTTGCCGCGCTGCGTGAATAAAAAAGCGCAATACGGGAAAACTTTTCACAGAAGTCGAAAACGGCAAATGCCGATTTGACCAAAACCCACAAAGGAGGTTAAGAGTATGATCATCGATAAGATAGCATTGATCCTTTCCATCGTCGGCTCACTCAACTGGGGCGGCATCGGCCTTTTCAAGTTCGACACCGTGGCGTGGATATGCGGCGGTCAGGATTCCATCTGGGCGCGCATCATCTACACTCTCGTAGGTCTTGCGGGACTCTGGTGCATCTCACTGCTTTTCAGAGAAAGAGAAGACATAGTAAGCTCCTCTAATATGTAAAAAACAACGGCGAAAGCGTTTGCTTTCGCCGTTATTTTTATTCCTCTGATATATACGGTGTAACGTCCTCCGCCGCCAGCTTTTGGGGCGTGAGTCTGCCCTTTGTGCGCTCGTAATACTGAATATTATTGCGGAGCATAAAAAGGAATTGATTGTTCACGCTCCTGCCCTCCTCGCGGCTGATTATAAGCAGCTTGCGCAAAAGCTCCTCGGAGAGCTTGACCTCTACCTTATAGT
>JAFXAC010000006.1 GCA_017522125.1 Clostridia bacterium | reverse complement strand
ATGTAATTGAGAGAAGCATAGCAAGAATACCGATGTACCAAGCACTCAATACCATTAAAATTGATACCAACGCCAAAACTGTTGCTGTGATTGCCAATGAGATAAAGCAGTTGTAATACTGTCAAATTCCAATACGTCGAACAGATAAGAGCAGATGGATGACCCCATCTGCTTTCTTATTTTTGCATTCTGATATAAGGTCGGACGGGCGGAAAAACTTTGAACAAAATCGAACAATTTTGCAAAAAGGGCTTGACGGGCGGCGGAGTACGCCGCAAAGCGGGACAAAAAAGTAATTAACCTCGCAAACGAAAAAAACGCGTAGCAAAGAGCAGACGGTTTCCCGTCTGCTCTTTGCTTTTTATTAAATTTGTCTACCGTTAATCATTCAGGCGTTTCGCCAAATCAATAAGTATCTTCAAATTATCCTCGGACAAATTGCGCGATAGCTCGTACAATTCACGCACAAGCCGAGGATCGTCCATACTATCGTCAAAAAACTCTTTGGGTGTTACTCCAAGATATTCACAAATATAAAGAAACTCGCTCATAGAGGGCAGTGCTCTTCCCGATGAAATACTTTGTATATAGCTTTTGCTATGACCTAAATCGGTACTCATTCTGTACTCGGAAATATTCTTTTTCGTACGCAAAATTGAAATACGTTCTCGAATAAACTGTTGATCCATCGTTAACACCTCGCTTTTTATTATTGTATAATAATTTCAGCGGTAATATTCACGATAATTTTACCGCGTCGCTCCGCGTTTTCCCCTCGTATGCGTTAATTTGCTTTATATTTGTCCATTTCAAGCAAAATCTTATAAAGCTGTTCCTGCTCCTCCTTGGACTTGGCAGAAATTAACTCATAACAAGCAAGCGGAATGTTATTAGAATCATCCTCTTGACCGTCCAATTTTTCAAAAAGCCTTGAAAGAGAAACGCCAAGGGCAGATGTGACGCGTTCAATGCTTTCAAGCGTTGCGTTCTTTTCGCCGCGTTCAAGCTGACCGATGTAAGTCGCGTGACAACCGGAAAGCTCCGCCAACTTCTCCTGACTCAAACCTTTTTGTGTTCTGTAATTTCTAATGCGCTGTCCTATAGTTTTTGCAATATCGCTCATAGTTTAATACCATCCTCTTCATATTACAAATAGTCTATAAGTATTGAAACAAATTCTCCATAGACTATTGATATTATTTTTAGATTGTGATATACTATAAATATTCAAATCATTCAAATAGTGTTTATAGTGTTTTGTGCGGGCAAAAATATAGTTCTAAATAACCGCACACATACAACGGGATATTAAGCGATTGGGAAAGCTCACCGAGCACAAACGCTTCGATGGACTTTTCAACAAGGAGAAACGTATGAGGATCTTTTCAGTGGCTTTTTTCGGCCACCGATACGTAGATGATATATTAAAGGTCGAGCGCCTTCTGGAAAAGCAAATACGGGAGATTATTGACGAAAACGAATACGTGGAATTTTTGGTAGGGCGCAACGGGGACTTTGACCGATGCGTATCTTCTACGGTGCTTCGAGTGCGAAAAAATCACAGGGACGACAACAGCGCCCACGTATTAGTCCTGCCGTACCTCACGGCTGAATATATTAACAACGAAAAGTCCTTCCGCGATTATTATACCGACGTGGAGATATCTCACGCGGCATCGATCGCACACCCAAAATCCGCAATTCAAATCCGCAACCGCGAAATGATCGATCGCGCCAATCTTGTAATTTGCTACGTCGAGCGAGCGCGCGGCGGAGCTTGGCGGGCGGCGGAGTACGCCGCAAAGCGGGGCAAAAAAGTAATTAACCTCGCAAACGAAAAAAACGCGTAGCAAAGAGCAGATGGTTTCCCACCTGCTCTTTGTTTTCCTTACTTTTTGTCGTACGCTGGGTTGAAGGCGTAGAAATTCTTGCTGTCAAGATCGTCCTGCGTTATCCGCATCGCATCACCGAAGCGCTGGAAATGCACTATCTCGCGCTCGCGCAGGTAGCGCAGAGGGTCGATAACGTCGGGGTCGTCGGTCAGGCGAATGAGGTTTTCGTACGTCGTGCGTGCCTTTTGCTCCGCCGCCTGATCCTCGGCAAGGTCGGTCAGGGGGTCGCCCTTGACGCCGACGTACTTCATATCAAACGGCACGCCCGACGCGGCAACGGGGTAGTTGCCCGTGGTGTGGTCGACAAAATAGTTGGCGTAGGGCGAGGCTAGTATCTCCTCGGGCGAGAGGTCGCGCGTGAGCTGATAGAGTATCGCGCCCACTATCTCAAGGTGCGCAAGCTCCTCCGTACCGATGTCCGTAAGGAGCGAGGACACCTTTTTGTTCGGCATACTGAAGCGCTGGTGCAGATACCGCATCGACGCGGCAAGCTCGCCGTCGGGGCCGCCAAAATGCCGTTTATGTTTATAATAAAGGGAGGTCGAAGGGCCTCCCTTTTCTTTGAGTTTATGCGATCTTGTCGCCATCTGCCGATGCGCTCGGCGAAGCGGTGGGTGCGGCGTCGGCGGGTGCGTTATAGGGGCGTTTTGCGCCCTCTGTCGCAGTCCTTGCGGTATTATCAGCGCCAGCCGCGCCTTCCTTCTTGCCGCTTTGCGTTCCAAAATAGAAGCCCACGATCACGGTAAAGATCGTAACGAACTGCTCCCCGGATATCACGCCGAGTCCTGCCAAAACGCAAAACACAACCGTGAGCATCAGCGTCATTATAGACTTAACGTCTATCAGCTTTGCAAGTTTGGATCTTATCATTATTTTCCTCCTTTATCGATGAGCTTCTTCATTCAGATGCTCATCGAGTTTTTCTTTCACTTTGGGGACGTTATGATTTGCCCCGAGCTGCATCAGGCCATCAAGGCACGCGGACAACCCCTCGCAGATGATCCTGTTTTCGTGCTTCATCTTTTTGAGCTCACAGTCCTGCTCCTGCTGCCTCAAATACCATCGATGCACCTTCAGCACGACCGCCACCATAGATGCGATAACGCCCGCGGCCGCGCCGATGCTTATGAGCGTATCCCACGTAATCCACATAGCACACCTCAGCAATATTCTATTTTTACGACGCGAAAGCCATCAAAGCCCGCACGCTCAAGCGCCGCAAGCATTATCTCGGCATTCTCACGCTCCCCGAACACATCGCTCTGCACGAGATACAGGGGCTTTTTCGACTTTTTTTGCACCCCGCTACGTTCCACGATAACGTCGCAGAACGCCTGCGCAATCTTATCTGCGAAGTCCTCGGTTAGGATTATCGGGCAGTCCGTCGCGCTGTCCATAAAGCCGCATTCCATAAGCACGGCGGGGCATTTCGGTTCTCTGACCTCGTGCAGATTTTTCCTTGCAAGCGGAGTCGACCTATTGCCGCGAAGTCCCGTGGAGGCTACGGCGGCATCGTAAAGAGCCTTCTGCCACTCAAACGATGCGGCAGATGCCTTGGGGTGCGCGTAGGCGACTATCCCGCCGCCCTTGCCGCCGTTGATACCGCCGTTGTGATGGATCGCGAGATAGAAGTCCGCTCCCCACTTATTAGCCGCATCGGTACGTTCCTCAAGCTCTACAAGTTGCTCTCCCGTTCTGTCGTCAAGGCGAAGCACCTCAATGCCGTCATATTCCTCAAGGATCTTCTCCATTTTGGCAACGATGCGATTATTGAGCACCCACTCGTTCGTCCCGTTAGGGTCAAGGGACTTCGGGCACCCCCTCTTTGTTGAATTGGAATGCCCTGCTGACAGTGCAAGTTTAAACATTATTCATACTCTCCTTTTCGTTTTATCCAACCGTCCCAATTAAGAGGCGGTGTTGATCTTGTAAACGCCAAGCGGAACGCATTTATTGTTGATCAAATCCATTCCGTTCAGCACAATACAATCGTCATATACATCAACGATATAACCTTGACTTTCGCTATCTGCCGCCACCCAAGTTCCATTTGTATCTATAAGCTCTCTGGGTGCGCCCGACGAGGGAACGTGAACAGACTTGAAGCCGTTCTCGTTACTAAAGTTTGCAGCCTTGTCAAATTCTTGCGCTTCAAACTTTATGTGCGAGTGGCCGTGAAATAGTATTGTGTTTGGGTAACGCTTCATAAGATTGATGAAGTTAGCCGTTTTTGTCGCTCCCCAATATCCGAAGATCGAGTTTTCTCTTGCATAGCAAGGATTTCCGCTATCCTCAACACCACCCTCGACATTATCATCAATGTGAGAATGCACGAATACAAAGCACCTTTTGTCTTTGTTCGCTTCAAGCGTTTCGCCGAGCCAAGCAAAATCCTCGTCGCTCATAACTCGCAACATACGATTCTGCCCACACAAGATGAACAAATCGTTTCCTTGCTCTACCGTGTAGGACAATACGCTCTTACCCGTGTATTTTTCCAGCAAGTCAAGGTTGTTGGTTATCGGCATATCGTAGTAGCTTTCGTGATTTCCGCATAATTCGTAGACGGGAATGGTGTGTTTATCACAGATTTCCTTGTATTTAGCCATCTGTCGCTCGTCCAGCACTTCTGTACCTGCTGTACTTTCATTTGTTCTCAAATAAAATCCCGTATTGGTTAGGTCGCCGCAAGCAACACAAAAAGCACAGCCTTGATTTTCAAAATAGGTAAGTGCATTATCTAACTTTGTTTCAGGTTTCCATACAACCGCCGCAATAGGATATAAATGCAAGTCGCTGATTGCCCCAAAGGAATACAGCGGCTCGGTCTTGGGCGGTGTCATTCTTCCCAAAGGGATATTGGTCACTTTTTCGCCGTCTCCGTTATACACGCCGATGGTTTTTACCCCCTTTGGAGCGATGTTCTGTGGTATGAAATGTTTATAAACATACGCCATAAAACCACCGCCTTACACAATAGGCTCGTTTACCGTAATGATTACATCGTCGGTAGTCCCTGTGAGCTTTCCAGAGAAACGGATAAATCCAAAATTCGCATTTACAGATGTTAAAGTAACAATACCTGTTGCGCTATCGTAGGAATACGTATGGTAGGTATCATTTACGGTGTTCGTTGCAAGTGCTGAATTAAATTGAGTTTTATCCGATTTATACTGAACACAATTATAGTCATCTAAAGCGCCAAATCCCTTTATTCTAACAACGGTTCCGGGGGTGAACGGAATATAGTCGGTGCAGGCGGTTGCGTCGGTTGTGGTAGCATCTATTGCGCCAGAGCTTTTGAAACGCCCAACTTCAAAATTCTTGGCAAGGTTGGTATAGCTCGGTTCAACCGCCTTTTCCTCTGCTACCGCAGTAATAACGATATCGCCCGTTACGCTTGCAATATTGATAACGCCACCGCTAACCGATACAGCCGAACCGCCCATTGTAGCCGATACGGATTTAAGCTCATATCCGCTGTTTGCCGTAACGGTTGCGAAATAACTGCCACCCTCGACTACCTGTGTTGCGCCGTTGCTGTTGGTGCAGTTCGTGAGGTTATTAGTTATGGAATAGTAAACATTCGTATCAAGCACAAGGTCGCCTATATCAACCGTTGAGCCATCTTCCATTTCGTACTTAACAGAATAAGATCCGTCTGCAAGGTTGCCCGACACTATGATGTTGTTATTTTCGTCAACATATCCGAATATAGGATTGCCGCCAAGACTCTCAATAACCATTTGTACAATCTCGGCTTTGTCGGCTTCGGTCAAGGTGTAAGGGTCGCCTTTTAGGTCTGCGGAAGATGTGCCACTCGCGGAAGTGACAGAAAGCACCGTGCCATTCCAAGAGTGTGTTGCGGAAACTCCGTCTTTTCCGTTCGTGCCGTTTGCTCCCGCCGCGCCTGTTTCTCCCTTTTCTCCCTTTTCGCCGCGCTCTCCCTTCAAATTAGCCGAGGAAGTTCCGCTTGCGGATGTTATCGTTAAGGTTGTGCCGTCCCACGAATGGGTAGCAGATATGCCATCCTTGCCATTAACGCCATTTATGCCGTTAATTCCGTTTATTCCGTCCTTACCGTCTTTGCCGTTTTCGCCGTCCTTGCCATTCGTGACGGTCGCCGTGGTTGTTCCGTTCTTATCGGTTATCTCGATTTCTGCGCCGTTGGCGGTCTGTGTGACGGTTGCCGTGGGAGAATAACCATCTGCTCCGTCTTTGCCATCTACACCGTTGATGCCACCTTTTCCGCCACCGCCTCCTAAAGCCGCGCCTACGATGCGCCCATTCGCGCCCTTTACGGTAGTTACCGCGGCTTTAACGACGATATCCTCCAAGGGCTTTTCGCCTATGGCGTATACCGTGAGCTCCCCGCCCAAATTTTCAGCAACAAGGCAGAGATTATTGCCGCAAAAAATCGTTTCATAGCTCTGTGCATCGGGCGGCAGAATATCCACCTTACTGCGTGCGTCAACGCCGCCTGCGCTGACCTTCTGAGAGTAAGGACTTTCGCTCCCCTCCCACGCGCTGGCCGTCAGCGACAGCGTTATCAAGCGCGTAACGGGCAGTACGACGGGCTCTCCGAGCCTACCGACGACGCGTCTGCCGCCGCTGCCTATACTTCCGTTTACCATCAGACCACCTCCCTGCTAATGCTTTCGGCAACGTTTATGCGCCCCAGCTCAACGCCGTTTACGCCGCCGTCCTTCCACGCCACGCGCGCTTGCGCCTTAACGCGCGACGCGGGATAAGCAAACGTTTCCTCCTGTGAAAGCGGGAAGATCCACACTCCGCTATCGTAGTCAAACCAAACGTCGCCGCTGCTATATCTTTTCGTGAGGTATCCGACGGTTATCTCGATATCGCTCACGTCATCAGGAGTAATTGTTTTTTCGCCTGCCGTCTTAAGCTCGACGGGCAAGCCGTAAGAATCGCCCTGCATCATTTTTTCGCACCTCCTCGCATTTATCATATATAGAATACAAAAAAGCGGCTTCGGTGTCTATCCCAAAGCCGCTTGGTTAATTTAATGCCAAGGCGTTTTATACAGGTTGTCGGGTGAATATCCCAGAGCGCAGTAAACGGCGTCCTTCTGCTTGCGCGTAAGCTCCAAGGAATCGATATACTCAAATACCTTGTCCTTCTTCTCGCGCCCCTTAACGACCTCGCCGTTCTCGTCCTTGTCGCTCGTGGCGGAATTGTAGAACTGCCGCGCCTCGAAGTAAAGCCCCGCATCCACGCCCGCACTCTCGCAGTGCTTGCGGTACGCCTCCACGGCGGCGTAGCTTATGCCCTCGCATTCGGGGTGAGCCTTTTCAAACTCAAGCGCCTCGACCTTCTTCTTTGCCGCGTCCTTCGTCATTCCGCCGTACAGCTCGAACATCTCGGCGGCTCGGCTCGGCGTTATGTCGCCCGCCTTGAGCTTTTTGCCAATATCCTCGTACTCGATACCCGTAACCACGACACAGCTCCAACGGTTGAGGTAGGACGTTATGTCGTCCGCATCCAAGCCCGAATACGCTTCAAGCATAGTCTTTGCCTGCGCCTTGGTTATATCTCCGTCGCGGTACCACGCGCCGACCTCGCTTCTGACCTTGCTCCTTACCTCCTTTTCGGCGTAGCCGTGGGAGGTAAGCTCCTCCATCGCCGCGTCAAAGTCGCCGCCCTGCCTTACCGCATCAAGCACCGCGTCAAAGCGGGAATAAGCACCGTCGGCATCGTCCCACCCGGTGATCAGGAAGTACGCCTCATTCACATCGGCGGCGTGTCCGTTCTCGATGAGCTTCGCTTCCGCCTCCTCTCTGGTGAGGTAGCCGTCCATATAAGCGTATTTTATCTCGTTAAGATCTCCCGGATCGTACGTTTTCAACCTGAGGCTCGGCGCCATCGGACCTATCACGTTGTTCCAGATCGTAACGACCTCGCGGGTAAGAGTGGCAAGCGGCAGACCCGTGAGCGCCGAAGCCGCGCGCAGAGTTTCGTACACCTTTCCGTAATCGGTGTACTTGCCCTTCTCATCGGTCCACACCCTAACAGCCTTCTCGATGAACTCGAACCCCTGCATCCATACCGCAGGCGGTGCAACGTTATAAGCCTTTTCACCCTTGACGGCAGACACCGCAAATACGACGAGATCTTCTATAGCGTTCACCACAGGAAGCTTGTTAAACGGCGACAGCTCGTCAATGAGATTACCCCAGAAAGCGTCCTTCCACTTCTCGCCGAACTCCTCGTACTCGTCGTCGTCGCGCAGCGCGTCCATCGCGGCAGTAACGGCAGCAAGAAGCACCGCGCCCGTCGCGTATACGGCAACGGTCCTCATTATCGTTTTCTCGTTCTTCTTCCACGCCTCGCGCCTTGACATACCGGAGCGCACGTCCATTCTGAACTGATAATAAGCGTCAAGAAGCATGCTCGCGTTCGTTGCGGGCTCGCTCATAAATGGGCTCAGTATACGGACAACTGCACTTTGGTCTCGCATAAATTCGCTCTTGGTAAGCACACCGTCAACCACCTGCGTTTTGTATATGACCTCCTCAAAAAGCTTGGTAACTGCATCGAAATACCCCTCGTCCGAGGCGGTCAGCCCCTGCTCTCGCTCGACCTGCGCCTTGCTCGCGCTCCAGATCGCCGACCACGTCGTAAGGTCTGCCTTTTCCGCAAGCCACATACCCTTGTCAAGTATTTTATCGGTCACTTCCTCGTCGCCCTTGATAAGAGAAACGAGGCCGCGGGATATATCCACGTCGTAAAAGCCGAGCGACTTCCACACCGCGATACCGCTGTATTTATGCATCTCCTCGACGTTTTGTCGCACCTTCGCGGGAGAGAGCTTAAGTCCCTTAAGAATAGAGCCTACGTCAAGCAAAAGTCCCGCGCGGGTGATAGCAAGCGGCTGCTGTACTACCACGCGCAGGTTATACGCAACCTGCGCCGCATTGACGCGGCGAAGCCCCGATGTCGCAAATTTATCATATTTTCCGCCCTGCGTCTCCGTACCGTTTAGCGCCCTTATGACACCGACGATAAAGCTTTCCGCATATCCCGCACTCTGCTTTCCGTCCTTCTCCACCTTGGCGCCGTACGCGCGGCGCAACTGACGGCGCACGCTGTCCGCCACCTCGGTACGCCCCTCGGCGTCGGGCTCCGTCCTCTGCTGAAAATTGAGCCATTTGAGCGCGTCCACAACGGGCAAGGCAAGCGCATTGTACTGCGCCATCGACGCCATGTGGTTGGCAAAAACGTCGAATATGTCATACAGCACGAGCGTATTTTTCGCCCCCTCCTGCACCTGCTTGGTAAATCCCATATTGAGCAGTGCGTAAAGGTTTGCATTGGGCATCTTCTCGTCAGCCGTAACCTTGAAGGCAGTACCGTCGCTGTTCATCGGGAAGTAGTGCGGATCGCCAAACTGCTTTTCGCCGAAGCGTCTGACGCTGACGTAATTTCCCCACTCGCCGCCGACCTCCTGCATAAAGCTCTGCTGCTTGTCGGCTACCTCCTTCTGACGATCACTCAGAGAGTTGATAACGGCGGCAACGTCAAGCTCGTTGTACCTTTGTATCTCCTGAGAGTGCTTTTCTCTGCCGACGCTGAACACCGCGGGGCGCACGCCCTCACCGAGAATGTGTCCGAGTGCCTGGGGACGCTTGGCAAGCTCGTAGAACGACATCGCCATAGTAACGGGCATTTTTACCGTTCTGCCGCCCGTCAGCTCTATCGTCTTTATCTCGTTTGCCCACTCCTTCACCTCTTTGGCGGTGTAGGTCTCCTCGGCAAATTTAAGTATCTTATCCGAATTGAAAGCAAGCTGATCCTGTCCGCGCTTCAAGCCGTCGAACACAGCCCTGCCGCCATTGCCGAAGCGCTCAAAGACGTACGCGGGGCGCATCTGCTTCCAATGCAGGAAGTCGGAGCCGTCCCCCGTTTTTCCTCCGTCGTCGCGCATGCGGGAAAGATCCGCTATCGTGTTGTCCGCCGCCTGAGAGATCATTTTGAACACGCCTGCGTAGTGGAAGGTGTTGTAGGCGGTAATAAACGCTTTGAGGTTTGCAGTTACCGCGGACAGCGCCTTAAGCTCCTCGCTTGACATATTGTTGATAACGCACTCTCCGGGCTTTTCCCTCATAAGCTCATTTGCCGCGTCAGTAATCTTCTTAAGATTGTCAGCAAAGCTTGCGGGAAGATCCGCATATCCATCGTACAGCTCGTCAACTCCGTTGGTAGAACCGGTAACGCGCTCGAGCGCTTTAAGGCGCTTTATAAACGCGACGTCCGCCTCCGTAGCCGCTCCGCCTCTGAGGCTGCGGGCGCTCGTGAAGTCTATGGATGCAAGGAAATCGCGCACGCTGTTCTTCAGGGGCTCGGGTATATGCTTTACGACGTTCTTGTTATCGGGCTTTATAAGCCATTTTGACAGTTCCCCGACGTCGCGCTTTACTCTCTCGCGGTATTTTCTTATCTCGGCAGAATTTTTCAGCTTATCGTCGCGGCGCTTGGTTATCTCCATAGCGTGTTGCCGCGCTTTGTCCTCGGCAAGCTTGCGCGCCTGCCTCAGCACCTGCCCCAGCACCGCCTTGTTCTCTATCGAGAGAAGCGCCTCCTCGGCTTTTTTCACCTGTTCTCCGAGCGTATCCATGCGCGCCCTTGCCTTGGACGCGGCAAGACGGTCGCCCCCGACTCCGAACTGGTTTTTATGCCATATCGCACTCTGCTCGGCTCGCTGTTTTTCGAGCGCCTCAAGCGTGCCAAGGCGCTTGTTGAAGATATCAAGCGCGTCCCTCTCCGCATCCGTCAGACCGCCCTTCGAGCTAAGCAGCTCCGATGCGGAGCTTGATAGCAGTTCTCTGTCGCTTATCGCCTGCTTTCGCTCTTGATCCTGCTCGGACTCGGAGTCTACACGCGTTTCCGACGGTGCCTGCTCATGAGAAGAACTGCTTTGCACCGTTTTCTTAGCATTTACTTTTTTAAACTGCTCATGTAGATCAGAAAGGTTGTGTATGTATGCTTTGAAATCGTTAAACGCATCAGGAATCCAACCGTAATCATAGTCGGCATCATCGATGAATCCGGCTTTGAATACTCCATACACAAAGCAATTGAGTTCGTCATAAAGGTCTAAATACTGCTTTTCGTCAATATCCAGCAAATCGAGCTTCTTATGCTTGGCAACATCTTGCAAAAGGATCTTCGCATCGACCCCATCCAAATTAAGATTATCCGGCGTGTTAATGATAAAGTCTATATACGGTCGGAATCCCAGTTGCTTCATCGCGTGTGTTGCTTCGTGCGGTACAAGCGTAAGCAGCGTGTCTTCATCTATGCTCTCGGAAACATAAACTTCCCCCTCATAGATTGCAGCCGGTGCATCCCGCCTCCACGCCTCCTTCTTCACCACATGACATTCTATCCCATATTCTTCTTCCAAGGTCTTTTTGGCAATATAAGTCTTATCGCCTTGCGAAGGGATAATATGATTATTTTTATCTTTTACCCCGGTTGAATCGACTAAAGCTCGTCGTTCTCCCCGATGAGTATGGTGAACTTTCTGTGTTTCTTCTCGTGATCCTCTACCCGCTTCCTGTACTCGTGGTCCGTTTTCATTCGATTCTCGTGTTCCTCCAAGTGCTTTTTCAGCGCTTGTTTCTCTTCCGGGGTGAAGGGTCTCGGGGCGTTCGGTTTGTTTTCGCTGTTCTGCATAATAAGCACCTCCGTCAGCATAATTATTAAACTCATCTTTTGTGGCAGTTGACGACCGATAATTCTCCACGGCCTCGAGCGCGACTCTGTCAAAGAGCGTTACTATGCTCTCAAGATAGCGCTCCACGCCGTCGACGTTCTCCTTTAGCGCATTCGCCTCGCGCGAGGGATTGCGGACAAGCGTGGCAAAATACGCCTTTACGTCGGCAAGGAACTGCTTTAAGCGCTCAAGCATCTTGTTGAAAATACCCTTATGGTTATTTGCAAGCTCCGTTACGAAATTCGCATCGGGAAGCACGTCCGTCATAGCCTCGGCTACCACCTCACGGCTTGCCTTCTCGTAATCCATACCGCCGCGCTCGCTCTGCTTCTCGGCTATAAGGGAATCAACGTCCTCGCCGCGCTCGGCAAGGGTATCAAACACAACTCGTCTGAATTCATTATACCAAATCGGATTCCACTTTTCAATAAAATGCGTAAATTCGTGTGAAAAAGTGCGCAGCATCGAGTATTTTGCAAGATCCTCCACGTCCTTGACGTTGGAAAGTCCCGCATTCACGTCGATATAGATAGCGTCCTCGCCCCACTTGAACTTACCCTGTGCGCCTTGGAAATCGCCCCTTGCGTCGGTATCGGACTTGTAAAGCACGATATCGACTCCCGTCGCCTCGGCAAGCACGGACAGCGTCTTGTAGGCAACGCCCTGACGGTCGTTGAAGGTCTTTTTCAGCTCGGCAAGGGAAACGCCCTCGCTTCTGACCGTGCCCCTTCTGCGCCCCTTCTTGTCGCTCGTGCTCCGTTTTATCTCGCCGTCGCGCCTCTGTGCCGCTTCGTCTGCGGCGGCGCGCCCCGCCTCCCAGGCGAGCGTGCGCTGATTCTCCGTAAGGTACGACGTTCCCTCGCTCGACATAGTGTAATCAAGCGACACGCCGCTGCGCCCCATATCGTAGGCAAGACCGTAAGCGCCCGCATAGCTCTCCACGTCCTGCCCCTCTATATAGGTGTGGATCATGGCTCCCGCCTGCGCGCCGTATCTCCTCGAAGCCGACTTTAGCGTGAGCGCGCCACCGCCCTCGTCCGCATACTCCGCATCCTCGGCGGCTTTTTGCAAATGACTGTTCTCGATCGAGGCAGTTTTCACGTCTTTTACCGTAGCACCGTCGGCGGCGTCAGCGGTTACGGGGGACTTGACCCCCTGCGCCTTTTGCGCCGCCGCGCTCTGCGTATCCTGCGTCTTTTGTGCCGACACCGTCTGCTCCGCCTGAGCCTTTGCGGCGGCAACGCTTTCGGGAGAAACTCTCGCATTTGCCGCGAAGGTGTCCGCCGTTCCCGCAGGTCTGCGCACAGCGTCAAGCATACTGCGGTATTCTGCCGCATCAAGTGCGCCCTCTGCCGACCCCTCACCGACGGAGCGTTCCGCAACGTCTGCGACAGCGCCCTCTCCGCCAACGCGCGAAAGCTTGCCCACGCCCGTGCGCTCGGCGGCGGTATTGCCGACGGTGCTTTTGCCGTACGCATCACCGCTTTCGGCTTTATGCACCTCTATTCGCCTTACCAGCTCGCCAAGCTCCGCGTAGCTGACCTTTCCACCCGAATCGAGCTTTATTTTCAGCCTCGTCGCAAGAGGATCCTTCGAGTCTATCGCAAGAGCCTCGGCGACCACGTCCTTCGGTGTGTATCCGTATTTTTCGATGAGCGTCGCACCCGTATTCTTTGCGCTGCTGTATCCCGATGCGCTTGCAATGCCGCCAAAGCCCGCGCCCATCAGCGCACCCGACGCACCCGCCTCAACCATTTGAAGCACCGCGTCCTTCCACTTTCCGCTTGCAAGATCCTCCCGCGTATAGTGAGCAAACTCACCGTTCATTATCGTGTCGTAAACGATGTTGGCAAGCTCGGTAGTAAATTCTTCGGCGAAATTCACCCCCATAGAGTTCACGACGTTCTTCGCAATATCCTTTATCGTCGCGGGGGGGACCTCCTTGAGCGCATTGAACCGCCCTATTGATAACTTTTCAAAGAGCCCCTCAAAAACGCCGCTCATGACGCCCGTCATAAACGCCTGACCGTCGCTCATTCCTCTGTCAAGCGCATCGTTCACACCGCTTGCCGCGGCACTCATACCGAGGAGCGCAGGACCTGCATACGGGATCGAGCCTATAGCAAGGGATTCACCCATCGAGGCGGCGGTATTATAGAGGAACTCGCCCGCATTCCACCCACCTATCTCAAGAATGGGCTTTCGCACGCCAACACCGCCCGAAATGCCTTCGGGATCGGAGTAAGCAAATCCCGACGCTCCGCCCTGGCGCATGGCGGCATTCACCCTTGCCGCCCAGTTATCGTCAAGCTCATCGTCAGCGCCTACGAGGTACGCGGCACCGTCCACAACAGTTTCACCCGCGGCAACGAGCGACATTACAGGCGACATAACAAGTGTTGCTATAGGGTGTTGCTGTCCCCACTCTGCGCGTGCCACCAATGTTTCCGCCTTTTGTCTTTCGACGAGCTCGTCCTCTATAGCGCTAATATATAGCATTCCTCTTTGTTCGCCGTATTTCGCATGATAATAATTATATATTTTGACCTCTTCTTTTGTCATTTGAGAATAAAGAGAACTCGAACCCCACGCATAACCTTGAGCCTCCGCTGACGCCACATCTTCCGCATGATCTCTTGCATACGTAACGGGATTCGCGACTCTCGTTATAGTCCCTTTCCCGCCCGCGCTATTATCAATAGCCTCGCCCATCGCCGCGTAGTGTTCAAAGTCCGCGGCAGACGTTGCCTCGTCCTCAAGCCTTGCTACCGTTTGAAGATGGCTTGCTTTGGCGTAATACTTGCGTTTCTCCTCAAGTTGAGCCTTCAGCTCCTCCTTCGGGGAAAGTGTTATTTGCTTCTCAAGCCCCTCTATCTCCCTTCGCAATGCTTCAAGGTCGGCGGAAAGATATTCCGCCCTCTCTCTTTGCGAGTTTGCCCACTCCTCGTACTGCGCCTCATCTGCCCACTGCGACCAGTATTTGTTGTAATTATCGGCGGCAGAGCCGATCTCCTTGTTGACCTTGTAGCTATCGACAAAGGAGTTTTCCATCGCCTTGTAGGCATCGGGGCCGAACATATCCTTGTACGGAGCGATCAGCTCCATTATAGCCTTCGCCTCGGTGTCAAGCGCCTCACGGCGGGCGGAAAGGTCGGAGAGCCACTCCTGCGTTGTGCCGTCGTAGGCATCCGAGTACGTTCCCGTCTTGCCTTTGACTCTGTCGTTGTACGCCTTGCGGTATGCGTTCGTGTTATCGGTCCACGCCTTAAGACGCTCCGATACCTCGTCGGAAACGCCCTTCCCCTGGCGCATAAGATAGCGCGCGCGCACTCGCGACATAGTAGCGTCGGCACCGTCCTTTTTCTCAACGCTCACGCGCTGAGAGCTCGGAATACCGAGCTCCGCGCCCTTGCGGTTGAGTTCAAGTCGCGTCGAGGCAAGCGGATCAGGGCGCAAGCTCTCGGCTCGGTCTAACACAACGCTATACGACTTTTTCTCTTCCTCTTGCTTTTTCTGCCTTTCGAGGTATCTATCGCGGACACCCATCCTTATTTACCTCCTACCATGTATTTGGTATACAACGTATCGGCAATTACGCCGGTAATAACACCCGCCTTCTCCAAGTCGTCAATGATAGCCTGCACCAGCTTGTCGTCGCCCGATGCGTTAGCATCAGCCAAGAGGCTGTTTATTTCCGCCATCGACATATTTTTATATGCGCTGGGCACGGACGTTCCCGTGGGCGCGGTCGCGGCGGCATATTCCTTCTCATAGCGTTCATCCGCAAGCTTGTCGCTCTCCAGCTGATACTTATAATTACGCTCATCAAGTGCCTTGTTATACTCAGCAAGCGCCTTGTTGTAATTATAATCGCGCTCGTCAACAGCCTTTGCGTAGTCAAAATCGCGCTGATCCGCATATTTTGAGTAATCAAAGCTGCGCTCGGAATCATAACGGTCGTACGCGCGGTCAAGGTCGTCATAATACCTTGCCACTCCGTCCTGATATCGCGCGTAGTCCTCACTGTCCTCCTGCTTCATAAGCGCGTACTCATCGTAGAGTCTGTCGCCCTCTCTTGCGTATCTGTCATACGCTTGGGAATACAGCTCGGGAGCGATGTCCGTAAGCCCCTTCAGGTGCTCCTGATACGCCTGCTGACCGACGCTCTGCGCGTAGGAGCTGCCGTATCCGCCCGTCGCGCCCTGCGCGCGCCCCATAGTGTCGAGCATCGCCATCTCGCCCTGTCTGGCAAAAAGATCTGCGTACTGCTGATAGAAGGGATCGCTGTTGAGATCGTATGAAAATTCCTCTCTGTTCAGTATCCTATCCATCTGCTCCTTTAGCTTGTTTTCCCACTCGCCGCGATACTCCGCGGGCTTTGCCGCAAGCTGCGCCTCAAGCGCGGAAAGCGCCTGATTTACCGTGCCGCTCGGCTTGTAATCCCCTTTAGGTGCAACGGTGGCCGCGGGAGGCTTAAAGGATAAATCAGACGGCGCCGTGTTCTTCGATGCCCCCGACGATGACGAGGACGAGGACGAAGTGTTTTTCGACGTTCCCGAGGACGGCGAGGATGCATTGCTTTTTGACGCTCCCGCCGATGAAGACTGCATATTCGTCGCATTCTCCCACCAGTCAGAAAACTGCTCCACGTTGTCGCGGAGCTTATCGGTTGCGTTTTTTATAACGTTTCTTATATTTGTGGACATATCGTACCTCCCAATTTATACAGTATTTGCCGTGCCTATCACAAAGACAGACACCTGCGCGGCGCTCTCCGCGTCAAAAGGCTGAGTCGAATCAATAAAGCTCACCCTCAGCGCACCGCCTTCAAGCGCGACCGTGGGCTTTATGTCTCTCACGTCATCGGTGCAGGACATAATGCTGTAAACACACGAATGCACCGCACCGAGCGCCACGGGATAGGTCGCGCTTCCTTCAACAGTGGAATCGGATACGTGCGTCGCAGAGATATTGCCCCACAGCTTCACTCTGCCGCTGAGCATCTTTTCATAGTGCCATACTTCGTCTGTGCCGCTTTTTTCAATAGCATCCCACTCGCTTGTGCTTACAGACAAAAAGTATTGCCACTCGCTCCACGCACCCGAAAGCAAGCTTCGCACCGCTATAGCGGAGGAGTAAAACGCCGTCTGCCTTATTGCCGAAGCCGTCCCCATCTCCCTTACCTCAAGCCTGAATCCGCTTTTATCCGTTGGAGAATGCAAAAGCCCCGCGCTGACCTCAGCGCTCGGAGAGCTCCACACGCCGGGCGTGATATATTCGTCAATATCCGCGCCCGCCTCGATCTCCTCCCCCGCCTTCAGGGAGTCAAGCGCGCCTCCGTAAACGGGCGCACCCATATCTATTCCGGGCTCGTCCGTATCCTTCGCATATCCTCCGATGCCTATTCGCCTGCCCTTGTACTTCTTCGGGACGTCTATGGCTACCTCGTCCGTCGGAATAATAAATTCCACCGCGGTCGCGGCACTCTCGCCAACGCTGTCAACGACGCCGATCTGAACGACGTACGCAGTAGCTACGGATGATACGATGCCCGACATCGGTGGGGATACGTAAGCATTCGTGTCAAGCACGTCGGGGGCAAGCAAGGTGTGCCACGCAGAAAAGCTTTCCTCCCCTTCGGGACGATACCGATAGCGAAGGGTGCAGTAATTGCGCTGAAGAACGCCTTCCCTCATCACGTTGTATTCTCGCGCGGCGCGTATCATAAGATACGTACCGGAGGGAGAAAGCGCCCCCTCCTCGTCGCACCGCGCGCACACGATCTCGCTCTCGCCTCCGACGGGCACTACTCGCGGTCTGGTATATCCAAGCACCGATATCCGTTGCACACGCGCCATTGTGCGTCCTCGTGAATCCACTGCGGCGCACTCGACGTACATCCATCCTCGATTTTTGATAACGTCCGATACCAGCTCGCCCTCTTCCGAGGTATAGGATACTCCGTCCACGTTCAGCGTGTATTTTACGATACTCGCGCCGTATTTGCCCTCTGCTGTGCATATCGCACGCACGGAGCTGAGCCCTTGCACGTACCTTGCCGCAAGAGCCTCGGGCAGCGAGCTTTGAGGCGACAGCGTTACGCTAAGTGCGGGGAGTGTGTCTATCGTGTCAGGCACGGTCGCCGTAACCGTCGTACTGCTCTCACCGACCAAGGCCTCCCCCGCCGCGTCCGAATATGAGTAAAGCTTAACAAGCAGGCTTCCCTCGGTGCTCGCGGTTATATATCTTGCAAGCGATACGTCGAGCGAAGGGGAGCTCCACGAATACTCTGCCGCCGATTGCGGTGCTATAACGTCAGAGGTCTGCGACCACTCGCCAAGCGTCATTTCCACGCGGTAAGTCATTGATGCGGAAAGCGGCGTCCACTTCAAAAGCAGCCCTTCCTCGCCGAGCATTACGTTGCTTGCGAAGCTTATATCCGACGCAAGCGACAGCGGAGTCAGCTCAAGCGTCTGCTCAAGCTCTACCACCCCCGCGCTTATCTGGGTATTCATCCACGTTGTAACCTTCACAGTTCCCGTCCCGTCCGCATTATGCGGCACGGTAAGCGTAACGTCGGCAACGGTTCTTACCGTGTTTCTCGGCAGCTTATAGCTGACGGAGTATCTGACGGGCTCCGCGCCGTTTACGCTCACGTAGTAATACGCCGTCCGCGTGTATTCGTTTCGGCTCTCGCCCGTCTGTGTCGACTTCCACAATATCCTCACGCGCGAGGTGTTGGTGACCCCGTCAAAGCTTAGCTCGCTCACGGTGAGCGATTGTTTTACAGCCATTTTGTGCCTCCTATTCTATGTATTTAAGAGTAAATCCTCGCGACGTGTCGATGAAAAACGAACCGAGGTGCATCCCGCCCGTAACGTACAGGCGGTTATAGCTGATCCTCGCCACCTCTGTCCCGTTCTGGTCGTAAAGATGAACGCCGTCGCTGCGGTATTGCGCGAATTTCTTTTGAACAGCAGTCCCCTCACGCGAATCGAGTTGCCCTATCTCCATTCCGTATATGGCAAAGCCCGCCTCGTCGTATCCAAGTATACCTATCTTCGCCCACGCTTCAGAGCCTATTATCATAGTGCCGCCGTCCTCCGTGCGAAGGACCTGACTTATGCCGTCCACGTCGGACGAAAGCTCCTGAACGTTCGAGAACGTTGCCTCAAGGCTTTTCGACGTGACCGACAGCTGAACGGCAGTTTCCTCCTTGTACTTACCAAAATCCGACTCGGCAACGTATACGCCCTCAAGCCGCTTCGTTATCTCCTCGCAAAGCGTGGTAACGACGGTAGCGTCCTTTATTATGAGGGACTTTATCGCATTCACCGACGAGGCGCTGTCGTCCGAGGAGCGAGCGACGCCCTCTCTCACCGCCACCGCGGCAGACGGCTCTGCAGCTGAGGAAAGGGCGTGGTTAAGCTCGTCTGCGAGCTGGTGCAGATAGCTTTTTATCTGCCTGAGCTGACCCGCCTCGGACGCCTCCGTTATGTTCGGCAGTCTTATCTGAGTCACGACAGCTCACTTCCCTTCGTTACGGTTTTCGTTATCGAATATATCCTCACGTCGCCCTCGCCCTCGACACGAAGCTTCAAATGGTCGCACCTGCGAGGTCTGACGGGAATGGAGAAGGAGCGCAAGCTCGTGCCGTCAAGCTCGAAAAGCGGCTCCCATATCTCGTCAAAATCATATTTGACGTAGAAGCTTGCGTGCGCGCCGACACCGAGCATCATTCGCACAGTGAGCCTTGACACGTATTTTTGGTCGGGAGAGCTTATGCCTATCTCGCCGCTCTCCACCATCCAGGGCACCCTCTCGTCACCGCCGCCCGTCAAGTCGAGGATAGCGCCGCCGCTTATGCAATACAGCCTTCCGCGGCAGGAGCAAAACGCCTCGGCGGCAAGCTCGTCCTCCTTGTGCCAGAGTCCCCTTGCGGTATCAAACACGAAAAGGCTTCTTTCGCCGTCGCCGTCGCGCATGGAGATATAGTATTTATTTCCGTAAGCTCCCGCAACAGCGTCGCCGTAATGCGCATCTCCGAGCGCGGCGGATATCTCCGTCGGGAGCGAGCCGTCGTACGCGCACACAGCGTGTCGAGATTTGTAGTAAAGCACCTCGTTTACTATGGCAAGCGAACGGTCGCACCCCTTCTGAACGCCGCGGCACGCGGTCTGCTGTATTGCGAAGCTCGCGGGGTACGAGCCGTAGACCTTATGAACGCAGTCCTCCTTGAAGAAAAGCGGATAGCCGAGATGCGTGATCGCGCCCGTAAACTGACCGTCCGTTCCGCAGGAGGCGGCGTAGCTATCGGTGGATATTCCCATAAAGCAGTTCCAGTTCTTGAAATCTCCAAGCTTCGAGGCGTATATCTCATTCACCACCTCGCCATCGTGGTTGACTCCGTACCTGCAGCCCCACAGTCTGTTGCCGCACTCGGTAAGGTGATCGACGAGGGGCATTTTACGTTCGACCGTTATAGCCCCCTCGCTGATGAGCTGCATAGTAACGGCGTCGAGCATACCGACGACGATAATGCTGTCATCGGTACGCCCCCATATCACCGCGTAGGCGTTCAGGGCTTGGAGGTTTTCCGAAACTATCCCCGATATCTTCACTCCGTCGTTCGCGGCAAAGCTTTTGCCAATGCCGGGCGAGGATATCCTTATATACGTCGTCGCGATCGGTACCCACGCCGAGCTTGACGCGCTGTATTTCTTCAGCGTATGCGGCACGGACGAGGTATCTATCCATAGCGCCATATTATCGGGCGCACTCGGCTCGTCCGCCGACACCGTCGCTCCCTCGTATGCGTCGCCGTCCGCGGTGCAAAGCTCGAAGGTGGTATCCTCCGTGGTCGTAAAGGACGCATCTATCGAGCCGTGCTCGGTAATATCCATGGTATTTATGTACTTTCTGTCGGGCATTATTATCACGTAAGCGCCCATGGAAAGCAGCTTTTTCGGGCGATCCTCCGCCGCTGTGGAAAGGCCCATATCCACACGGTAACCGTTTGCCACGAAATCAGAGCCGTCAACGTAGCAAAGGCTGTCCTTTTCTATAAGCCCCGCAGGATCCGAAGGGGTGGCGTACACCCCTCGCGCCGCCCTTGAGGACAGCACGGGATAGCGATCGCCCGTCATATTCTTCATATCGTAGAATTCACCCTCGCCTATGCGAAGATTGTGATCATATCCTCCGAATGCATCTATCATCTCGCGGGAGCTTCTTTGCGAGGGAAGCGTCGGATAATATCTCATCCTTCACCACCTCCTCAGAACACGAAGCGCGAGCCGACGCTCTTGGGCATATGATCGCGGCGATAGTAATCACCAAACGCCTCCAGCGCCGCCTGATACATCAGAAGCGTGGTATTGTAACGGTCGTATTCGCCGTTGTAGTAGTTTATCTGCGACTCCAACCAGTACAGATATATATCGTCGTAAGGCTCAGGCACTATCAGCTCGGTATTTTTGTCCGTTCTGTCGTCATAGCCCTCAAAGGTCGTGATCTCTGCCCCCTCGTGGGTATCGATAACGGTCTTTTTTATCATAGCGTCAAGCCGCGAAAGCCAGGCTATCTTATCCTGCGCCGTGTATGTGTTTTGCACGAGCGAGTCAATACGCTCGAGAACCTTGGCAATAGTCAACTTTATGTCCTCCTATCTATCTGAAAAAGGGGAGCCGCCGCCCCCCCCTTTTTGGTTATGTAGTAGCCACAGGCTGCTTCGTGGCTTCCAGCATTTCTTCGATATGCTCGGCAGTAACGTTCTTCGCCCTTTCGGCTCTGTGATACTCCGCCGCGATGTGGGGCGGTACCATCGACGTCTTACCCCTGGGCAAGACGTAATTTTTTCCGTTTACGCTGATAAAAAGATTAGGATCGTTGCTTGAGGAATCACGCGGTACTGAAAGCGCCACGAGTTCCTTTTCCTTCTGATTTGTTGCCATTTGCTTTTCCTCCTTGGAATTATGTTAGGGGGCAGGGCCTAAGCCTTGCCCCCTTGATAGACGTATCAGTTTGCCTCGTCTATGGCAGAATATGCGGAGCAGCTCATGCAGCGAAGCACGCGCTCGGGATAAAGGATGGTCGCGCCGTTGGTCTCGAACTTGTAGCCCACGGTGCTGAACTGGTTAAGAGGACCGCCGACCTGAGACTTGTCCTTCACGATCATCTCAAGCGCACCGCCCTCGGGATCGATAATGCCGAAGCCCTCCTTGCCGAAGAAGAAGGTGGCGTAGGTAACGCCGCCCGCCTTGTTGGCGTACTCACCGTCAAGCACGGGAGCGTTTACGTCTTCGATAAAGCGGCACTTGTGAAGCTCGCCGATCTCGCCGTTGAAGATCTCCTCGGGAGATGCGTACTTGTGCGCCTCCACCCACGCCTTACTGTTGCGCAGATCCTCTGCAACAGAGGGGTGGACAACGGCGTAATATCTGCCGTTTATGGTGGGAACGCGGTCCTTCTTCATCTTGGTAACACACTTGGATACCATCTCGGGCGTCAGCATCGAGCGGACGGTTTCGCTTGCCTCCATTTCTGCGGGAGAGACGGGAGTAGCACCGGAAACGGCACCCGTAGCAAGGGTAACGTTGTCGCAGTACATTACGTTGGTGTTCTCCATAAGCGCGTCGCGGATGAGCGTCTCCTGCGTTTCTGCGGCAGATGCACCCATCTCCTCGGTCGCGCCGAGAATGGTGTCGTCATAGGCGTGAAGCTCAAGCTGATCGGAAATAGCGGCGTACGTTCCGTACTGCTCTATGTTTCCGCTCTTGGTGCTCATTCCGAACTTCTGACCGGTGGGGATAACGCCCTCCTTGAGCTTATCAGCCTTTGCAAAGGTGTTCCACTTTCTCCACTCGACGGTCTTACCGTGACGAGCGGGGAGAGTTTGCTTCTTAGCGAACTGCGCGTAGAACATCTCCACGCGGGCGTTTTCGAGCAGCTCCGTGTCGTAAAAGGTCTTGAGCTCGCCCGAAAGGGAATTTGACGCATCAAACGGCGTAGCAGAGCCGTCGTAAGCGTTTACGTAGTTGCCGGTAGCGTTTACGAGCGTGCCGGCTTCAGCAAAAAGCTGAAGATCGATTTTTCTAAGCATTTGTTTTTCTCCTTCCGAAAAATAGTTGATTGAAAAAGGAGAATGCTGCGCGGTTACTTTCCGGGATACAGCTTCTCCCCTCGTGCCGCGGCCTCGCGTATACGCTTTTTAAGCGCGTCTCTCTGCGCGGGTGTCGCATGACGATAGTTGAACGTTGTCACGGAAGGTGCCTGTCCCGATATGCCGTTTTCGTCAGGGCGCACAGAGCCTGAGCGTATAGCGTCGGACATTTTCTGCGCCGTTCTCTTGGCGGCCTCCTGCATTGCGCTCATCTGCAGCTCATCGTGGTGGACGGCATAATACGCGGCCTTGACGCTTACTCCGCCGCTTGGAGAGGTCATTCTTCTGAACGTAGGATCCTCCAGCTCTCGGCGCAGGTCAAACGAGGGGAAGATCTTCTTCATTTCCTCCTCCTGACGTCTGAGCTCGTCAACGTGGCGTCTTATTGCCTGCTCCTCAAGTGTGCGTGCATTCTCGCGCTGCTGGCGGTCGTTATCACGCTCCTGCTGGTCTATCCTCTTGGCAGTTTCAACGGGCACGCCCATCTGGAGCGCGCGTTCCTCGTAATACGTATCGTCCTCGCTTACCGCCTTGGCGATAGCGGCGTAATCCATATCCTTGGAATCAAGCCCGTGCTTTCGCGCGAGCACCTCAAGGGCAGGCGTCAGCTTGGCAAGCGCTTCCTCTGCGCCCTTGGCGCTTTTGAGGCGAGCCTGCACTACCGACTGCATTTGACGGTTGTATTCGGGATCTGCCATGATCTCGTCCCAGCTCATACGTGCGGTGGGAGCTTCGGTTTTTTCCGTGAGGGTATCCGCAGCGGCGGCCTGCACTTCGCCTTCCACCCCGACCTTCTCCTGCGGCTGTGTCCTCACAGCGTTTTCGGGAAGTCTTGCGGCGGCTCTTTTCGCCCGTCTTTTAAGCTTGTCCTCGGGAACACCCAATTCCCTGAGGCGCTGCTGTTCGGCGTCAACAGCCGTAATTTCGCCCGCGGCTCCGTCAGCTGCACCTTCGCCTGCCGCGCCGTCTGCGCCGTCTGCGAAAAGCTGCAGGTCGAGCCATTTTGTTTTTTGCATGAGTAAATCCTCCGACATAAACTACCGCTTGGGGCGGTGAATCCTCTCGGGGGGCGATCCGCCTCCCTTTTCCCTATCCTATCACAGCGTGCGCGCCCTTCTCTATCCCTTTACTATCTCGTATCTTACGTTTTTCGGATAGTCGCGGCTTATTATCTCAAAGCCCACGCATATCGACTCAAAAAGATAGTCCGCCACGCTCCTGAGCGCAGGTGGAGGGGTGCAGGATATTACCGCATCCCCCTTTTGCAGTCTTACCAAGTTCTCACAGCCGAGGCGGCAAACGTCCGCGGCGAGCGTATATGTAAGGGCTGATATCGCCGCGCATACGGTGTCCTGCCCTTCGGGAGCGCTTTCGGCGTGTCCCCTCACCGTTACCGAAGGAACTCTTTTATCGTAAACGATATCTATCATTTTCCACTCTCCGTCATTACTGCGGCGTTTTCGGAGGGTTGCGCCGCCTCGTTTGAGCGCTTGCGCGCATTCTCTACTATGCCGGGCTCTTTTCTCGATAGCCCTTCGATGTTGTCGCCGCGATGGATCGACACGGGCGCAATCCCCGCCGTTCTCGCGCCGCCCATCGTTGCCATAACGTCCTTGCCTATCTGCTCCGCCATTTCGGGCGCAAATTTCTGCGTCAGCATCAGCGCAAGCTTCATATACTCCATCAGCTTTTGGTGCAGCGTTCCCTGCTGGGATATGCGGCCGACGAGCGCGTCCTTGCCGTCGAAGTCCATCATATCAAGACACATAAGCGCCTGATCCACCATCTGCGGGTTGAAGAAGCCCGCACCGTAAAGCTGGAGCGCCAGCTCGTTTTGCGCCACCTTGGTATACGCGCTCTTTTTCTGCGCCGAAACCTTGATATCGAACACGGGCAGAGCAACGCCAAGGTCAACTCCCGCCACGCTCTGAGGCCTTGCCCTGAGTCCTTGGTTTGAAAACGTTACGTATTCGTCCGAGCCGTACTTACCGAGGATCCTGAACTTGCGCGGGATATCGTAGAACTGTCTTACAAGCTCTATACACAGCTCCACTATCTGCGAATAGGCGCGGTAAGAGGTCCTTATGCTGTCCTTCGAGCCCTTGCCGCTTGCCTCCTGAAGCGCCGCGATAGCCGAGGCGGCAGTAACGCCGGAGCTTGTTGAGCCCGTAGCGGTTTCGGTATTGCCCGACGTTTCACGAAGCTCCTGCACGAGCCCGTCCCTTACGTTGACGTATATCGAGTCAAGGCTGTTATGCTCGATGCGGCGCACGTAATTGTCGCTAACGTCGCCGTTTGAGTGAACAAGGGGCTTTGAAAGGTCAAGAAATTCATCCTCGTTCACCTTTCCGTCGCCGCGCACGAAATACCTCGGTTGTGCGCCCACCATCGCGTTTTTGATAAAGCTGGTGTTGAGAAGATCGATACTGCACTGCGGGTTTCGGCAAAGGTCAACGAAGCCGTAGCCACAGGGCGAGCCCTCGATGGGATAGAGCGTATCAAATACGTAAGGATATTTACCGTGGTCGTAATATCCGCGCTCGGCGTACGCCGCATCGTTCTCCGACGCATACAGGACCTCGTTGCCAACGTACTTAACGTAGTGAAGCTTCATAGCACCGCCCACGCGCTTTCGGTAATACACGTCGATAACGGTAGACTTGCCATCGGTGCTTACCGCGTCGTCGGTCAGAAATCGGGTGCTTGTGAAGGCGGAGCCCGTCAGCTTGCCGTCAAGGTGGGGATATTTCTCCACGAGGATATCGTTATCGAGCATCTCGGTGTGGAAGAAGTAGCGCGAAGCCTGAATATCGGTAACGCCCGGCTCCCAGTAAACGTTGAGAAGGTTCACTCTCTCCACGGCAACGTCGCCAAGGCCTCCGAGCTTGCCCGCGCTCCAGGCGACTTTATAAACGCCCGTGCCCGTTTTCAGCTTCTGCCACATTACGTCGGAATACGTATTCTCAAAGGAATTTTGCTCCAGAATGCAAGGTATCACGGAGGAGAGCATCTTCGCCTCTGCCTTATCGTCCTGCTCCCTCGGCAGAATATTCGGTTCGGGGTATGCGTCCATCGCGTCGGCGTGCTTTGACACTATCACGTTGTGAAGCCAAGCGGAGCGGCTCGTAAAGCCGCCGTCCTTCCCCTGCCCCGTTTCCTTCTTCTCTTCCTCGGCGTTGCGCAGCTTCCACCACTGCTCCGAGGCGAGGATGCGCGACTCCGTCTGCGCCTTGCCCGCTTTGTATTTTTGCAGTATTTCCGTGAATTTTCGGCACTGCTCCGCACCGATCACCGCCATAGGCGCGGCGTTTGCGTCGCTCATCGGCGCGTCGGCGTTCATCTGCGTGCCGCCCACGGTGGGCGCTATCACTGTTTTTTCTTTCACTTTTCTTTCCTCCGTTGTGATTTATTTGTATCCCCGTCTGAGCTGTTCGGGGGTGAACTGATTGAGGGGGTCGGACACGATGTTCTCCTTCTTGCGTGCCATAACGGGCAGAACGGGTCGGCTCATACACATATACCGCACCTCGTCGGGGCAGTGGTCCTCAAGCTTCGTGTCAAGGTCCTCGGGGCGCGAGGACGAGTACATCATCAGCGGCATAGTGCGAATAAAGGCGCGGCAGGTGTTAAAGACGTACATTCGCGGATAGCCTTCCGCGTCAAACTGCAATCGGTAATGCACCTGCATCCAGCCGGGGATCCTCTCGTTATCCGCGGGCGAGAAGTAAATGCCGTATCTCTCGGCAGTTTCCGCAATGCTTTCGCCGCGCGAGGTGTCGAATATGGCAGGATCCGCGACCGAGTCTATGATATTGCGCCCCTTCAGCCACGGATGCTCGTTCTCAAGCTCGCGGATGCGGCGGAACTGCTCGTCGGGCGACCACTTAACGCCCTCGTTGGGAGTGGCAGTACAGCCGTACATTTCCATGATCCTGTAAAGCACGCCGTCGTAATCCACCGCCCAATAGCCAAGCGAGAAGGGCTTTGCGTATCCGAAGTCATACGAGCGCATAATGTTCCAGCCTCGGCACTCTCCGCGATTGAGGTCAAACGGCTCTATTACGTGCGTAAATCGACGTTGGCGCAGAGCCTCCTCGGGGCTTATCCCCGCCGCGGCACACAGCTCCACGTCGGGCGTCGCCCTGAAGTCCTCAAAGAACTGCCCCTCGAAAATATCCCACCTGCCGTAGAGCCACGCCTCGCGCAGCTTTGGCGGCAACGTTTCAAGCTGCTTTATGTAATCGGGCTGGGATTCCATAAGCGCCTTATTGTCCGTAACAAGGCTCTGGACGAATGCGTAGTCGTTCGGATCCTCCCCCGCCTCGTATCTGCAGTCTATAAAAAGGCGCTTGAAATAGGCGTGGGAAGCGCCGCCGGGGTTGCAGGTGTAGTACACTCGCTTGGGAAAGCCGTTGACACCGCGCACGCAGGCGACGATCTTGCGTATCCACGCCTCCTGAAGCTGTGTCGCCTCGTCAAAGAAGATAACGTCAAACTCCGCGCCCTGATATTGATCGACGTCGCCGTCAGCGTTACAGTATCCGAACTTTATCGTCGAGCCGCCGGAGAAGGTAAAGACCTTTTCCTGCTTGTTATACCGCGCGATCCCCAAAAGCTCGGCGCGCAGCGTGTTTATGTGGTTGTTTACAAGCTCGGGGAACGTGCGCCTCACGATGAGTATCTTTATCCCGCGGTACTTTAGCGCAAGCAGCTTTGCCTTGGTGCGAACTGCCCACGATTTACCGCCGCCACGTGCGCCGCCAAAGCCCACGTGCTTTTTACTTGCAGTAAGGAAGAGCCGTTGCTTATCGCTCGGCGGCATTATATGAAGCTTCATTTTCTGCCTCCTTAAACGGTAAAGCTGTCAAGCTCGTCCGATATGATGATCTCAACGGTATTATCCGCGTCCTCGGAAAGCGCCGCCTTCTCCAGATTAGCTATACGCGCATTCTGCTCGCGCGCGTCGCCGCCGGCGCGTACGCCCTGTATGCGCTGTATGCTTTCGAGAGCCGACGCTATCGCCCTTATCGCCTTGGGATCGTTGAAGGCGCCGTCCTCATCCATCAGCTTTTCTATTTTGGCAAGGACCTTGTCCGTAACGCGCATAAGCCGCTTTACTCTTTTTACCTCCTCCTTACCGATAGCACCTATTGTTTTTGACACCACGCTGGCACGGTATTGTTCCCTCTCCTCTATCCACCCCTCGGAGCGGGAGCGCTCGCCGATAACGTTGTATCTGACGCCGTATTTCTGCGCCAGCTTCCGATAGCTCGTATCCGTCGTGATATATTCGGTCTTGATTGCATTCCAATCAGCCATACGCCTCCCTCCTTACCTGCGGGTTTCTTTTTTTCATTCTAAACGAATAAAAGCGTTTTATCTATCCCGCCCACCCGAAGGCAAAAAGGAAGCGCGCCCCATAAGGAGCGCGCCGCCTTGATCAGTCCTCGTATTTCTGCGCGAGAACGGCATATATCTCGCACTTTTCGTAGTGCTCACAGCAGAAGATACCGAGCTGTGCCTCGTAATCCTCGCGCTTGCGGTATATCAGAGCAAGGCTCGAATCGTCCACGAGCCCCTCGCACGTTATGCGCTTTTTGCCGTCGTCGTATTTGTAGAACGGACACCTGACCTCCACCTGTCTGTACGATCCGCTTGACAAGGCATCACCCCCTTTGCTCCTTCGCTTTTGCAGCGCCCCGTGCGCAGAACTCGTCGGGACGGCATTCGCGGCGAAGGCCCGCGGGGTGCGTGCAAACGCCGTCGGCTATGTATTCGCACTCACCGCACGTTACGACCTCACGGCAACGCTCCCGCGATATGAACATAGCGCACACGGCGGAGCTGATAGGGCAAAACGGTCGGTGTATGCATTCTCTACAGCTGCTCATCGCTTTTCTCCTCCTTCACGTTTGCATCAACGGGACCGAGCATATCGTCCACGAAGGACTGCGGAAAGCCCTCCTTGCGGAAGATCTTAGCCATTTCAGCCTCTAAGAACTCCAGCTCCGCAAACTCCTTGACGGATTCGGATTTGGCGGTTTCAAGGTCTTCTTGAAGTACACAAATGCGTTCAAATTTCGCATCGTTAGCAATTCCTATTTTTTCGCACAACGATTCCAACCTCTCAATCTCTGCCTTTGCCGAAACAAGTTCGTCATAATAGGCTCGCTTTTGGTCACACATCTTTCGCATTATATCTTCTTTTCTGCCTATCGCCTCTTGCAAGCTCTCGTTCTCTGCCCTTTGGCGCTTTATGAGGTCGAGTATTTCGTCTGTCGGTATTTCCTTGCAGCCGTTTATATCCTCGGCATAGCAAGGGCAGTGTTTGCAATCACATTTCGAGCAACACTCCAACGCCTCCGCAATTTCCTCGTCCGTGAATTTCTTATCGGTCATTTTCCATCAACTCCTTATATGAAATCCCGCCCGCAAGACCGCACGATTTGTCGCTATCGGTAGGCGTATACCGAGCGTCAGCAAATTCGGGGTATAAAAACTCAAGCATAGCGAAATTAGCAACATCAACAAGGTACTCGGTGTTGTGAGTTTCGCGGTACATATCAAGCCTTTGCTCGATACACTTATGCGCTTGCGCAAGTTCAGGATAGGTCTTGCTCGCCCATCCGTATTTATAGTGCGAGGTCTCAATGGCGTTCCTCATTTTGTTTATAAACGCCTCAGAAAAATCCCGCTTCAAAATTTCTTCTCTTGTTTCGCTCATTTCTCGCTCCTTTCCTCAACATAGCACCAACTCTGCGGCGGTCTTTCAATTTCGAACTTCTTTGCCCACGCCTCATAATGGCAATGAGTATTCGGGTACAAATAAGCAAGCCAATCACCTTCCGTCATAAAGCCTGCTTTCTTAAACTCACTCAACTCCCTCGGCTCGTCATAGATTACAAGGTCGGATATACACCAACCATAAACCTCTTTATTGTTTGCGTATTCGGCTATTTCTTGCATTGTCAAGCAAGAGCCAAACTGTGCTGTGCCTTTTGCTATATTTGAACACACAAACTCGCCTATGACTTTGCCTAAAAACTGCTCCATTAAGGGTTGATATTCTTTAGGTATCTTGGAAAAAGACTTTTTATCTTTACTGCAATATATTTTTGAGACTTTATCCCAATTTTCGTCTTTGGGATAATTTTTTCTAATCTCTATCGTTTTTTGGATGTCGATGTTCCACCCCATTTTCTTGGCTATTATTAAGAACACCCAATACGGCTGAATGCTTATCAATACTGATTTCATTTTGCGCTCCTCTCCGCAAGAGCCTTTTCGGCTTTCTCGTGAGTAAAAAACGCAACTTTACCGAAATCGTGAAAAGGAATATCGCACTTTGTTGTTCGCACCATTTCAACACCGCTATGTGAAAAGAACACCGTTCTAACGATTGCCGAATACACACCTCTGTATTCCCCTGCAATCCATACCGTATCCCCCACCTTACACGGCGGTCTTATCCAACCATCTGCGAGAAGGTGGTCGGCAAGAGCCGCCGCGTCCACGCCGAAATACATCGAGTCTGCTCCGAAAAAGTCGTGGATCTTCTCTATCAACCTATCTCTCATCATTTGCCCTCCGTGTATTTCTTTTTGAGTAAAGACAACGCAATCAGAAACGTGTCTAATTTGTCCTCTGTATATTCGTGGGTTTGAAAACCTGACACATCACCCTCTCCCCAAGCATTTCTGCCGTACTTATCTTCGAGGTCAAGCTCGTATTTCAAGCCTTCCTCAATCTCCGCAAAAATCTCCGCTATCATCGCCCTCGGCACTACAGCGGCAGGCGGTATAGTTTCCAACGCATTCTTGACTATAGCAGGATAAAAGTCCCTGCGTAGCAATTCAGCCTTTAGGTCCGATTTCTTTATGTATTCGTCCATCACTCCGCGCCGCCTTTCATCTTCGGAGCTTCGGGAAGCGGCATCCAATGGGTGACATGCTTACCCCAGCGCACCCATTTCCCGTCAATATATCTGTCTGTGTCGATTTTGTTTTCTCCGATAGGTTTAGTAAAATCATCATCCCGAAGAAACACCTGAACCCGTTTTTCGCCGTCTTTGGGAGTATCATCCTCAACGCTTACCCACTCTTGCTTGCGATAGCCTGCGTTGTAAAGGTGTGTTGCTATGTGCTGTTGCCGTGAAATAATTTTCTCGACAAAATCCTCATTCATAGCATTTTCGATTATTTCAATTCCCTTTGCGAGAAACGAAATATCGGCACGGTGAATTTCGTTCGCCATCTCCTCAATCTGCTTTTTCTCGTTCTCGGTCATTTCTCCCCCTCCTTCACCGTCGGGAGTTCAGGTATCGGCATCCAATGGCTCACGCGGATCTCTCGGTTCGGATCCCGCCACAGAGCCCACACGTCCTCATCCTCAAAATAGCAAGCAAGCTCCACCGCGCCGTGATATTCCACGTTGCCGACTCTGCCCCACACCACTGCAAGGACCGCGCCGTCGCCCGTGGGAAGCTCCCACGCAGGATCAAGCCATTCCGCGCAGGCGGGGGCACAAAGCCCCTCAAGAGTCCTTGCTATCTTCTCCCACAACGCAGGGGACACGATCACGTTATTCGCACCGTCGCGTGCGCAGCTCTCGCGCATCTGCCTTACGAACTCCAAAACGCTTTTCTTTTCCATCGTCTTACCTCCTGAGCTTCAAAGCGCAGTCTGCTATTTCGGCAAGAATGCGCGCAGTTTCACGCTCACGCCTTTCGGGCGTGTAGTAGGGCATCTTTGATATCGCGTGCGCCCACTCGCCGATGCTCATCAGCGCCGCGTGGCATTCCTCAACGGTCTTTTTTGAATCCCTGGCGGCCTTAAGCGTGTCCGCCATATCCTCATATTTACGGTGAGTATTCCAATAGCTGCCGTGGCCGGTTTCCTGATAATTACGGTAGGCGGCCTCCGCCTTCTTTTCACACTTCTCGATAAGCTCATCGAGCGCTTTATCCTTAAGTATCATTTTCTTTTCCTCCATTTTTCTTCGGGTTTTTCGAGGTGTCCGCCGCTAATGCGCCAAACACCGTGGTTGTACGGCCTGCGCCGTATGTAGCCGTCGAAGGCTCTGCCGATAGCCGTGAGGACGATACTAAGCAGACACGCCCCAAAAAGCAGAGCAAACACGATAAACGCAAGCTCTATCGCAAACGCAAAATCACTTGCATGATCTATCATCTCTTGCACCTCCTCAGAACGGAAGCGGGCCGTCTTGCTCGGCGGCGGTCATTTCCCCGAACACTACGTCGGCACGCTCACCCTTGGAATCAACGAACGTTATCTCGTCCGCCATCACCTCGGTCGCGCGTCTTTTCTGTGCACCGTTATCCGTCCACGTACGCGTCTGAATGCGGCCGACAACGCAGACCGAGCTGCCCTTAGTAAAATACCGCGCAAGGAACTCCGCGCTCTGTCGCCAGGCTACGCAGTCTATAAAATCGGCAGTATGCGCCCCATCCTTCCCGACGGGACGGTTAACGGCAACGCTAAAGCTGCACACGCTAACGCCGCCGGGCGTCGTTTTAAGCTCGGGCGCGGCGGTAAGCCTGCCCGCGATGATAACCTTATTAAGATTCAAATTAGCCATTTTATTTCTTTACCTTTCTATCCTTTAGAGCCATATCGAGAATGGCCTTGTAATGTGTTTTTCGTTTGTAGTGGTGTCCGTTTTGCTCCATATCGGCAACTACACCGACGTACTTATCGAATTCGGCAACGGACAGCTCGTCAAGCAGTGCCGCTATCTGATCTTCGGAAAGCATAACGACTCCCTTTCCAAGATCTCCGTGCAAAAAACGCCTTTTTGCCGCTTCCCTTTCCTCATCACGCGCGCACGCGCCAGAATGATTGAATGAATTTTCTGCCTCTGCATCTGCTTCTTCATCAATTCTCATCTCCGCCATCATCCTTCATAAAAAGGATTCTGTTGTTGTTCGCCCACATATAGCCTTCAACATCACGGTCTTCCTCGAATGTTACCTGATGAGGTTCTGCCAAATCGATACCTGTGACATATATGT
>JAFXAC010000062.1 GCA_017522125.1 Clostridia bacterium | reverse complement strand
CCCCCGCACACCGACCGACCGCGCTACAAGGACGGAAGCGAAGCCGCCGCGCCGAAAGGCAAGCGACCCCCGCACACCGACCGACCGCGCTACAAGGACGGAAGCGAAGCCGCCGCGCCGAAAGGCAAGCGACCCCCGCACACCGACCGACCGCGCTACAAGGACGGACGGTTCCAGCCTAACCTTACCGGGCTTCAAGCGGTATAGGGCTACTCTTGGCATCAAGAGAAGCGACCACACGCGACAACGTGTGGGGCTACCTTAAAGCCTAACGCGAATACTTGAATAGCGTTGCGATAGCATCAGAAGAAAAGGCGTCGGTTCCCGCAAGGGGGTCGCGTGGGTGTAGACCCGCGGCTTGCAAGATAGTGAAAATGGCATCAGGTAGTCGGAAAATCCTAAACGCGGCTTGCGTGGGCATCCGATATACAGGAAAGTGCCGAAGCCTGTCGAAATAGCAAGCAATGGGCAACCCGATAGGGTCATCACAACGCAACGCGTTCGCCCGCGAGCGAAAGCCTCACGGAATAAGCACCGGAATGTGAATTATGCGAATACAAATAACGGCGGCGTTATCCGCGCCGCCTTGAACATAAACCTATATGTCCAGAGCCTGACGTAGTTATGAGATACGTCAGGCTTTGTGATATGGGCTTATGTCCATAAATAAATTTAAGGAGATTTCACAATGGAAGAAATCAAGACAAGTTATTTGGATGAGCGCAGAAATGGAGTGGTTGAGGCTCTCAAAGCCTACAACGAAGCCTTAAAGAGCAACGATGCCGGCGTTATTCGCAAGGCAGAGCGTGCCCTCAGAGATGCAGAGGCAGAGTATGCCAAGCAGAAGGCTGTCGAAGTCTATGCAGAGTGCGCCAAGCAGCCCAATCCCATCATCTACGCAATCACCACGTTCACCTACGAAATCCTCGGTCATAAGGATGAGAAAGAGGATGGCGTAACCGTATCCGCGACCCTTGACGAGCACAAGACCCGCACTATCGACCTCTATCGTATGTGCACCTCTCAGAAGCTCGATACCCATTGGGCTAACGTAGCTCAGAACCACTGCCTGACCCTTCTCCTTGACCAGTGCACGAAGCTCGGCTTCACCGCTGCTCAGATGAAGGAAATTTCCGGCTCTTATGCGCTTGACAAGAAGGCGCGCGAGCTCCGTGAGGCTAAGGCTGATAAGTCCAAGAAGAACCCCACATCCAAGTCCTCGATGCTCTCTGAGCTTCAGGCAGTTATTGATGCCGTTATGAAGGCATCTGGCATCACCGATAACAAGTATCGTGCGAATAACCACGATATCGCATACTTCTGCGCTCTGTTCTGCCGCAAGGGCAAGAAGTCTCTCACGGTAGCGGCATCCAACCCCGCGTACTATCGCAGAATCCTGATGGATGTTCTGCATCGCATTGTCTGCGGTTTGCAGTACGGTGTTGAGTTCGATATGCTTGACAAGGAAGGCAAGCGCGTTCCCGGTTGCATCTACGCAGAGGAAAAGAAGGCGGCTCCCGCCAAGTCTGAGGAAAAGGCGGCGTAAGTCGCCTTTTCAGCTCTCCGACAGACCGTAAGCCTGTCATAAAGCTAACTTACGGAGTCAGCGTCACTAACGACGGGGATATCCCTCGCCCTATCTGGCGACAAGCATAGATAAGTTTCAATGGCTGAACTTATCAGCCTCAATATATCCACAATGGACGCGGCGACGGTTGGCGTCGAAATGATACGCCATTCGGCAAGGAAAAGCTGCTTGTCGGAAACGGATGATGCGCACATCCGTACATTCGCCGCGCCACACTCGTGTGAAAGCCTACTTTATGCAGGTATGGCGGAATTGGCAGACGCGCACGCTTGAGGGGCGTGTGGTTAACACCGTATGGGTTCAAGTCCCATTGCCTGCACCAACTACCATAAGAGTCGAGCTTATGGGGCGAAGCTTGCCAAAGTGCTGGTTGCCTGCCGCCAAATCGTATGCGGTGGTTGCCACCCTGCGTGATGGGTACGGCTGTACGCCGCCGGGCGAAGTGCGTGCCGAGCCACAGACATCGACCAAGTCTGATACATATTGCAGAGCGGCGCGTGGCGCAATTCAGCGCCACCGCCGAACATTCGTGAAGTTAGCCTTATAAATGGGCGGACTACACTTGACAAATCTCTGGAAGTGTGATATAATAAAGCATACTTGAAAGAGAGGTATGTGATATGTCTGATACTCCAAAAAAGAAGGGGCGTCCGCCACTCACACCAGAGGAGCGCGAAGCTCGTCGCGTAGCACAGAATAAGAGCGCTATGGAACGCCACAAAAAAAACGGGTATGCGGCTCAAAAAAAGTACCGCGCTGCACACCCTGAAAAGTACAACCAAAACTATGAGCCAAAGGTTCGCATACCTTTGGAGTTCAAAGCAACCATTGAGAGCCTGACGCAAGAAACGGGGCTTTCTATAACACAGTTATTCATATCCGCCGTAGAGGAAAAATATCAAGTGGTTTTGCACCGCGATATTGACAACCCGGGCGAAATGTGATATAATATACTCTGCATAACCTTCGTGGTGGTTGGTTATGCGTTGTATGATGCTTCGGCATCGGCAGTTCCGGCACTCTGCCCCTAAAAGTGCCGCTTCGGAGCAAGCAATTCAAGACGCAGCTCTCCTACGAGCGACAAGATGTTTTGCAAATTTGGAAGATTGGAGGGTAAATCTTGGAACCGAATAACGAGCTCCTCGATAGTCTGTCTGACGAAGAATTTTGCTATATCTTTGGCAAAAAGTATAACGAATTTCTCGCAGAGCAGAATGACGAGGATTATCAAATCAATTCGCCTCAGTGGTTCAAAATGCTGAAAGTTCTCAAGTTCTTTTACGAGCTTGCGAAAACCAGCAACGGAAAAGTTGAGCCTTGCGAGGTGTGTCCCCGAGTCGAACACGGCGGAGTTACCGCATACTTTACCGTGTTGGATATCCGCGAAAATGACATACCGAAATTCTGCGAAGCCTTGCAGCAGACCTCGGCAATCACCATTGATGCAACCACTGATGGTCGCATCTGTCTGAGCGTATCCGTTCCGTATGTCTTCGTGAAGAAAGACTAACACAAAGGATGGAGTAGCTATGTTAATTCGCTGTGAAAAATGTGGAGAAGTATTCCCAAGCGACGTCGGCAAATGTCCAAAGTGCAACGAGCCTATCCCAGAAAAACCTCACGAGGTGTCTGAAGAAGAAGCAAAGTTGCGTGCCGAAAAAGAAGCTATGGTGAAGAAAACGTGGAAAATAGGAAAGGTGGCGGGTATTAGCCTGCTTGTAGCGGTCATACTTTTCATTGTTGGAATGATAGTGATGAACGCATCCGGCTCTATGGGTTCAATTCACGTTGGCTTTATTATGGCAATCTCTGGCGTAGTTGTTTTTATTGTTGCCATCATTCTTTTTGTGTATATGACGCAGATTGAAAAGGCGTACAACGCGAAGCTCGCAGCATTCAAAGCCAAGAGCAATCCCGACCACGTGGAATATGAGCAACGCATCAGGGATATGCTTAACGACGACCACGGCGAACACAGAACCTCTCCGTCTGGCGAGTTTGTCCCTAAATGCCCCACCTGCGGTTGCACAGACCTTGAACGTATATCTACGGCTTCAAGGGTTGCAGGCACTGTCGCATTTGGTATCTTCAGCCCTAAAAACGGCAAGCAATTCAAATGTAAGAATTGCGGCTATATGTGGTAACAATGGAATAGTACAAAGCACTTTCGAGTTCTTCGGGAGTGCTTTTTCTTTCCTTTGGCAAAATTTTTACAAGTTTTTTTGAAAACCCTCTTGACAAGGCGGGTTTTCTATGATATACTCAAGACACAATTAGACAGTTGAAGGCGAGGTGCATCACAAAAATGGCAAGAGTAAAGTATGTCGAAGGTGTTCAATGTACCAAGTGTGGCAACGTCATCGCAGGTCTGACCATCTGGACTCCTGAGCTTTGTCAGGAATGCGGTGCTCACATCATCGATAAGGATATTCAGAGCAGAGGTTTCACCACTGCAAAGTACGGCAAAAGCGTAACCGTGAAAGTAACTTCCAAGTTATTCACGGAGTCATACGAAGTCGTCGAGTAAAGAAGGAGAGTATGATGGTAAACGCGTTCGATTATTCCGAGGACAAAATCATCAACGCCGCCAGAGCATATCAATTATCGGCTGGATGCGAAGACTCGCTTCAGGTTAAACATCGTAGAGATATGATGTTAGCGATGTCGGCAATTGAATCCGCATCATTATCTGGGCGCTTTAATGCCGATTTTGTTCTAATGAGAAGCGGAGCTTACAACTACGAAAGAGTCAAAATGGTTGTAAGAGCTCTTGAAGATTTGGGTTATGATGTCGATGTAAACGACAATTCGAGCGTCGGGTGCTACATAACCGCATCTTGGGCAAACTGCAAATAACCTGCCTCAAACGAGGCTTATAATTAAACCTAAACAAGACACAATTAGACACTAAGGAGGTGAGAAATATGTACGGTTCTATGAGTGTTCCACACTTTTTACCCAACGGTCTATTGGTAACCTGCGCTGAGTGCAAAATGTACTCCCTCCCGTATGATTGCGAACCTTGTAAGACTTGCTTAGCCAACCAACGAGCTTCGCTTGAACGGGATGTTCCTTTGCAGTGCTTCTTTGATAGCAAAACACCCGAGCATCACGAAAAGCTCGGTGCATTTCTCGAAGAGCACAAAGACTACATACGCGAGTTATACCAAGATAGTATCGCTCTCGGCATTCCGATGCACAAGCTGGCTTCCATATGGAAGAAGCGTACTATTCTTCTCAAGTATTGCGGCGATACACCACCCATTGATATTTTCAAGGAAGCAAAAAAGGCAGGCTTGAAAATGGACAGCTTTGAATTTCAGATGCACAGAAACACTCGTTTACTCACGGGTAAAGCACCGTACTCAAGGCAGAAGTAATACACGACAAGGAGAATGTTATGAGTAGCAAGATGAGCACCATACCGTTCATCGGTTCTTATTCCGATATAAGAGCAGAAATGAACGATGATTTACAATATCGTCTGAGAAGCAGACAAGCAACAACATCTCTCGGTCGTCCACTCTACTATCGTATCAACGTCCAGTTGATTACAACGCAAGAGTGTCCGTTTCACTGCCCGTTCTGCTTAGAGAGGCAGAACCCGATGACAGGCAACAATAACTTCGCTGCACAAATAGAATCGCTGAAGCGTGTCTTGAGTGAGCATCCCGAAGCAAGGCTGTCAATTACAGGCGGAGAGCCCGGACTTTACCCACAGCACATTGCAAACGTGGTCGAAACATACAAGACCAATGGCAACAATGTGTTTTGTTCAATCAACACCTCTGGGTTTAGCACGGAGCTAAACGGATTGGCACACATCAATCTGTCCCGAAACGATTATGTTTCCCCAAACCCCGAGGACTTCCCAAACTGCACAGTTCAAACTGTTATGGAGCATCCTACATTGGCATTCATCAAAGAGTATATGAACGCAATCACAAAGGTTCAAGGACTGCTCAATCACGGCGACCAGAGGGTAACAATGAAATATCTTGGGTCATACCAAGAAATGTACGATAGAGCACGAATTGCGGTTAGCGATTTTGTCCTTGGTAAAACCGATGTCAACGAAATCATTGCTGGAACTCAGTACACGAACGACGACGTCGTTGAGCGGCTCGACGCATTGGAAAGAATTCTCGTTGAAAGTAAGGGAGTACAGTAATGGCACTTATCACAAATGCTCGTATCGAGGCGGCAAAGAGATTCAATCCGAAAAATCTTTGCAGCTATTTGACCAAAGGAGAAGGTGGCGTGGTCATCGTAGACCGCGCTAAGCTCCTCCAAACCCAAGATGACAAACGCTTGTTTGTCATTGTAATGAATGCGGATTACAGATTAAACTATTCCGACTGCGATTACTCGACCGTCTACTTTGAGGTTGATGGTGAGTGCATTATAGGAGGAATATATAACCTTCAGACCCGCACGAAAATGACCAAACAACAGATTGCCGTATCGCCGGAAAGCGTAGGTATTACTCGCCGGTATGTGTATAGTCAATCCGTGTTGGACGAAATGCGAAAGGCGATTCTTAACGCGTAACACTTTTGCTTAAAAAATCTCCATACATAGCATCAAAAATATTCGGGAATGTTTACATAAACCTCTTGAATACTGTCTAAATTGATGTTATAATAATATAAGGTGGAGGTGTGCGCTATGAATTTTGAATCGTTTTACACGCTATGTCAACAATTACCCGAAAAGGATAGGCAATGGGTGGATGTATTCTATAAGACAGTTGTAGAAGTTTTTGACGAAGAACATCCTCAGTTCCAGAACCCCGACAGAATATGCAAATTGTTTTATGGTAAGAGTGCCAGTATAAGCAAAGCACAGTATTATCGCAAGAGAAACTTAGTGAGAATGTTTTATGACTGGCTCTATCAGCAGGGCGCCATTGATAAGCAGGTAGTCGAGGATGTCTATGGCCTTCAATTAAAGGACGTTGTTACAGACTATGAACTATCCCATTACTATTTCAAAGACCTCGACGATGCTTTGGGTTTCGTTACAAAAGTCGGGGCCGTTAAGGGATTAAACGAACCGAACGATATGCTTAACTTTAAGGCAATCGTTATCCTAACTTGGTATGGCACAGAGCTTCAGGAATTGCTCTCAATCCGAAAGAGCGACCTTGATAGAATTAACTGTGCCGTAACGGTAGGAGATAAAGTCCTGCATCTTACAACTGAATATATGAACATCTTGTGTAGATTTGCAGACATTGACCTTCATAAAGGGTTCCCATCACAAAAGCAGCAAATATATGTCACCTCACAATATCTTATGAGGTCGTCAAAACAGCCGCATATGAGTCCTAATAATGTGCAATGCGCTATCCGACGTTTTAATACGATTGCCGCAGATTATGACCACGAGATTTCGGTGCTTAATTTGAGAAAGAATGGCATATTCAGAAGAGTTTACGATAGCTCTGACGATAAAACGGTTAACACTCTTATCCAAGAACTCACCGGATGTGATACTGCATTTGCAGTCGGTTACAAGGAATTCTACGAAAGATGGAAACGCTATGCGATAGGAGATGATGAGAGTTGATTGTGTCTTACGAACTCGCAGCCGGCGGACTGCTGCTACGAGAAGTAGAGACAGAAGCTGAAGCCTTTGCAGAAATGCGAAGATTCAACGCGGTCAACCACATCAGTTCTGATGAAACGGAAGTTCGCTGGGTCGAAGCCAAAGAAAATTATTTGCACAAAATAATCCCTCGCCACAAAGTAGTGGTGATGCACACTATGTTTGGTATCTATTATGATTCTGCACCAGAATTTTTAGAATTGGGTTCGGAAGAGCAATGGGACATCAAACGAGATGGCTTAATTCAATACAATCCGTCTTACCACTTAAATCACAACACTCGGCAGTATGTGTGTTGGTATGATGAAGTGATGACATACCTCAAAGACCTTGAGGCGAGAAAGGCGGGTGGTGGATAATGCCTTTAATCATAGCAGTTGTTGTAATCATTTTTATCTTCGTTAAGTTACACGATGATAAGAAAGAACTCGACAAGACAAGCGCGATACGGGAGAAAGACCGGCGCAAAACAAACGCAACGATGGAAAGAAACCTTGTGGATTACTATATGAAGCACGGATATTCTTTTGATGATGCGTTCCGAAAATCATACGAAGATATGGTTGCCGCAGGGTATGAGCCTTGTGTTCCACGAAGTGCGTATTCAAAAAACGCTTGTGGCGTTCAATCTTCGCATTGTGAAAATCCGAGAAAATATGACAGCTTCTTGGTTCAGCAAAGGCGAGATACAATTGTTCACAGGTGGACAAAGGCACATCCCGGAGAGCCAATTCCTTACGAGTCGTTCGATATAGAAATATATCAGAACTTCCCTCGGAGTGAGGCTCAATATTTGCACGACCTAAAAGTGCAATCAGTCAAAAGTCAAGCAATTCCCATCGGAGAATATGTTATTTATCCGGGACTTGGGACTTGCGAAGTTCTTGCTCACAACTACGAAGGAGTATTGAGCGGAACATACACTCTAAAAGTGTTATCCTCTGGTAAGGTTGTTTCTTATGTGAAAATTGGAGACTCAAAAATTAGTCTTCAAGGTAAGAACTAAGTAAGGGCGTACTGATGTGCGCCTTTACAAAGCCGCCAACACAACACATTTAGACAGTCGGAAGGAGAAAAAATGACGAAAGCAGAATGCCAAGTTGAAACAATAAAGCATATCGAACTCGTTCGCAAGTTCATTCGCTTATTCACAGATAAGCTTACGACCCGAGGAGTAGAGCACGATAGGCTAAAGCTTGAAAGTCCTGAAGTTGAAATCTTCACGGAGTTCACTCCGAAGCTTGCCGAAGCAACTTACGGCAGCGAGGAATACAATAATTTTTTGCGTGAAATGGGAGTTGCTTTAGAGCACCATTACGCAAATTATCGCCATCACCCAGAACACTTTGAAAAGGGTATTAACGATATGACGTTGATTGACATTGTAGAGATGCTTTGTGATTGGCAGGCCGCATCGGCTCGGCAACTCAATGGCAATCTCCTCAAGAGTATCGAGGTCAATGCCGAAAGGTTCGGATATGGCGAACAGTTAAAGCAAATTTTCATCAACACCGCAAAGATGTTTGATGAACAAATCTGAGAGGTGAAATGAATGCCTAAAATTTTCTTTACGAGTGACTTGCATTTCGGCCACAAAAACATCATTCGCTTCGACAACCGACCGTTTTCTACCGTAGAGGAAATGGATGAGGCGCTTATCCGCAACTGGAATGCGAAAGTTACGGATGAAGATACGGTCTATGTGCTTGGTGACATTAGTTGGTATAACGATGCAAAAACTTCGGAAATTATCAACTCTTTGCACGGACACAAAATTCTTATTAAAGGTAACCACGACAGAGTTCACGGTAAAGTCCGCTTTTGCTTTGAGGAAATTACCGACTACAAGGAAATTGACGTGGATGGGCACAAGATTACCCTTTGTCATTATCCAATCATCTTCTTCAATAGACACCATTACGGTGCTTATATGTTCTACGGTCACGTTCACAATTCGCACGAGTGGCAGATGACAGACAACTATCGTTACGAGCTGGAGCAGCTTGACGTCAAATGCAACGCTTACAATGTTGGCGTTATGGTTCAAAACTATCAGCCTGTGACATTTGAAGAGGTACTCGCTAATTACGAAACACACCGTAAAATGACCACGGGCTGTGTGAGCGAATGGACTTCCGACAAGGAGAAAGCCGAGGCACAAAATGGCTAATACCATTACGGATTTTGAAACTTGGCTTCTCGATTATGGTGACAGGCTCTATAGATACCTTGTATACAAAAAGGTATTTACCCCGTATGAAGAGCAACACGCCTTCGAGGACGAAAGTGTGTACGAGGATACGCACTACGAACTTTGCCAAATTACTGAAGCCATTGACCTCGGCAATGGAGATTGGCTTCTCGGACTGAGAACTATCGGTGACGATGGCAAGATTTATGGAATGATACACTACTATAAACTGAGCGAAATCCGATTGGCATTTTTTGAGAATGACCAACACATTGAGCTGTACGAGGACGAAGAGGAGGATTGTGAATATGCCACCGAGAGACGACAATGACAGGCTCTTCCATAGAGCCATTGATAACATAAGATTCACTTTGCCAGATGGTGTTGAGTTGAATTTGGAAGAGGTCGAAAATGTCACTTTGGAAGGCAGCGCCGACACTTCTGATGGAAGCTTTCCTATCAGGCTTAACCAATCGGAAGCCATCACAGGAACACTCGAGGTAGACACTCCAATAGACCGCGAAGCGCTTATGAGAGCAATAGATATGTATGCCAACGTGAGCCCGGAACCTACAAATCCTCCACCGGGATATGGAGAGTTCGTGGAAATGCCACAACCACCTCCCTACGGAGTAGACCTTAGAATCAACTCCGCCGCCGCGTCAGAAGCGATTCGCCACATCTCGAGACAAATTACAGAAGCTATTTTACACGGCGAAATGAGGGCAGAACCAACACCTGACACCCACAGGGTTAGCGATGCAATGTCTGGTCTTGCGTATAGCGCTGCGGCAAACGCATCTTTGTTTGGAACTTGGCTTCAAGATTTGAATTCCGCTTGGGAAAACCTTGGCGACGATTACGAACTAAGGGACGAATCTGAGTATCAAAGCACAGACCCTATATCCTTTGAGGAACTGATGGACTTCGGAGGTGAGTCAAAATGATATTTGACGGTACACTTTTTGATAGCTTCCAAGAGCAATATGGCGTTCGTAACATTGAAACTCGAGTCGAGGCCGCAAGTCCATTCTTCAGCGGCGGAAGCCTCGGCGGAGAAAGATACTATCGAAACCACGATGATACGGAAGTTCGTATTGAAATGTGCGGGTCTGGATTTCGCCAAATGATGCGAGACCTATTTTCGCCATCGGGGAACGACCAAAGGTACTTCCGAACGACATTCGAGATTGAGAAGCTCGATGCGTCTGACGACACGCCGTGGGTTGCGAAGTATGATATGGAACGTCACGATTTGGCCACCGTGGAAGTTCTTGCAAAAAAACTTATGTCAGATTTTCCTGACAAAACAATCATTTTCTTGCCCAAGGGTATCAATATTGAGATGATGGGCGCCGATGGAATCGCCGCTTTGCGCGACCATCTTAACTCTATCCTTGAAAGTCTTAATTATGATAACATTATGGGTTTCTAACAATTAAGCGAGAGGTAATATATGCTTAATCAATATAAGTTGGACGAGTATGGGGATGTGCTAAGCCCTAAAGATGTCCACGATATACTTGGCATCGGATATAATAAAACCTATGAGTTACTCAAAACTGGTGCCATTAAAAACTTCAAAATAGGCAGAGAAAGAAAAATCCCTAAGCACTGCCTTGAAAACTACATAAACAGTATGCTTGAGCAGGCCGATTACTGTGATACATAATCTTTTAGGAGGTAGTGTTATGACAGCTAATCTCAAGGTCAAAAATGACCGCTATTATGCAGTAATCAATTATAAGGAAGGCAATGAGTATAAGCAGAAATGGATTGCCCTTGGACTACCAACGAAGAACAATAAGCGCAAAGCTGAGGCTATGTTGGATGAAATCAAGAGGAAATTCGAGGAGCAATACTCAACCCCTGCGGGCGATATGCTGTTTGTGATTTATATAAAACAGTGGCTGGAAAAGAAAAAGCCCCTGATACAGATGTCTACGTGGGAAGGATATGAAATATATGTGACTCGTCACATTGTTCCTTATTTTGAACCGCTTAAGCTCTCATTGAGAGACATACGCCCTCAGCACATTAAAGACTATTATGAGTTCAAGTATACAAGAGGAAGGTTAGACGGCAAGGAAGGCGGATTGTCAATCGCTTCTATAAAGAAGCACGCATTGGTAATCAAAGAAGCTCTCACCGACGCTCTCGTTGGCGAGTACATTACTCGCAATCCAGCAGAAGGTGTGAAGTTGCCGGCGAAAGAAACTACAACACGAGAAAAGGTTTTCTTGGATGCAGAGCAGGCTAACCTAATGCTCAAGGCGTTCAAAGGGCATCCGCTACAAGCGCTTGTGTATGTAACATTGTATTATGGGCTACGCAGGTCTGAAGTGTTGGGATTGCGATGGAGCGCAGTAGACTTTAACCAAGGGACTTTAACCATCAACCACACAGTCGTAAAAAACCGAACAATCGTGAGGAAAGATACGACCAAAACCCAAAGCAGCTACCACACGTACTGGTTAATTGACGATGTCCGTGAAGCGTTGCTCGCTCAACGTGAGCGCCAAGAACACAACAAAAAGGAGTTTGGCGCAACCTATAAGGAGAGCGACTATATTTTCACTTGGGACGACGGGACTTTGTACCGACCTGATTATATCACGAGGGGATTTCAAAGAGTCCTCAAGGCGCACGGTATTCCAATAATGAGGTTCCACGATTTACGACACAGTACGGCGAGCATCTTGTATGATAAAGGATGGGATTTGAAAGACAGTCAAAGCTGGTTACGGCATTCCAGTGTCGAGATGACTGGTGATATCTACACCCACATCACAGAAGCTCGAAAAGCACGAATGGCTGCACAGTTGAATTCAACTTTTGATTTAGGAGGCACCGATGAGAGACCCGAAGAGGATTGAATCTTTCGTCCGTAAGCTTGCTGACTATTGGAAAACTTACATCCCAGACTGGAGATTCGGACAGTTTATGTCCAACTTCCTTGGGTTTGTAGCAACCGAAACGAAGCGCGATATTTTCTTCATTGAAGAAAAGGAGATGGAAGAATTACTCGACAAATACTTCAAACCAAGGGAGGCACAAGCCGATGAACGCGATTTGGAAATTCCCGCTAACGGCTGAAGAAACGGAAATCGAGGCTCCTATTGAACAGTTTTTAACAGTTCAGATGCAGGGAGAAACTCCTTGTGTTTGGGCAATCGTCAATCCAGATAAGATGCCACGCAAGTACAAAGTTGTGATTATTGGCACCGGCTGGGAGTGTCAGAGAATTGACGCTTCCAGATACATAGGAACTGTTCAAAGCGGTGGGTATGTTTGGCATTGTTTTTGGGACAACGTCCCAACTTACCGCAGTGTGAAAGAACCCGTCCTTGCCTTATTTTCTTCACGCCAAATTAAGCAAGAGCGTCCCGCTTTTTGCTAATAATTTTGCAGAAAATGCCGATTTTTCTAACGCACTTTTGGGAACTCCGGTTCTAAAAAGTTAAAATCTTCCCCTATTAGTGAACAAATTTGAAGACCTTTCTTAAAGGAATTCACTAAGTTCCTATAAGGGGAAGAAACCCAAAAAACAAACCAAATACATAACACAAGGAGAAAAGAAAATGGCAAACAAGAAGAATGTTGTTGCTACTGCTGCAAGCTTGCAGACGAAATCTGAAACCGCAATCAGCGCATTCAGAACGCTTATCGCAGGACTCAAGACTACTAATGAGGAAGCAGAGGCAGCTAAGGCGGCCAACGCTGCCCAAATCGCTGCACTTCAGGCAGAGAATGCGGCCATCGAGGTTCTGTCCGAAAAGAACGCCAAGATTGTCCAGAACATCGAAAATCTTCTGACGGTATGAGGCAGTTAATCATCGCCCGAAAAGACTTGCAAATGTCGCCCGGAAAACTTGCTGCGCAGTGTTGTCACGCCGCTATGGCGTTTCTAACAAATCATCTGAGGGATGAAAGTAATGTGATTAAAACCATTTCCCTCACCACTGGCGCGGAAGGTTACACCGCGAAAACCTACTTTAGTAAAGAAGTTTACGAGGAGTGGATTCGCGGTGTCTTCACAAAGACCATCTGCGAGGCAAGAAACCGTAATCAACTTATGAAAGCGGTGGAAATGGCCAAAGAGCTGGGGCTCGAGGAAGGTAAAGACTTCTTCCTGATTAAGGATTGTTGTTTAACCGAACTTAACCCAGAAGAAGTAGATGAAAACGGTGTCGGAAGAACCCTGACTTGCATTGGCTTCCGTCCGCTCCCCGATGAACTTGCCCACCAAATCAGCCGAAAGTATCAGTTATATAGATAAGGAGAACCGCAATGGCAAAGAACAATAATCACAAAAAGTTATTCAATATGGATGAGTTTGGCAGAAGGTTCTATTGCCAACACGCAAGACTCAATCTGGTACGAGGCGATAAGAAGCAAGCAAAAAAGAAAGCCCGGCAGGAGAATAAACGCCTGCCGAGCGAGGAAATCTATGATAATATCGGTGAAGAAATCGAGAATAATTCGTAGAAAATTCGTAGAACGAGTGTCGTGAACTTAATACGAATGATTTGGCAATGTTCAAAATCACCAAAAAACAAAAGAAAAAACCCGAACAATCAGTGGGTAATCACCAATTATTCGAGTCTTTTTGGTCTGAGTGACAGGACTTGAACCTGCGGCCTCTACCACCCCAAGGTAGCGCGCTACCAGCTGCGCCACACCCAGATTTTTACCCAAGCGCTATAGGGGTATCGCTTGAACATTCGATATTATATCACTATTCGTTGGCAAAGTCAATACTTTTTTCGGAAATTTTCTATTTTTATTTTCTTTTTTTGAAAAAGTTTCTTTTTTCTTTTCTTTTTTGAAAACTCTCCCTTCAAAAATCATCTTTATTAAAAACCATGACAGATTTCCATTGTTATGAGCGTTATTTTATCAAGAGAGAAATAAGTTTTATTAAATTGGCGGGGGAAAAATATTTTATTCCAATAAACGACAAAAATGGCGGGAAAATACATTAAAAGGGGCGGGGAAAATGCGTTAAAAATGGCGAGTAAAATGCGTTTGCATTTTACTCGCCATTTTTACTTATATTATTTATACTATGTATGCTATGCGTTTTCGTTTGCTCGTTTGGCGCGTTGCGCTTGGCAAACGAGAGGGCGGAGCTTCAAAAAGTGAAGATCAATCCCAGAATTTTATCCCAAATTCAATGAAACTACGAACATCGCTATGAGTGAGAGCGCGCCGAGCGCCTCCGCGAGGTAAAGCGCAAGACTTGCGACGTAAAGCGCCTTTATCGCGCCGTGTGGGCCGTTGGAAACTTTGGGAGCGTTGGGCGCATCTGCAGCACCGTGAGCATTGGGCGCGTCGGGTGCGTCGGGGGCTTGGGAAGCTTTGGTAGCATCGGTGAGCATCCTATGGAACAGCAAAAATGGGGCGAGCGCGAGCAGTGCGGCTGCCGAAAGCGCGAACGTGCATAACACCATGGTTGCAAATGTAGCAATAACGAAGGCGAGCGCACCGGGTACGCAGTAGCTGCCCTCTGCGGCCTCGCCATCGTAGGAAGCGCTTGCGGCAGAAACGATGCCGCCGATGCTCAAGGCGGCGATAGCCACCGATGCAATAAGGCAGATCACGGCAATTATCAGCTTGATTTTCTGCTTTTTGCTCATTTTCATCCCTCTTGCTTGTCAGGTGAGGTTTATCCTATCTGATTCTGCGTCTGGTCGTTCTCGCTGTCCTCGGTGGCGGCGGCGAGCCTTGCTCGCACGCGGCGCACGAGTCCGCTCTCGCTCTGTGCGGTTATCTCGGCGGTGTCTCCAAGCCTTGCGGCGGCGGTGAAGCGGATATTTCCGTAAACGTCGATATTGCATATATCCGCGCCCTCGGTGACGGTGTATTTCACCTGCGGCGCGTCGTTATAAAGCGGCAACACGATAGCGGCAATCCTATGTCCGCCGCCCTCGCCGACCGTAAGCTCGTCGCCGTCGTTGAGGCGCGTTCTGCCGTCCGAGTCAAGCAGCTCAAGCTCCGTGGGCGTGCGGTCTGACGTGGGAGAGAGCGCACCGTAAAGATTCTCGGCAAGCACGCGTCCCTGCTCGTTGTAGCCCGTTTGCGTGTAATGCAAGTTCTGCGGTCCGACAAAGCCGAAGCCGTAAGCCGTGCTGTCGTGAAAATCGGGCATTTTTGCGTAATCACCGACGCGCGACGCTATAAACAAGCTACTGTCGGTCGTGTTGTTCACCGCGTACTGTGCCGCGCGAATGGGCAATAGGTCGGTGAGCATTCCAAGCTCGATGCTCTCCTTGCGCGCTCTGTTGCGGTTGGCGCGGACAAGCACTATCGCGCCGAAATCGACCTTCAAATCGTTTATCATATTATTGCGTATCGCAATAAATCTGTCGTAGTATTCGTTATCCCAAAGCAGACGCTTGCTGTCCTGAACGTAGCCCTTGCCGCGCTCGTACCAGCGCACCATCTGCGTTTCGCCGTGCGTCCAGAAAAAGCCGCGGCGGTTTATCTCAAACGGAGAGTCGGGGGCGGAGTAGAGGGCTTCAACGGCGGCGGAAACGGTCTTGGCGTAGCCGTACATTCTGCCGTCCTCTGCCCACGAATGAATTGCAACGCCGTCGCAGGCGCATATTACCATCAGCGTTTTTTCGCCCGTCAGCTCGTACCAGCGCTTCGTCAGCGCACCGTGGAAGCCGCTTCTTATCTTTTCGCCGAAATCATATATCTCGTCGGTCGAAAACGCGCCCGTGTTCGGATCAACGTACAGAAAATACGTGTTTCCAAGCGGCGCACGCGCCATTTTAAGCTGTTCGGTGGGGCGGTCTATGCCCTGATCGTACGAGCCGCGCGAATTGCTCTGTCCCGTTGCGTAGAAAATATTCAGCGGGGCGCGCTCGACTCTGTCTACGGTCAGCGTGGCAACGGTGGTGCGGCAGACCTTTGCCGTTACGGTTACGGGCGTGCTTGAAAGCGCAACGGCGTGTATCACACCGTCCTCGGACACCGTAAGAACGCTCTCATCGGAGCTTGTGAATTTCAGCTTGCCCTTGCCCGAATATTCGGGCGCGAAGGCGTAGCGGTCGTCGTACTGCATCACGAAGCCGAGGGATGCGTCCTGAACGAAATTCAAGACGTACTCGGTCTTATTCTCGCCCGACGTAAGGACAACCTTCGCCGTCGCCGTGCGCGAATGGGGCGCACGAATGGGGCGGAGCACCTTTACGTCCACGCCGTCCTCGGCGGTGGCGCATATCTTGGGCAGACGGGGATTTCCGTCGGGGATAGCTACGGTATATTCAAAGATATTGTTGTCGAACTCAAAGTCCCGACAGCTATCCAGAGTTAGCGTTTTCAGGAGTGGCTTTTTCATTTTATTCTCCTTGGGTGTTTTTTCTTTTTGCGAGCCGATAGCCGCGCAGGATAGTGGCTTTCGCCTTTTCGGCGGCGTCCTTCGGTAGTGCGGGAATGCCCTCAAGCGGATATTCCATACCGAGTGCGCGGTATTTTTCCTTGCCCATCGTGTGATAGGGCAGAACGTCAAGGGCGCGTGCGGTCTTTATCTTTGCTATCATCTCACCGAGGCGCAAAAGATGCTCCTCGCCGTCGGTAATGGTTGGCACTACCACGTGGCGTATCCATATCGGGACGTTTCTTTCGGCAAGAAAATCGGCAAAGGCGAGAATGCTTGCGTTATCCGCGCCCGTCAGCTCCTTGTGGGCGGCGCTGTCCGAGTGCTTAAGGTCAAGCATAACGAGGTCGGTAAGCTCAACGAGGCGGTCAAGTCGCTCGCTTTCGTGAAACGTCGCGCCCGACGTGTCAATGCAGGTGTGTACGCCCTCGCGCTTGGCAAGGGTGAACAGCTCGATAAGAAAATCCACCTGCAAAAGCGGCTCGCCGCCGCTGACGGTTATTCCGCCGTTGGTATAAAAGGGGCGATTTTTCAAAAAGTGAGCCATTATCTCCTCGGCTGACGTTTCCTCGCCGCCGTGGACTTGCCAGGTGTCGGGGTTGTGGCAGTACTTGCACCGCAGGGGACAGCCCTGCATAAAGACCACCATACGCACCCCAGGTCCGTCAAGCGTGCCGAAGCTCTCTATGGAGTGTATTCGCCCTTTCATTTTTTAGATATGGTCGTGGAACGTGCGGGAGATGACCTCGTCCTGCTGTTCCTTCGTAAGCTTTACGAAATTGACCGCGTATCCGCTTACGCGCACGGTAAGCTGGGGATATCTTTCGGGGTGAGCCTGCGCGTCAAGCAGAGTTTCCCTTGTAAAAACGTTAACGTTTAAGTGGTGTCCGCTTTTTTGAACGTATCCGTCAAGAAGCGCGACGAGATTATCTATCTGTGCATTAGTTGCTGACATTGTTTTTCTCCTTTAGAAATTAGTTTTCGTCAAGTCCCGCAAAAAGCGTGGGGGTGGAGCAAGCTCCGCCGCAAGCGTCCACGTCAAGCTCGCCCGTGAAGATGCGGTCCTCCTTGCCGAGTGCGCCGGGGATTATCGAGAAGGTGTTGGAAATACCGTCCTGCGCGTCGATAAAAGGGAGCTTTGAAACGGATGAGAGCGATGCTACAGCTCCGTTGGTGTCGCGGCGGTGCATGGGGTTAGCACCGGGGGCGAACGCCTCGCCGCCCTTGCGTCCGTCGGGGGTAGAGCCCGTTGCCTTGCCGTAAACGACGTTGGACGTTATCGTAAGGATAGACGTGGTCGGAATGCTTCCGCGGTAGGTGTGGTTGCGTCTTATTGCCTCCATAAACTCGTGTACTATATCGCGTGCGATGCTGTCAACTCTGTCGTCGTCGTTGCCGAACTTGGGGAAATCGCCCTCGACCTCGTAGTCAACGGCAAGTCCCGTTTCGTCGCGGATAACGCGGACCTTAGCGTACTTTATCGCGGAGAGCGAGTCCGCTACTACGGAAAGACCTGCGATTCCCGTTGCAAACCAACGGGTGACCTCCTTATCGTGGAGAGCCATCTGCAGCTTTTCGTAGCAATATTTATCGTGCATATAGTGAATGACGTTAAGGGTGTTGACGTAAACGCCCGCAAGCCACGTCATCATATCTCTGTACTTTTTCATTACCTCGTCGTAATCGAGATATTCCGAGGTGATGGGGCGGTATTCGGGTCCGACCTGCTTGTGCGATATCTCGTCAACGCCGCCGTTGATGGCGTAGAGCAGACATTTTGCAAGGTTTGCGCGTGCGCCGAAGAACTGCATCTCCTTACCTATGCGCATCGAGGAAACGCAGCAGGCAATGGCGTAATCGTCGCCGTGCGTAAAGCGCATAAGGTCGTCGTTCTCGTATTGGAGCGAGGACGTTTCGATGGAAAGGCGTGCGCAGTAGCGCTTGAAGTTCGTCGGGAGATTTACCGACCAGAGGACGGTGAGGTTCGGCTCGGGGGACGGGCCGAGGTTCACGAGGGTGTGCAGATATCTGTAGGACATCTTCGTGACCATGTGGCGACCGTCGATGCCAAAGCCGCCGATGGACTCGGTGACCCACTGCGGGTCTCCCGAGAAGAGCGCGTTGTATTCGGGTGTGCGTGCGAATTTAACAAGGCGTAGCTTCATTATGAAATGGTCTACCATTTCCTGAATTTCCGCCTCGGTATATTTGCCGTTTTTAAGGTCGCGCTGTGCGTAAACGTCAAGGAAGGTGGCGGTGCGTCCGAGGGACATTGCCGCGCCGTTTTGCTCCTTTATTGCGGCAAGGTAGCCGAAATAGAGCCACTGTATAGCCTCCTTGGTGTCGCGTGCGGGCTCGGAGATATCAAAGCCGTAGGACAGTGCCATTTTCTTGAGGTCCTCAAGGGCGCGTATCTGCTCGGCAAGCTCCTCGCGCTGTTGGATTATGTCGGCGTACATTGCGGAGCGAGTGGTCTTTTTCTCCTCCTGCTTGTCGCGGATAAGGAAATCCACGCCGTAAAGCGCCACGCGGCGATAGTCGCCGATAATGCGTCCTCTGCCGTATGCGTCGGGAAGTCCCGTTATGATGTGGCTCGAACGGCAGGCGCGCATTTCGGGGGTATAAACGTCAAAAACGCCCGCGTTGTGAGTTTTTCTGTGAACGGTGAAAAACTCCTTGAGCTTCGGGTCTATCTCGTAGCCGTGGTCGGTGCAAGCGCGCTCCGCGGTGCGAATGCCGCCGTAGGGCATAAAGGCGCGCTTTAAGGGCTTGTCGGTCTGAAGTCCGACTATCTTTTCTCTGTCCTTATCAATGTAGCCGGGCGCGTGCGAGGTAATGGTGGAAATAATATCGGTGTCCATATCGAGAACGCCGCCCGCCTCGCGCTCCTTGCGAAACAGCTCGCATACCTGCTCCCAAAGCTTTTGTGTGTTTTCTGTGGGACCTTCAAGGAAGTCCTCGTTGCCGTCGTACGGCTCGTAATTGTGTCTGATGAAGCTGCGGATGTGTATTTCCTTCGTCCACGTTCCGCCCTCAAAGCCTTCCCAACCGGGGTAATTGTAAGTCATCTATTTGTTCTCCTTATGAGGTAATTACTTATTCTTATATATTTTAGCATAAACGTAAAGCAAAGTCAATATAACGCTATCGACAAAGAAATGAAAATGATGAGTATTTTCATTGTTGGAGGTTGACAATTATATGTAACTATGATACAATTTATAAAGAAAAATATGCTTTTTTAAGGAGATCAAAAAATGATAATTACAGATATGACTTATATCGGCGACCCCCAAATAGTTCTTCACGAGGGCGTGTATTATTGCTACGCCACGAGCTTTATCAAGGGCTTTTACGTCTGGAAAAGCACCGACCTTGTAAATTGGAGCGAGCCGAAGGTGTGCTTTGACGCAACGAAGCATTGGGGCGATATAAATTTCTGGGCGCCCGAGGTCATCTACCACAACGGCAAGTTCGTTATGCACTATACCGCAAGAATAAGCAAGAACGACCGTACTCTTTATCTCGGCGTTGCCACCTCCGACAGCCCCGAGGGACCCTTCGTTGACGTTTGGGGCAAGCCCATGTTCGACCTTGGCTACTCCACGATCGACGGCTCGGTGCTTGTTACCGACGAGGGCAATTATTTCTATTATTCGAGAGATTGCATCCAGAATATTGTAAACGGCATAAAGACCAGCCAGATATACTGCGTAGAGCTTGACGATACGCTTACCCGCGCTATCGGAGAGCATAAGCTTATGACTACCCCCGAGTTTGATTGGGAGCTTAAGTCCCAGAGCTACGGTAAGCTTTGGAACGAAGGTCCCAACGTTATCAAGGTTGGCGATAAGTACGTTATGAACTACTCCGCAAACCACTACGCCACCAACAGATACGCTATCTGCATTGCGCAGTCCGACTCTCCCCTCGGTCCTTGGGTAAAGCATCCCGAGGCGAACCCCGTGCTTTCCTGCCGCGAGGAGCTTTTCGGCGCGGGACACAACGCGTTCTTTATGAGCAAAGAAGGTAAGCTTATGACCTCCTTCCACGTTCAGACTCACCCCTCCCACCCCGGTGAGGACCGCCGCACCTGCATAGGCGAGGTACGCTTTACCGAGGAGAACGGTATCATCAAGCAGGAGATCTTTTGATAGGCGAGCTTATGAGAGTTACCGTTGCCGTAGTTGCTTATAACGAGGAGGGAACTCTGCCCGCCGTGCTTGCGGACATCGGTGCGCAGGACTATCCGCGCGAAAAGACGGAGATTCTTCTGATCGACAGCGCATCGACCGATGGCACAAGGGCGATAATGGACGATTTTGCCGCCAAGGCAGATGGGTATTTTTCCGTCAAGGTTCTTGAAAACGAGAAAAAGACTCTCCCCTGCGGCTGTAACGTTATGCTTGACAATTACAGCGGCGACGCCGTTGTGAGAATAGACGCGCACGCGTCGATACCCGCGGATTTTATATCCAAGAACGTCGCTCTTTTAAATAGCGGCGAGGACGTTTGCGGCGGCGCGCGCCCCAACGTCATAGACGGCGAAACGCCGTGGAGGCGCACCCTGCTTGCCGCCGAGCAATCTATGTTCGGAAGCGGCTTTGCCTCGTACCGCAACTGCCAAAAGAAATGCTATACCTCGTCGATATTCCACGGCTTTTACCGCCGCGCCGTTTACGACAAGGTCGGCAGATATAACGAGGACCTTGCGCGTACCGAGGACAACGATATGAGCTATCGCATACGCCGCGCGGGCTATAAGATATGCTACGACCCCGATATAATTTCGTATCAGCATACGCGAAGCACGCTTGGAAAAATGCTTCGTCAGAAATATCTTAACGGACTGTGGATAGGAAGAACGCTTGGCGTAACCCCCGGCTGTATCTCGCTTTTCCACCTTGTGCCGCTTGCATTCGTGATTGCGATAATAGCAACGACGGTGCTTTCGCTCTTTGGCATTTGGCAGCTTTCTGCGCTGATGTGGGGAATGTATGCTCTTGTTGTGTTGGCGATGACGGTGTTTGAGTTTGTAAGTGGTGGATTTTCCCTAACGAAGCTTGCTCTCCCCGTTCTGTTTTTGCTATTGCATTTAAGCTACGGAGCGGGTAGCGTTGTCGGCGTTTGCTCGTTACCGTTCTGGCTTAGAAAAATCAAAAAATAACGTCGCTCCCCTTGGCGACGGAAAGGAAAACGGTTCATGCGAAAAATATTGCACGAGCTGAATTATCTTAAGGCGGCGGATTTTTGGCAGGCGTTTCTGATGCTTTTGTCGCTTCTGCCGACGCTCATTTATAAAATTTATCTGAAGATACGAAAGAAAAAGGTATGGCTCGTCTGCGAGGATAAGAACGAGGCTTGTGACAACGGCTTTTGCTTTTTTACCTATCTTTGCCGCGAGCATCCCGAGCTTGATTGCCGCTACGCGATAAGCTACAAATCCCCCTCGCTCGAAAAGGTGCGAAGCGTCGGCAGGACGGTGAAGTACGGCAGTATAATGCATTGGATACTCTACTTTTCCTGTGAGTACAATATAAGCTCCCAAAAGGCGGGCAAGCCGGGTGCCGCCGTGTGCTACGCGCTTGAGGTGTTCGGCATAATAAAAAGCAGATTCATCTTTCTTCAACACGGTATTACGCTCAACCGCGGCGAATGGCTCTTTTACGAGAACACGAAAATGCGCCTCTTCATCTGCGGAGCGAAGCCCGAATACGAATATATCAAAAAGGAGTTCGGATATCCCGACGGACACGTCGCGTACCTCGGCTTTACGAGGTTTGACGATTATCACACCGCACCGCCCGCAAAGCGCAACCGCGTTCTGCTTATGCCGAGCTGGCGCGAGTGGATAGCGTCCAAAAACGAATATTCGAATAAATACGAGGATACCTCGGATTTTACCAAAACGGAATACTACCAAAAATATCAGGAGCTTATCTCCTCACCGCGACTTGCCGAGATACTTCAAAAATACGACCTTGAGCTGTATTTTTATCCGCACCGAAATATGCAGAAGTACATCAGCCTCTTCCACACCGACTGTGAGAGGGTGCATATTGCGGACAGCAAGAGCTACAGCATACGCGAGCTGCTTATCAGCTCCGCCGTAATGATAACGGACTATTCAAGCGTCGCGCTTGATTTTGCCTATATGCAAAAGCCCGTGCTTTATTATCAGTTCGACGAGGCGCGCTTCCGCGAGGCTCAGTACGCCGAGGGCTATTTCAGCTACCGCGGCGCGGGGCTTGGAAGCGTCACTACCACGCTTGAGGAAACGCTTGACTCTCTTGACGCCGTCTACGCACGCGGACTTTCGCCAACTCCCGAATTTTTGGCGGCGCACAAGGAATTTTTTGAGATATACGATAAAAATAATTGCGAGCGCACCTATACGCTACTTAAAAACGGCTTAAAAGGAGTATGACTATGAAAAAAGCTGTGAGATTTCTGGCATTGCTTTTTGCCGTGCTGATGCTTGCGGTTTCGTGCTACGCGGACACTCCTGACACCCCCGCGGAGACCACGCCCGCGGAAACCACCCCCGCCGAGGTCGCGCCCGATGATGCGATGCTGTCGGCTGACCTTTCGAAGTACGTCGTGATTCGTCCCGCCAACACGGGTACGAGCGTTCAGGCGGCGGCGGTCAGGCTTAAGGGCATTTTGTCAAGCAGATGGGGCGAAACCATCAAGGTATTCAATGATGGCGATATTCCGAAGCCCACCGAGTACGAGATACTCGTCGGCGATACCAATCGCCCCGAAAGTGCGGCGTTTGCCAAGACCCTTGGCGGTACGCACTACGGCTTTACCGTTATCGGACGCAAGGTAGTCATTTTGGGTACGTCCTCTGCAGGAACGTCCAAGGCGGTCGATATGTTCCTTGCCGCGATAGAGGGTAAGCCCACGGATAAGCTTGCGTATCTCACGGCGGACGAGGGAAAGCTTGAAAAAGAGCCCGAGGAGCCCCGCACGCTCCGTATAATGAGCTTTAACGTGCTTTGCGCTAACACAAGCGGCAGAAAGGATCCCGTTTGCAATATGATAACGGAGCTTTCGCCCGATTCCTTCGGTGTTCAGGAGGCTACTAAATCCTGGATGGATACGCTTAAGACCAAGCTCGGAAAGGAGTACGGCTGCGTCGGTCTTGGCAGAGACGGCGGTTCAAGCGGCGAGCATAGCGCGGTTTTCTATAAGAAGGAAAAATACGAGCTTCTCGATTCGGGAACGAAGTGGCTCAGCTCCACTCCCGACAAGGTATCCAAAGTACCTAACGCGGAGTACCGCAGGATAGTAAGCTACGTAGTACTTAAAAACAAGCAGAACGGCTATACGTACGTTCACATAAACACTCACCTTGACCACAACAGCGGCGCTATCAGAAAGCAGCAGCTTGAATATCTGTTCAAGGCTCTGCCGAGTAGTGTAAACGGACTTCCCACGTTCTTTACGGGCGACTTCAACGGCGGAATAGGCTCTACGGGCTACAATTACGTTGTAAATACCCAGAAGTTTAAGAACGGCGCGCAGCTTGCCAAGACGGGTGATAAATACACGCACGCAACGTACGAAACGGGCGACGTGCTTGACTACATTTTCGTAAAGAATATGGGCGCGGATTTCAAGGTCGAGGGCTACCACGTTTACGACTCAAAGAAGCTTTCCGACCACTATCCGATCTACGTAGACGTAACGTATTAAAGAAAATATATAAGGAGAACAGCCATGACTAAAAAAACCATCAGACTTCTCGCTCTTGTTTTTGCAATGCTCTTTATGCTTTGCGCCTGTAACGGCGGCGAAGGCGCAGATACCACCCCTGCGGCTACCACTCCCGCAGAAACCACCCCCGCGGACACTACTCCCGCAGAAACCACTCCTGCTGAAACTACCCCCGAGGACACCACCGCTGCTCCCGTAGTGGTCGACAAGACGCTTCGCATTATGTCCTTCAACATTCAGTGCGGTATCAACGGCACGAGAGATAAGGACGTTATGGAGTTTCTCATCAACTGCGGCGCGGATTCCATCGGTACGCAGGAAACGGGCGACGCTTGGGTCAGCCGCTTCAGAAAGGACAAGACCTTCCGTGAGATGTACGATTGGATAGGCGACGGACGCGACGGCAACAAGAGAGGCGAGCGTTGCTCCATTCTTTACAGAAAAGATAAGTTCGATCTCGTTGAAAGCGGCACGAAGTGGCTCAGCGACACTCCCGACGTTTCGGGAAGCAGACTTAACGGCTCTGAGTACATCAGAATCGCAACCTACGTTATCCTCAAGGATAAGGTATCGGGTCAGGAGTTTATGCACATTAACACCCACCTTGATACCTCGTCCAGCACTATCAGAGCGGCTCAGGCAAAGCTTGCCGTCGAGCTTTCTCCCAAGCGCGACGATATACCCGTATTCTTCACGGGCGACTTTAACTGCAGCTTTGAGTCCGAGGGTTATAACACTATCACGGGTACACTCGGCTTCGTAAACAGCGCGACCAAGGCGGTTGCGGGTGATAAGTATACGAATCAAACCTCGGATTACGGCGCGATAGATTTCATATTTATCAAGAACTACAACTTTACGGTCGATAAATACACCGTATACACCGAAAAGAAAATTTCCGACCACCGTCCCGTTTTCATTGATATCACCCTTCCTTAAAAAATGACTGCATCGAAAAGGCTTATCAGCATTTTGCTGTGCTTGATTTCGCTCGTACTTGCACTCTCTGCCTGCAACGGCGGAGAGGCGCAAGCCACTACTGCCGTGCAAACTACACCGCAAGAGCCGACGGGCGGCGAAACCACACCGCAGGAAACCACACCCCCGCCCGTCATTGACAACGATCTGCGTATTATGACGCTTAATCTTCTCGTTGGCATTTCGTCGGGGGATAGGGCGGACCGCCTTATTGCCTATCTGCTCGATGCTTCTCCCGACGTTTTCGGCGTTCAGGAAATGCATACTACGTGGAACAGCCGCTTTATGAGAAACAAGGAGCTTCGAGAAAGGTATACCTCGGTAGGCGAGTACGGCGAGGGCGGAAAAAAGGGTATGAGATGTGCCATTTTTTATAAGACGGATAAATTTGAGCTTATAGAAACGGGCACGAAGTGGCTCACCCCTACGCCCGACGAGGTCGGCAAGATCGACGGCTCGGTAGATTACAGAATTGCCACCTACGCTATCTTAAAGCACAAGGAAACGGGCTTTACCTACGTCCATATAAACACTCACCTTGATACCAAGTCGGGCGAGATAAGAAAGGCGCAGGTCAATCATCTCTTTGATGCAATGCCCGATTTTGGCGAGCTTCCCGTGGTTTTTACGGGTGATTTCAACGGGGCTATTGATTCTGCCGCGTATAATTTGATAACGCAGAGCTACGGCTTTGATAATTCGGCTCGTGTGGCGTGCAAAGGGGACAAATACACAAAGCCCACGTCGGATTACGGCACGATAGATTTCATCTTTATCAAGAATTACGGTTTCGTAGTAAAGGAGTATCACGTCTATACCGAAAGCAGTATATCCGACCATTACCCCGTCTATATTGATATCTTAATACCGCAAAAATAAAAAAAGCTGATATGGAAAATTTTCCATATCAGCTTTTTTTATTCGATAACGAGCGTTTCGTCGGGCGCGATGGAGTAGAGCGTGCCGTTCAGCTTGAACCATACCGTCTTTGCGCTCGGATTATGCACTCGGCGCATATCAGCCGACCACACGAGGGATTCGTACGCCCTTGTGTATTCGTATATCTCTATGTTGTTTGCGTACCAGACGTCGTCCTTGCCGCTTATGGCGTCGCATATTTTTTCGATGCGCTCCCAATTGTTGAATTTCTCAAATTCAAAGGAATGACCCCAAAGGTAAAAGAGCTTTGGGCGTCTTGCGGGCTGTGCATCGACAAAGTTACGTATAAGCTCAAAAACGCGCTTGTTATCGTGGTGGCAGGTGGGATTTAGCCTTAACCAATCGGTGGGCATTTCAAATTTTTCGGTGGAATCCACCGTGCGTGCGTACACGATGCCGCAGGCTCGTAGCGCCTCAACAACGGTATCGTTGTACGTTCCGAAGGGATACGCGTGACCTCGCACGATGCAGCCAAACTGCTCCTCAAGTGCCTCGCGGTCCTTCATTATCTCGTAGGTTATCGAGCCCACAGAAAGCTGCTCAAGCCACGGGTGCGTACTTCCGTGCGTTGCCACCTCGTGTCCGTTTTTGTTATAGAGCGCTAAAACGCGCGAAGGGGGCAGGCGGCGAAAATACTCGCCCTCGGGATACGTTGCATCCTCCGCGGCGTAAAGACCGCTGTTTATGTTGAAGGTCGCCTTAAGACCGTGCTTGTCAAATAGCGCGACAAGACGCTCGTCAAGGTCAACGCCATCGTCATAGCTGAGGGTAAATGCCTTTGCCTTGCCCTCGGGAAAGCGCATAAAAAGTATTCGTTCCATTTTTTACCTCGGTTTATTTAAAAATGTCGAGAAGGTCGTATGGTGAATCGGCAAAAACCTCGCCGCCAGCCGCCTCAAGCTCTGCACGCGAGCGGAAGCCCCAGGTAACGGATACGCATTTCGCGCCCGCATTTTTGGCAACCGCAACGTCGGTGTCTCCGTCGCCGACCATGGTGGTGTCCTCGATAGAAAAGCCGAGCGTGCGGCATATCTCAAGAAGTCCGTCGGGCGCGGGCTTTACGGGAATGCCGGCAAGCGCACCGCGCGCAAGAGCAAATCTGCCGTCGGGGAATAGCTTGTTAACGAGTGAGCTTACGAAAACGTCGGGCTTATTGGAGTACACCGCAAGGGTATAGCCGCGGCGCAAAAGCTCGTCTGTAACCTCGTAAAATCCGTCGTATGGCTTGTCTGTTATTCCGAAGTATTCCTTCGTGGCGTTGTGATAGACCTCGGCAAGGCGGTCAAGCGCGGCTTCGTCGTTATAAAGCTCGTCGGGAAGCACCCTGCGGCAGAGCGTGCGCGCGCCGTCACCGACGGAGCGCCTTATATGCTCGCCATCGCGAGCAGGATAACCAAGAGAGGTAAGTGCCGCATTTACGGCGGCGGAAATTGCGGGAATGGTGTCGGCAAGAGTGCCGTCAAAATCAAAAACGATAAGGGACATAGCGTTTTATCCGAGCAGTGCCTCGGACAGCTCCTCAAAGAAATTCCGCAGCTTTTTGCGGTTAAGTACGTAGTAAATTCGGTTTGATTCGCGCTTTATCTCCACGAATCCCGCTTCAAGAAGCAGGGACATATGGTGCGATACGGTCGCAGTAGATATATCAAGCAGTGCAGCAAGCTGCTGACCGTATTTCGGACCCTCTGCGAGGAGCTTGAGTATCTCAAACTTGCGGTTATCTCCCATGGTGCGCAGGGAACGGCAAAGCTTGTCCTCGACGGTGGATATATCGGTTATCTCACGCAGAGGCTCAAAAAGCACGCCGACGTAAAGGTAATCCGTTATCTTTTCCGATGTATAGCTCATAAGATAGCGCGTCGTGTTGCACATAGCTATAGAAGGCTGCACGTAAAGAGTGTCCGTGGAGTCGGAGAGCTTAAGAGAATAGTTCGTTTCAACGAATTTTGCACCGCCCGCAGTCAACGGCTCGTTAACAGCCGCCAAAAACCAACCGATATAGTGCTTTACGGTGTCGTATTTCTGCATAAACAGCTCGCCCGCAGTCTGCAAAATGTCTGCAAGAAGCTCGCGATACTCTTCAAAATTATTATATAGACGGCAAAGCTGGAATTTTTCGTCCTCGGGGACGGGCATTTTCTCAATAAAAGCAAAAAGCTCCGCAAAATTGGTTACGACGCCGCCAAAATCCTCGGTAGCAAACTCCGAAACGAGCAGGGAGGAGAAATTGACGAAAAACAGAGCCTTTGATTGCTCTTTAAGGGCAGCGAGATCTCTTTTAAAATCGGGGGAAGTGGTCCTGCACAGATCGTGAATGAGATAATACGCGAAGCAGCCGCGCATTGAAGAATGTTTTCCGAACAGAAAATCAAGCAGAGCGCCATCCGTTTCAGATTCGATTCCGCTGACTACAAATTCGGACAGCTCGATAATGGCATCGAAGCAGCTGTCAAGAATATTCTCGTCAATAGCGAATTTCTTGTGTATTGCCTGCTTGAGCTGGCGGCAGGATTGGTCGCTCCTGCTATTGTGCAAAAGTGTAGTTACCTCAAACAGCAGATTTGGCTCCTTTAGTAATACAGCATCCATTTTGTCCACCAAAACGTACCTTTCAATATGTTTCATAAAAATCAAAGTTATTCATTTAGAAGTGTATCATATAAATCAAAGGTTGTCAAGCGTTTTTTTAAATAAATCTTCGAATGTTTTACGCACTAATGTGCATTATATTAGATGAAAATGAAACTACAATGAAAATAATGTATTTTTATTAAATGTGTATCTAACAAAAACGCACTTCAATTCGACAACGCTCTTGCAAAAACGTGTCGACGCAGGTCGAAGGCTTATAAAATGCGTTTTTCTACTGAATTAGATGTATAACAAAAGAAAATGGCGTTTTAGTTAGACATATATCAAACGTAAGTTTTTCGCAATAATTCTACCGTTAATGCGCCGCAGTACTGATTTTTAAGACGCGAAACGCCGTTCTTTGCATTTTTACGGTCTTTTTTGGTATTTTCACTAAAAATTTTTGAAAAAATTATGCAAATTTATCCTCAAAATCTTAAAAAAATTGAAATTATATCTTTTTTATCTTGTCACTTTGTGATATAATAGTATGGATTTTGTTAAACCGCAAATATATTATAGCCGCCAAGGGCGGCGGAAAGTGTCGCTTTATGAATATTAAAAGAACTGATCTGCGTAATATCGCAATTATTGCGCACGTTGACCACGGAAAGACTACCCTCGTTGATGAAATGCTCAAGCAGGGCGGCATCTACCGTGAAAATCAGGAAACGGTTACTCGCGTTATGGACTCGGGCGACCTCGAGCGTGAGCGCGGCATCACTATTCTTGCCAAGAATACTGCCGTTCATTACAACGACGTTAAGATAAACATTATCGATACCCCCGGCCACGCCGATTTCGGCGGCGAAGTCGAGCGCGTTCTTAAAATGGTCAACGGCGTTATCCTTCTCGTTGACGCCGCCGAGGGCCCCATGCCCCAGACGCGCTTCGTGCTTCAGCGCGCGCTTGAGCTTAATCACCCCGTTATCGTGGTAATAAATAAGATAGACAAGCCTGATGCACGTCTTGATGAGGTCGAGGAGGAGGTCCTTGAGCTTCTTATCGACCTTAACGCCACCGACGAGCAGCTTGACAGCCCCATGCTCTTCTGCTCGGGACGCGCAGGCACAGCGTCGCTCTCTCCCTACGAGCAGGGAACCGATCTCAAGCCTCTGTTTGAAACTATCCTTAATTATATTCCCGCACCCGAGGGCGATCCCGACGGTGAGCTTCAGCTTCTCGTTTCCTCTATCGACTACAACGAGTACGTCGGCAAGATAGGCATCGGTCGCATCGAACGCGGCACGCTGAAGCAGAATCAGGACGTATACATCTGCAACTACCACTCCGAAGAAAAGCCCAAGAGAGTGCGCATAGTTTCCCTTTATCAGATAGACGGTCTGCGCCGCGTTCCCGTTGAAACGGCGAATATGGGCGATATCGTATGCTTTGCGGGCGCGGGCGACATCAATATCGGTGATACCGTTACCTCGCTCACCTGCCCCGAGCCGCTTGAATTCGTCAAGGTCAGCGAGCCGACCATCGAAATGACCTTCTCCGTAAACGACAGCCCCTTTGCGGGCAAGGAGGGCAAGTTCGTTACCTCCCGTCAGATCCGCGACAGACTCAACCGCGAGCTACTCAAGGACGTTTCTCTGCGCGTAAGCGACGGCGAGACCACCGACAACTTCCTTGTAGCGGGCAGAGGAGAGATGCACCTTTCCATTCTTATTGAAACGATGCGTCGCGAGGGCTACGAGCTTTGCTGTTCTACTCCCCGCGTGCTTTTCAAGGAGATCGACGGCGTTAAGTGCGAGCCTATCGAGCGCGTAACCATCGACGTTCCCGAGCAGTACGTCGGCGCGGTCATCGAAAAGCTCGGTCAGCGCAAGGGCGACCTTTTGGAGATGACTCCCTCGGGCTCGAGAATGCGCATTGAGTACTCCATTCCCACGAGATGTCTTTTCGGATACCGTTCAAAGTTTATGACCGACACGCACGGCGAGGGTATCCTCAACTCTATTTTTGACGGCTACGAGCCCTATCGCGGCGACGTGCCTATGAGATTTACGGGCTCGCTCATCGCAAGCGAGAACGGCGACACCACCACCTACGGACTCTTTAACTGTCAGGAGCGCGGCAAGATGTTACTCTCGCCCGGTACGCCCGTATACGAGGGACAGGTCGTGGGCGAGTGTCCGAAGATGGAGGATATCACGCTCAACCCCTGCAAGAAGAAGCAGCTTACCGCGATCCGTTCTGCGGGCGCGGACGAAAAGCTCCTTCTGACACCTCCCGTGATCTTCAGCCTTGAGGAGGCTATCGAGTTTATCGGCGGAGACCCTTCGAAACGATGTACTCGGTCTTGTCTACGCCGTTATGAGCGGTTACAGTGAACTTGATAGGCTCATTGTAGTTGAGGACCTCACTCGGATCCGGAGAAATGGTT
>JAFXAC010000061.1 GCA_017522125.1 Clostridia bacterium | reverse complement strand
GCTGTTTACTGATGCTAAGCAGTACATAGCTCTTGTTACTTTGCTGAAATATTATGGCTTTGAAATCAATAAAAAACTGATCCGTGAGCTAACTGCAAAAAGAGGACTTCCGTTCTTCAAAATGCAGTACGCTGAAACGGCAATACAGTTCCTTCTTAACGGAGAGTTAATTACTGAAGAACAGAAATCAGAGATCGTTGCTGTCTTAAAGAATCATTCTGTTTATGAAAAGAAGAAGGTTACGCTTGATCTGAATGAACGTTTGAAACGAACTTTGATTTCTTCTGTAGGAAAGCTCGAGAGCATCAAACGCATAGCAGATAATGAAGTTTCGGCAATGGGCGAACGCCTTAGAATGCTTATTCTGACTGATTATATCAAGAAAGAGAATCTCTCTAAAATTGCATCTGCCGAAGAATTCAATTCGGTGAATATCGTCAGCATTTTTGAAACTCTCCGTCGCGCCAATCTGAATGTGAATATCGGAGTTCTTTCGGGATCTCTTGTTATTCTTCCCAAAGCAATTGATCTTTCTGATGTTAAGCATAAAAAAGAAGACATAGCGAACACGGACTATTGTACAGTTGAATTCGCAGGACCACTCCATCGAGGCGTTGATTACGTTGGAAAGTTGTTCGAGGAAGGCAAAATCCAAATTCTTATCGGAACAAAATCGCTTCTCGGTGAAGGATGGGATTCCCCTTGCATCAATTCGCTTATTTTGGCAAGCTTTGTCGGCAGCTTCGTTTTGTCCAATCAAATGCGTGGTCGAGCGATTCGCATAGACAAAAACGATCCTGAAAAATCAGCAAATATATGGCATCTCGTAACAGTTGAGCCCGAGTATTTATTCAAAGACAAAGCAACCGAAAGGATCTCTGCATATCTCAAAGAGGATTACAATGAGCTTCATTCGTATGACTATGATATTTTAAAACGTCGTTTTGATTCTTTTATGGGTCCCAACTATACGACGGGAACTATTGAGAGCGGAATTGAGCGAATTACCTTGATCAAGCCGCCTTATGATAAAAACGGCATCGAACAAATCAACGAGGAAATGTTAAAACTGTCTGCTGAGCGTGGCGAAGTGAAAAACAAGTGGCGTGGAGAAGTGGCAGACGGAAGCTTTGCGGTCGGTGTGGAAACCGAAATTCCCAAGGAAGCGAGAATTCCCGTATTTACATTTTGGAATTTCGCCTTGAATTCAATTATTGTTGCGACAGAAATATCATTACTGCAACCGCTAATGAGGTTGATGGTAAATAATAATCTCCCTTTGTCTTTGGGAACTCTTGCGGTAATGATTGGATTGTTTGTTGTTTTGTACCACGGCGTAAAGAAGATGGTGTTACACTCCAACCCTGCTCATTCCATAAAAACGCTGGGGGTTGCAGTTTATAAAACGTTATGCGAATGTGAGCTGATATCGCCGTCGGCAAAGGTTGAAACAACCGCGTACAAGCAGATCTATGTTGTCGCATTGCACTTGCGCAATGCATCAATTCACGATCAGAACATTTTCAATACAGCTATGGCAGAAATGCTTTCGCCTATTGAAAATCCTCGTTATATCTTGATTTCCAAAAACATATTCAAACGTTATAACTATGAGCTTTCTTTTGCTTGTCCCTCGATTATCGGTAAAAAGAAAGAATACGTAGAGGTGCTGGCTGAAAAATTGAAAGCCACCACCGGTAACTTTGAGCCTGTTTATACGCACCGAGAGGACGGTAGAAGGCTGATCTTGAAATGCAGAAAACGTTCTTATATTACCTTTAATGAAAATGCGATGGGAAAGAAATACAAGGTTTCTCATTGGGATTAAGATTTAATTTTATTGTGCTGACTCAAAAGATCCGCTTTCGAAAGAATGCGGATTTTTGCCTATTATCGGTAGTGCAAAAATGTTGACATTCTCTGCCGCGCGTGGTATAATTAGGCAACGAAAAGGGCGCTTTTGCTCTTTGTGAGCCTAAAAGGAGTTGCGCGATGGAAAAAATATTGACAGCCTTTTGTTATACGGACATACACAATCAGCAAGCTATGTTGGATTATCCAACCACGCTCCGACGCTCGCTCGTTCAGGCGGTAGAGCTTGCCACGGCGGAGTTTGGAGCTTCTGATATCGCCATTGTCGGCGGAGATAATGTGTCCGATTACCCACATTGGAACAAATCTTGCGCCCTGCCGAAGAAGAATTTCCTCGATTTGAAATCTAAAATGCATGCCTGCATTTCGGAAAGCACCAAGGACGGCAAGGTGCTTTACGTCGCGGGCAATAACGATATGATACTTGGCGACGTTGGGACGGAGGAAAACGAGCCGTATAACACTACCGATTTTTACGACCTTATGGATGCTGCCTTCGGGGGGCTTCCCGACGGCGAAAAGCTCGTTCTTACTTCGCACGAAAAGCCAAACGAGCTGTATTGGGGCGCGTTCCACTACGTTGTGGGCGGCGTTGATTTCATTGGCATCAATATAGACCCCAACACCGCGTTTAATTCTCACGAGGGATATTACAGCGACGAAACGCTCCTCTGGGTAAAAAATAAGCTTGATGAGATCGATCCCGACGGGCATAAATGCGTGTTCGTGATAGGGCATTTGTCGGCAATATATTACTTTAACAACGGAAATCTGTGCGAAACGATGATAAATGGAAACCGCGATCTGTTTTACGATATATTCCGCGGACATCAAAATGCTTTTTACCTCTATGGTCACGTACATGGCGAGGACTCTTGCTATAAAGAGTATTCCTCGGGCGCAGTTCTGCATCTTGATGCTCAGAACAAGCCGCTTGGCCCTAATTTGAGTGAAAAGGATTCGCTTGGTAAGGAGTACGCATATTCCTTCGTACACATGGGCGGCCTTCGCCCGTTTGGCGGCAAGTATTTTGAGAATGACGGGCTTGAGGGCTTTGGCGGCGGCAAGGAGAAAAAGTATTTCACCTGCACCGCAACGCCGCGTCTTGCGCAGTTTTTGGTATTTGAGGTCTACCGCGACCGCGTGGTATTCCACGTTAGAAACACGGGCTCGCACGAGGAATATAACCGAAACGATAAATTAGCCGAATACACGGTTTATTTGGTATAAAAGTAAGCAGAAGCATATGCTTCTGCTTGTTTTTTGCTATTTGTAGCCATCTAAAAGCGCGAGACTCCGTTTTTCTACGAAGTCCCGTGCTTTGATTTACGACCTTGCCGTTTATCAAAACCACGGTAGTCGGCACGCCACGCACGCCAAAAGCCGCGGCAAGCTCAGGCTCGGACTCTACGTTTATCTTACCTACGATAATATCATCTCGCTCTTGCGCCAGTTCGTCCACAATGGGCGACATCGCGCGGCAAGGGCTGCATCCGTCCTTGTAAAACTCAATAAATAATGGCTTATCTTGGCTTTTTAGCGTTTCAAAGCCTTGCCTATCTATATTCTGTGCAGACATCTTTTCTCCTTTGTATATATAGTGTGCTACTTTAGTATTTGCGCGAGCGTATTTCGTTAAACGTTGTATTTTTTTGCCGATGAAATTTTTAAACGCAATAAAAACTCTATTTATTCTTTTTGGCATTGACAGCCCACCAAGATGATGTTATAATGTAATTGTAAATATTTTGTTAAGGAGGGGAATATGGGAAACAAGTATAGTTATGAATTTAACCGTAGCTTTCCGCATCAGACGGAAGGTCCTGAAATAGCCCCCTACGTTAATAAAAATGCGCCGAGGAAGAAGATAAGCGCATCGGTCGCATCCGTGCTAACGGTCATGGTTGCAGTGGTGGTTGCGGCAATAGCACTTGTATCACCTCTTGGCTTTTACGTGGATAACGTAGCTGCCACGAGCGCGGAGTTTTTCTTCGACGCGAGCGGGGAAGCGGGCTTTGTGCCTGAGGATGAGATAATCTACCGAATGCTTTGCGATGGCAAGGAAATAATTTCCGCGCCATTGCCGCACGAAAAAGGCTCAATGCCGTTTTTGGGGCTTTCTTCGGATGAGTATTATACTGTACAAATAATTAGAAACGGAGAGCTTCTCAAAACGCTTAATTTCAGAACTCCCCCAATAAAAGCGGAAGAGTCAAGCGTCCCCTCTGCGGAATCGACGCAAGCGCCTGAAACGCGGCCATCGGAAACCACACCGCCCGAAACGACGCTACCCGAAACTACTCCGCCCGAAACCACGCCGCCCGAAACGACGCCGCCCGAAACGACACCCGCGCCAATTCCTCCTGTAATAGCTCCGATAGAGATCACCCAAATGGAAGGCAAATACGTAGTGACCGTTTCAACGCAGCTGGAGCTTAACGATGCTACGCCAAGATCGTTTTCGCTGTTATTCAATGGCAAAAAACAGCTCTTTCTCTATGACGGCTCGTGTTATAAGACGGTCTTGTCGGAACTTTCTGTTGGCGAGCATACTTGCACACTCAAGCTTGATTACGTTTTAGGCGGAGTCGACGAAAGCATTTCTGTTGATGCAAACTTCACCGTGCAAAAAATTTACGTGCCGCTTGTCTTTTCGGGATTCAGTGCAAAGCAAGCGCCGCTTGATCGCACCACAACGCTTGATCTTGACGTTACGTTGAATGATTCGAATATAATTTCAATAACCGTTTTGAGAAAAAACAAATCGCTTTCGTTCACGAAAACCGATAACACCTTAAGGCTCGGTGAGCTTTCTGTTGGTTCTCATGATATAACTGTCAAGATAGAGTATGAAACTAACGGCGAGCGTGGCGAGGTATCCCAGACGAAAAAAATCACGATCAAAGAGCCACCAAAGGATATGGTCATTAATGACATTCCCGCTTTCTTTGAATGGCAAAGCACACTTGATTTTGATGGCTCTATCACACCTAACGATGCGAAAAATATAACCGCAATATTCGCTACGACGGGCGGAAAGAAGCTTGGCGACGTCTCTATCAGCGGTCAAGACAATGAGTTTTGGCTTTGGGGACACGTCGAAAATCTTCCCGAACTTGGAAATAAGGAATACGAAATATACAAGGTAATTTTCTCATACAAGTTGAATGGCGTGGCAAAAACGCAGAGCATCAACGTGCTTGTCAGCCAATACGGCTACCCCGCAAGCGTTATGCCGTCGGCATCTCCGGGTGTAGTTGAGGGCATATATGACGTCTGGTTTTCTGTAGGAGACGTATTTATAGATGCCAATATTAAGTCCATAAAGATAGACGTTTGCGATGATAACGGAATCAAGGCGGATAGAACGGCATTTAATAAGACGTACTCAAAGCTTAAATTCTCCACCATTGACACCGTAATTCCACAGATTACCATTAACAAGGACGAAACCTCGGTGAGTCTGAGAATAACTATAATCTTCGAAATCGGCGGATATGAGTTTATTATGACCGAATGGTGCGGTTTAGCTTGATTATTCAGGAAAGGAAATGAAAAAATGAAAAAACGCAGAGCATCTTCTATATTTGGATTTTTTATCCTCACGCTCATTGTAGCATCAGGCGTTGTTATCGCCACTACAGATATTGTCGGAGGAGAGATAAAGGAAACGGTTATGGGGTGTTTTTCCCATATTGCCGCATCAGGTAGCTTTGCAATAACACTTCCGCGTCTTGTTGCAGCGATATTTGCCTTCGCGGCTTGCCTTTGGATAGCAAGCTTCGTGTCTTTTATCTTCTCACTTTTCGGAAGACGAAGCGCAAGATTGCGCACCGTGTCCGCGCTCACGGGAAGTCTTGTTAAATGTATAGGTCTTATTCTGGCCGTCATTTGGGCGCTCGCCATACTCGGAGTCGACGTAACTGCCGCTATTGCAGGCGTCGGAATCGTAGCCTTGGTGCTCAGCTTTGGCGCGCAGAGCCTTGTTGAAGACGTGGTTACGGGTATCTTTATAATGATCGAGGGTAGGATCAACGTAGGCGATATCGTAGTCCTTGATGATTTCAGGGGCGAAATTACCTCTATCGGTGCACGAACCACTGCTATAATGGATACGGGCGGAAACTATAAAATCGTCAACAACTCCGATATACGCAATATTCAAAACAGAAGCGCCGACAATTCACTTGCGATTTGCGACGTTAGTATCTCATACGGTACGTATATACCCGATGCGGAAAAGGTGGTTGAAGCGACAAGCGATGCACTTCTTGCAAAATATCCCGACGTTTTTATTTCGCGCCCCGAATATATGGGAGTGCAGTCACTGGCTGATAGCGCGGTAGTGCTTCGAATAACTGCCACCATCAAGGAGGCAAATATTTTCCGCGCGCAACGCCTGATGAATCGCGAGTATAAGCTTGCAATAGATGCCGCAGGAATCGAGATTCCGTTCCCGCAGGTCGTCGTTCACAATGCAAAAAAGTAATTGCATCAAAATAAATAATGCAGTAACGTGAGAAATCTCCATACTGTGTTTTCAAAAAATCATTGCATTAGCAATGATTTTTTGTTATAATAGATAGGATAAAAAAGACATATTGGAGATAAAAATGTCAAAGCTGTGGAAATATTTTAAGGGCTATCGGCGTGAGGCGGTCGCCGCACCGTTTATGAAGTTGCTCGAAGCACTCCTTGAGCTTATGATACCGCTTTTCGTGGCACAGATCATCGACGTTGGAATAGCCGAGGGAAGAAGTGAATACGTTTGGCAGATGTGCGGACTTATGGTGCTTTTCGGCACAGTCGGCGTTGCCGTTTCTATAACGTCGCAGTATTTTTCTGCAAAAGCCGCCGTCGGCTTTTCTTGCGCCGTGCGCCGCGACCTTTATATGAGGACGCTGTCACTCCCACGCGCGGAATCCGATACGCTCGGCTCGGCAACTCTGCTCACACGCCTCACGGCAGACGTAGACAGGCTTCAAAACGGAATAAACATCGGTCTGCGCCTCTTGTTGCGCTCACCCTTTATCGTCTTTGGAGCGATGATAATGGCGTTCCTCAACGATTGGCGCATAGCACTCGTGTTCCTTGCGGCTGTCCCCGTTCTTGCGGTAATTATTTTCGTTATAATCCTTTGGGGAATTCCGCTGTTTGCGGGCGTTCAGGCAAAGCTTGACGTACTTACCTGCCACACGCGCGACAATCTGCGCGGCGTTCGCGTTATACGCGCCTTCAGGCACGAAAACGAGCAGATCGAGGCGTTTGACAAGGCAAATGACGAGCATAAGAAAAAGAACGTCTTTGCGTCGGGAATTTCTGCGCTCCTCAACCCGCTGACCTACGTTATCGTCAATATAGCTATTATAATGCTCGTCAAAAACGGCGCGCTTGCCGTTGATAGCGGAAGGATCAGCCAAGGCGACCTTTTTGCCATATATCAGTATATGACGATGATCCTCGTTGAGCTTATAAAGCTTGCAAATCTCATCGTAACGCTTACGAAATCTGCCGCTTGTGCAGAGAGGATTAGCAAAACGCTCTCGCTTCCCGTTGAGGAATCACCCGATGAGCTTCCCGCGCTTCAAGACGGCGCGCCCGTGCTTGAATTTAAGAACACCTCGTTCAAATATCGCTCGGCATCGGGCGACTCTCTCTCAGACGTTAGCTTTTCGCTCGGTTCGGGCGAGATGTTAGGCATTCTCGGCGGTACGGGATCGGGTAAGACCACCCTTATCGACCTTATACCGAGAATGTACGATGCAACGAAGGGCGAGGTGCTTTTCTGCGGTGCCGACGTAAAGGATTGGCCGATAGCAGAGCTAAGGCGCAGAATAGCCGTCGTTCCACAGAGCGCAAGGCTCTTTTCGGGAACTGTCGCGGAAAATATGCGTTGGGGCAAGGCGGATGCTACCGACGAGGAGATAAAGGCGGCGCTTTTTGCCGCTGACGCACTTGGCTTTGTCGAGGAAAAGGGCGGACTTGATATCCCCGTGGAGCAGGGCGGCTCGAATTTTTCGGGCGGTCAGCGTCAAAGACTCACTATCGCGCGCGCGCTCGTGCGCAAGCCGCAGCTTCTCATACTTGACGATAGCTTTTCGGCGCTTGACTACGCGACCGATCTCAGGGTGCGCACAAACATTGCCGCCCTTGACTATCATCCCGCAATCGTAGTAGTGTCGCAAAGACCGTCGTCCATTATGGATGCAGAGCAGATATTGGTGCTTGATGCGGGCGACGCTGTAGGACTTGGCACGCACGGCAAGCTACTTGCGGATTGCGACGTTTACCGCGAGATATATTTCTCGCAATACGGAGAAAGGGGGCAGGAAAATGGCTAAAAAGAAATCTATCCTCACCCCCGAGCAACGACGCGCAACGACGCACAGGCTCTTGCGCTTTGCAAAGCCTTATATTGCATTCTTTATTATCGCATTCATCTTTGCCGCCGCTTCAAGCGTTATGGCGCACCTTATCCCAATGCTCGTCGGTGATGCTATCGACCTCGCGATAGGAGAGGGAAAGGTAGATATCGAAGCCGTTTTCTCGCTTTTGCCCATAATGCTTGCGCTTGCCGTGGGCGGCGCACTGCTCGATTGGCTCGTCCGCCTTGTCGGACAGCGCATTAGCGCGTCCATCACGCATAATATCAGGGCGGCTTGCATCCGCAAGATACAAAAACTGCCGCTATCGTACCTTGATTCGCACAAAAGCGGCGATATCCTCTCGCGAGTCATCGCGGACACCGACAGGCTCTCCGAGGGGCTTATGACGGGTATTATCGACCTGTATTCAAGCGTGATAGGAATAATAGTAACGCTTGTGTTTATGATATTCATAAACCCCGTGGTCGCTATCGTGGTTGGTGTTCTTACGCCGATGTCGATGCTCGTTGCCGCATTTATTGCCAACCGCACGTTTTCGCTCTTTGGTAAAAAGTCGGCAATAGCCGCAAAGCAAACTGCCGTTATCGACGAGGCGATTGGGGGCAGGGAGGTCATCAGCCTGTTTTCGCACGAGGGTGATAGCCTTGTCGCGTTTGACGAAATAAACGAGGAGTATCGCAAGACCGCCACGCGCGCTGTATTCTATTCCTCGATAACTAATCCCGCAACGAGATACGTCAACAGTCTTGTTTACGGCGGTGTTGCGCTTGCGGGCGGACTTCTCTCCATAGCAAGCGGAGGCGCGATCAGCGCGGGCGAGATATCTTGCCTTTTGACCTATTCTCAAAACTACGCCAAGCCCTTTAACGAGCTTTCGAGCGTGCTTGCCGAGCTTCAAAGCTCGCTGGCATCCGCAATGCGTGTGTTCGAGTTCCTTGACGCCAAGGAGGAGGAAACGACCGCAGAGATTTCTATCTCACCCGATTCCGTAAAGGGCGAGCTTAAGGCGCGCGACGTTGCCTTCAGCTACACCGACGAGGCTTTTATGGAGAATATCGATTTTGAGGCTTCGTCAGGTCAGCGCATAGCCATAGTAGGACCGACGGGATGCGGAAAAACCACGCTGATAAATCTCCTTATGCGCTTTTACGATACCACGGGCGGAAGCATCTGCGTTGACGGTAAGGACATTTCAAAAATATCACGCGGTGAGCTTCGCGCGTGCTTTGGAATGGTGCTTCAGGACACTTGGCTGTCATCGGGAAGCGTCAGAGAAAATATAGCGATGGGCAAGCCCGATGCGACCGACGAAGAGATCGTCGCCGCGGCGAAGGCGGCTCACGCCCATAAATTCATCACGCGTCTGCCTCAAGGCTACGACACACTATTGGGCGAGGACGGAAGCGTGCTGTCCGCAGGACAAATACAGCTTCTTTGTATTGCGCGAGTTATGCTCGCCCTGCCGCCGATGCTCATTCTTGACGAGGCGACCTCGTCGATCGACACGCGCACCGAAATAAAGATTCAGGATGCGTTTGCCGAGATGATGCAGGGGCGCACGTCCTTCATCGTTGCTCACAGACTAAACACCATCAAAAACGCCGACAAGATACTCGTTATGAGGGACGGCAAAATAGTGGAGCAGGGAAGACACGACGAGCTTATGGCTAAAAACGGATTCTATGCATCCCTTTACGGCGCACAGTTCAAGATGATAAATTAAAAACAATGCGAAATGCCGAAAATTTTTCGGCATTTCGCAAGAAAAATAAAAAAACACTTGCAAAATGTTTTTTTATGTGCTATAATATATTGCGTTGCTGGTATGGCTCAGTTGGTAGAGCAGTTGATTCGTAATCAACAGGTCATCGGTTCGAGTCCGATTACCAGCTCCAAATGAAGATCCGCTCACGCAAGTGGGCGGATTTTCGTTTGTATTATTCATTTTTCAATATTCATCATTCATTATTCATTAATTTATGGTGGATTTTCGAATGAATAATTAATAATATTTTTGCCGCTATCTTGCTTTTTATATAATGCAATCCCAAGTTGCGCAAATGCAAACTCAGGTTGGTTGCGCTAAAAGAATGATTGCCGTATAATAAATGCAAACTTTTATGAAAGAGAGGCTGTAGAATGAGCTTCGGCGAAAACTTAAGAGAGATCAGAAAACAGAGAAATATAACCCAAGAAGAATTGGCAGAATTGCTTGGAGTATCAAGACAAGCGATTTCCAAATGGGAATCGGGAAACGGATATCCCGAAACGGAAAAATTAATAGAGATATCAAGACAATTAAATATTTCACTTGATTATTTACTCAACGATGCATCTAACGTTGCTGAAAAAGAAAACGGCGAAGAGAAGAGCGCGGTATACGCTCCGTCGGGAAAGATTGCCATTACCACGTTTGACAACGCCAATGTGGTCGTTTGCCACGCCGTCAAGGCTTCTCCTATCTTGTTCCCCGCTAAAAGTGAACCAAAATATATTTTGAACGGAATTGACAGAGTCACATTTTGGGGAGAGCACGCAACGATACTCGGTTGGTATTCAACGCTTGAGAATGTTCAAAAAGAGATCAAGGATATCACGGATGCGCTCAGCAGGGGCGAGGGTGCGTATTCGCTAAAGTATGCGGCTGATGTGGAATTCGTTGGATTTTTCAGACAGGCGAAAATAAAATAACATCATACTCCTCGCGCTTCACATCTCCCGCCGCATTGATTTTCCGCTTTTTGTATGCTATAATGGTAAAAACCATCCGCATCCTATAAAAATCAAATGCTACGGAGCGTTGCGTGCCCGCTACAGTGCGATTCTTGTTTTTCAAAAGCGAGTGTGCTAAACTGAAAACGCAAAGCAAAAACAAATTTTGCAAAAACAAATTTTGGAGGAATTCATTATGACACTCGGTGAAAAGATCAAAAAAGCAAGAATTGAAAGCGGACTCACGCAGGAGCAGCTTGCGGGCAAGATGATGGTATCCCGTCAAGCAATTACAAAATGGGAAGCCGACAAGGGCATTCCCGACGTTTCAAACCTTAAACTCTTGGCACAGCTTTTAAGCGTTAGCGTTGATTATCTTTTGGATGACGGCAAGGAAATTGACGTAAACGTGATCAGAGAGCCTGTCGATATATCAAAGTACGGCAAGGCGTTTATCAAGAAAAAGCTTACGGATAAACTGATGCTTGAAAAATATCCTTCCGCTGAAATCAGAACTCTATTTGTACAGAAGAAACTTGATAAAGTTGATAAAGGATTCGATTTATTCATTTTTCTCTTTACCCCTTTTCCTGGATTTAGTGATTTGCTAAACAGCATTAGGCTGCTCGGTTCTGAATATTATCTGGTAAATGAGAATGGTTTGCAATTTTTTGTTGTTGTCAATTATAAGGAGGGTTATATCGAGAGCCGCAGAGTGGCAGAGCCTCGCGATATGCGTCGGGGAGAAAAATTTTCCGTTGGCGACTTGATCTTCACCGATAGTGGCGCACTAAAGGCTAAATAAGACGTATTTATATCGCATTCGCCTTGAAAAACCGCGCGTTATGTGATATAATATCTTCAATAAATAAAAGGACAAGGAAAAATGAATCTTTGTGACGTTAAAACTATAAAGGACGTAATGTCGATATTCGGGCTGACCTTCCGAAAGGAATTCGGGCAGAACTTCCTTACCGACAAATCGGTGGTTGAGGCTATTGCAGACTCCTGCGCCGCGGCGAACACAAAAACGGTGCTTGAGATAGGCGCGGGCTGTGGCTCGCTCACGCACGAGCTTGCTCTGCGATACGAAAAGGTCATCGCTATCGAGATAGACCGCGGACTTATTCCGCTTCTCGGCTACACGCTCGGCGAGCATAAAAACGTTGAGGTGATTTGCGGCGACGTTATGAAAACGGATATCCGCGCACTCCTCGGTGATGCCTTTGAGCGCGGTGGCGTATCTGTCTGCGCAAATCTCCCGTATTATATAACCACCCCCATACTGCTTGAGCTTTTAGGGTCGGGGCTTCCGTTTGATTGTATAACGGTAATGATACAGTCCGAGGTGGCGGACCGCCTTTGCGCCGCGGCGGGACACAGGGACTACGGCTCCGTTACGGCATATCTTAATTATTTCGGAACTTGCCAAAAGCTTTTGAAGGTTCCCGCGGGCAAATTCTTGCCGCCGCCTAAGGTGGATTCCACCGTCGTGCGTATTGACCTTTATAAGGACAAGCTCTACAAGCCGCTTGACGAGGCGCTGTTTTTCAGAACGCTCCGCGCCGCATTCGAGCAACGCCGCAAGACCTTGCCAAACGCCCTTTCGGCAGGAATTTCCGAGCTTTCAAAGGACGAGCTTACGGACGCTATCCTCGCATGCGGTTTTGCCGCAAACATTCGCGGCGAGGTGCTTTCCACCGCGGATTTCGTCAAGCTGTCTGACGAGATATACAAGCGAATAAAATAAATCAAAAAGCTCTTATGAAAATCATAAGAGCTTTTTGCTTATTTATAGTTCATAATGGCGCGGAACATCTCAATTGCTTCATCGTGCTTTTTAAGCGTGGAGTCCTTGTTGATCACCGAGCCCATTGAGTTGGTGTTGCGTATGCAGAGCAGAGTATCGTCGGGCAGGTATTGAAATTCCTCGGCGTGCGCCTTGGCAAATGCGGTGTCCTTGAACGTAACGGCGTACGCGCTGTACGCACCGTCGGGAGCAGTGCCGAGAACGTCGGCAAGCTTCGTAAAGCCACCCGAGGACGCTACTCGCTCGTACAGCCAAGGGTCAAGCAGGCATATAGAGTATTCACCCGTGAGGATGAGGTTGTCAAACGAGCTAAGCTCGCGCTGATTGACGTAGGTGTTGACGGGAGCGACGTTCGTATCGGTCTTTGCTTCCTCGGCAAGTGCCGCCACTTGTTCGGGTGAGAAGATATTGAGCCCTACGAGCGTGGCGTGATTTTCACCGTCGCCGTTGAAGTCGCGCGGAAGAACGCCCGAAAGGGCAACGCCCATTCCTTCAACGCCCGATGCGCCTATGTTGCACGGGCCCGCATAAAGCACTAAAACGTCGTCCTCGATTGAGGTGCAGGTCTGCAAGCAGGCAACGAGCAGGACGAAAACGATAAAAAGTGCGATTATGACCTTCCATTTATGGTAAAACCAAAAATTCACCGCTTTTTCGGCGGTGCCGCCCTTTATTTCAATTTCCTTGGGGTGAAGCTTGTCCTCGCCATAATCGGGTCCCTTGCCCGGTGCGTAATTTTTCATTTTTGTATCTCCGTTTGGATAGTTATGAAAGAATTATAGCATAAAAAGCGAGTGCTTTCAAGAGTGTTTAGCCATTGTTAACACATAATTTAATTTATAAAGCACCCCGAGATGCCTTGAGCATCTCGGGGTATACTATTAGTCAATAGGCTTCATCGTGGGGACCTCTGTCCCCCAAATAACCAAACTGTTTGTAGTTCTACAAATGCCTACATATTACGTACCCTTTCAGCCTTTGATCTCACGTAAAGTAACCCTTCTCTACATATCTCTACGGCATTTTGGCGTAGTAATTGGCGTAGTTGGCGTAGTAGATTAAATTTGCTTGTCCTTGAAGAATTCGGCCAGGCTTGTAAACTCTCTTTGTTTCAGATCCTTGGTCACGTCGCAATATATGTCCATCGTCGTGCTTATGTCCGCGTGTCCTAAAACATCCTGGATCACCTTTACATTGATACCCGACTCGCAAAGTCTTGTTGTAAAGGTATGTCTCAAGCTATGGCAACTAAAGGGCGGTAGCAATACAGGATTATCTTCACCTTTTAGCAGAACCTCATCGTTACAATCACGGATAATACGGCGTATCGCCTTGTTAAGCGTTCCTTGATGCTGCACATCACCGTATCTATTAACGAAAATAAAATCGGTGTAGCAGTCTACAATCGCCTTACACTTAACCCCCCGGACAGCTCTTGATTTTCCTTTTCCATAAGAAAAGCTTTCTTAACATCATCAAGTATCGGGATCGTGCGTTCACCGGCTTTTGTTTTCGGTGTGTTTACGCTAAAGGAACAGCCTTTGTTATCTCCATGATTATAATACACCAAAGTATGGTTTACGTCAATAATCCCTTCATCCAAATCAATGTCGCACCAACGAAGTCCCACGACCTCGCCCACGCGCATACCCGTTCCAAGCATAACAGCAAATACGGGATACCAATGACTGTATGTCGGGTGATTTTTGATAAAATCAATAAACAACTTTTGCTCGGCAACGGTGAGTGCTTTCCGCTTTTCAACCTCAAAATTGTGAGACTACTTCAGTTCCTTCAGCATATTGTCGGTGGGATTGATTCGGATATATCCATCGTCTACCGCCAAGTTAAAGACCTGATGCAGAACCGTATGCACATTGTCAATGGCGGCAATCTTCAATATTTTTTCGTCAGCCATCCTGTTGTAAAAACGCTTAACATCAGACTTTTTGACCGAAGCAATACGAAGTTTGCCAAATGTGGGGCGCACAAACATATTATACATATATTTGTAATTCTGAATAGTATTATCCTTCAGTCCTCTTTTCAGATCACACCACAATTCAAATACATCATTGACCGTAACCAAACGGATCTCGGTTTTAATGCCGTCTCGCTTGTCAATTATGATTTGCTCTTCCTTCTCACGAAGTGCTTCAAGCGTGCCTGCGTAAATTGTATGGCGTTTGCCATCCGGTGTACTCCAACGGTAATCGTATATACCGTCAGCTCTTTGGGATTCTCCTTTGCGAAGGGTTACCCTGTCTTTATCTAATCTTCTGCCTTTCTTTGTACTCATGTTTATCTAGCTCCTTTCAATACCTGTCAGCATTGAAAAGCACTATGACAGTAGCTATATTATAGCACATGTTCTTCATTTTTTCAAGACAATGCTGACAGGATTGTTGAATACTTATATTGAATAGGACTTTTCGATATACTCATCAAGCTTTTTGCGCTTTATGAGTCTCTTCGTCCCAATGAACAAAACGAACGGACAGTCATCCTTATTGGATATTTTTCTCAACTTGTTAATACCAATGCCGGAATACTCTGCCGCTTCAGAAAGCGTTAATGCTGCTTTCTGCCAAATCGGAATCTCTTTTTCCTTCATTGAGGATCCTCCTTTTTAGAATTTACCTCCTATATTGCCGGAGGCGGGCAATCTAAAATACATCATAACATTCTCCTTACGGGCGGTGACGGATGCCACCGCACTGTTTTAATCTGTCCCTAGTTTCCTTATATATCAGTCCCGCTTATTGGGGACGTTATTTTCAATTTGAAAAACTCCTTCTTAAATAAAAAATTACTTCTGCGTTTTGGTCATGAGAAAGGGTAAGTAGATATCAGTTATTTCTTCTCTCCCATGACCCAAATCATGGCTCACAACCTTTTTTGCCTTCTCAGGGGATACCTTAGACACTTCCTCAAATCTTCTCTGCGCGTAATTGTGACGAAGACCATGCCAGGATATGGTTTCGTGACGATCCTTCTTTCCTTCCTCTTTCATATCTGCACGGTTTTCGTCCATAAACTTCTCACGATGAAAGCTCACCCAATTTTGCAAAGAACGCTTTTCGTGGAGAACACCATTTTTCTCACTGCTGGAAATTAAATAATCACTGGGGTAGCGACCGGAAGCCTTTGCGTAATCCAAATACTTCTTGATAATCTTCATTTGATTTTCGTCAACAGGGATCGGTCTGGTTTTCTTGCCCTTGCCTTGCACGATCAATTGACCGTCCGCTTTAGCGTGCATCAAGTACTCAACCTTCAGCCTACACAATTCTTCGATTCTCAAACCAAATGCTGGAACTAAATCTAAAGAAATCTCCACGTCAACTCTGCCCATCTCACGCGCAACCGCACGGGCTTTGCTGATTTCTTCGGGAGTCCAGGCACGATTTTCTTTACCAACTGCTCTTTTGGGCAAATCCAAATGGTCATTTTTGGATAGCTTGTTTTTACTGCCGGACTTTTCGTGGAAATAGCGTATGCCGGACAGATCGGTCTGAATGGTCGTTGCAGCATTGTTTTCTTTCAAATACTCGGCGTAGGCTCTGAAATGTCGTTCTTCCACATTCTTGAACTTTTGCAGACGATAATTGTCAGCCAAAAACCTGCAGAATCTTTTGGCGGCTTCGTAGTACCGATGCCTTGATTTGATACTGCGCTCATTGCTGTGTTTAAGAATAGAATTAAGCTGCGAAACTAAATTCTTGTATGCACCGTCGCTGACTGAAGCAGGAATTTTACCTTCGGCCTGGGAATCCGCAAGTTTGGTGGACTCTTGAGGGGGCGAGATACTTTTTTCGTTGGGAACATCAGACATGAGCATTCCCTCCTTTCTGTAATATTTTTTATTTTCACGCAGTGCAGGGACAGGGCACTACGAAAAAATCTTTGTACAAAAATAGAGATTTCAGGGGTATTTTCGTCACGAGGATTTTAGGCATCATCGCTGACGAAAATGATTCTCTGTACGAAAATTTTGCGCGGTCATTTCGAAAAGACAGTCATATATCATATCGAAATGAACACAGAACTGCATTGCTCATTTTGAAAGGATAGTCATTTGTCATTTCAAAGGGATAGTACATAGATCATTTCAAAACGATTGAGGGCGCTGTCGCTCCTTTCGAAAAGACAGTCATATATCATTTCAAAGGGAGCATCATTTTAAAATTACTCATTTCGAAGGGATAATCATTTATCATTTTTAAAGGATTGTCCGCAGGGCATAATTCACCCACTGTCAAAAGGGGTAGATTTACTCTCGTTTCTTGCTGATTCTATTTTGACGCGGGGAATTATGCCCTGCTAATCACGGCTCTCCGACCTCGTCTCCGAGCCGTTTCTATCTGACTTCGTCCTATAGAAACGGCTCGGCTCTCGAAAAGAGAGTCATATATCATTTCGAAAAGACAGTCATTTATCATCTCAAAAGGATAGTTCTGGCACCTGCTATCGGAAGTTTGTGCTTGTCTGATTCG
>JAFXAC010000060.1 GCA_017522125.1 Clostridia bacterium | reverse complement strand
CCAACACCTTTCTTATGAGCAAAGAACTGCAAGGAAATTCTAAGCATTATCGTATTCCTCCTTAATTATTTCTGCCGTGGGCAGATCCGATGCGCCGTATTATTTGTAGTCGCGGTCGACGACCTCAACGTCAAGAAAATCCGAATACTCGTCAAGCAGATCATTAAGCTGATAATAATAAGCCATAAATATTCCGGATACTGCATACCGCTTACGCTCGTCCTCCTCAAACTCGGGAAGGGCAGCCTTGGCGGTCACTACGATGCGAGTTGCACCGTCGTTGACGTCATAATGGATATCAGAGGCGTAAGCGATCTCGACGGCATTAACGATTAGCATCGTCATAGCCGAAAGAGCAGCGCAGAGAACGTCATCTCCCGCTTCGCCGTAGCCTGTGTGTCCCGTTTCCTCGAAGCCGTAAAAATTACCGCCGCTTCTGTAAAATACGACCTTTGTCATTTTGCAAATGAGCGATTAGGCCTCGATCTTAGTGATCTGAACCTTGGTGTAGGGCTGTCTGTGACCGATCTTCTTCTTCTCGTTCTTCTTAGCCTTGTACTTGAAGACGTAGATCTTGGCAGACTTGCCGTTGGCAATAACATTTGCCGTGACTTTTGCACCGGCAACAGTGGGAGTACCGGCTACGAATCCGTTATCAGCGGAAACTGCCTTTACCTGGTCAAATACGACCTCGCTGCCTTCCTCTGCGCAAAGCTTCTCAATGAAAATGATGTCGCCCTCGCAGACCTTGTACTGCTTTCCGCCGGTTTCGATTACTGCAAACACGAAAAGCACCTCTCTTTCATAATAGACTCGCTGATTCTCGGCGACACCCGAATTCGGGCGCACTTATAAAAGCCGATCTCAAGCGGCATATTATTATACCTCGTAAAAGACAAGTTGTCAAGTGTATTTTTTAACTTTTTTTCTTTATTTTACGGTCTTGTGACACAAAAAAATAAAAAATGGAACATTTTTTGATAATTATTGAAATTTGTCATAAAAAACCCTTGCTTTTGTTGGATTTTTGTGTTATTCTATATTATGCAAGCCGCGCGGTGGGGAATTCGCCCATACGGTTGCCTTATAGCGCGGCGTTTAACTATTTTATTATTTAGGAAGGATTTTACAATGAACAAGACCGAACTCATCGCCGCTGTTGCTGCTGCTGCAGGTATTTCCAAGAAGGATGCTGCCGCTGCTATCGATGCTACCTTTAATACTATTTCTGATGCTGTTGCTGCAGGTGACAAGGTTCAGCTCATCGGCTTCGGTACTTTTGCAGTTCGTGAGAACGCTGCAAGAAACGGCGTAAACCCCCGCACCGGTGCCGCAGTTGAGATCGCTGCAAGCAAGACTCCTGTATTCAAGGCAGGCGCAGCCTTCAAGGCAAAAGTAAACTAATTCGCGTTATTTCCATAGATTACCCCGCACCCAAGGTGCGGGGTATCTTTTTATAAAATATTGTTTATAGATATTCTTTCAAGCCGTCGGATCCCGTCGATCGCATTCAGCACGAGCGCTATCGAGCGCGTGACCTCCTCGTCGCGTCCCGATTCTGCGTAGCAAACAAGCGTGTCGATGGCGTCTGTCAGCTTTTCTATCGCGGAATTGGACACACTGATGCTCACTGTGCTTGTTTGAGATTCCCAATAATGCTGAAGTCGCATGGCATCCTCGTGTCCGCTGATTGCGAGCGCCAGCTCGGTTAGTGAGTTTCCTACATTATTAATATATAGGAAATTTACAAGCGTTATCAACGCGAGAATTGAAAGTAACAGTAGTGATAAAATTGTTGGCAGATTTCTTTTTTTCATTTTTCCTCGTCCTTGGCTGTGAATATCCGTATCTCCCCGTTTTCGTCGGATAGCATCAGCGCCACCTCGTGCAGCTCCATGTTCCTCGAAATAAGCTGCTGCTTAAGCCAAGCACAGCTTTGCCCCGTGGCGACAAGAGAGTGCTGATTTATTTTTCCGTTGTCTATCATTATATGAAACATTCCGTTTTCAGTAGGAGTTATCCCAACGTCAGCGACGGTTGCGGGGCGTTGCTCGGCGCGGGGAAGGACGGAAATGCTGCCGTCCTGCTCAAGTATTGCGTATCCAACCTCGTCAATATCGGATATTCCGTTTTTTCTCAATGCCACCATCAACTCGTCGGAAGTCATTCGCGCAGCCTTGAGCGCCTCGAAGTCGGGTGCTCCCATTTTGACAAGCGTTTCGGGGCGCGTGGAGAAAAGGTTTTTTAGCTTTGGAAATTTTGAAGGAAGAGCCGCCGACACTATTTCCGCCGTCATTATGATTATAATGGGAATGATAGCATAAATAACGGGTATATCCTGATTTTCAATCGGTAGAGTTGCGATCTCGGATAATAAAAGCGTGCTCACAAGGTCGGTTATCTCAAGCTGGCCTATCTGACGCTTTCCCATCATCCTCATTGCGAGTATCAGGCTGAAATATATGATAATTGTTCTGATAAATATTGTAACCATCGTTTATCCCCCCGCATATTGTTGCTTTTTTAAGGCAAAATATGCATAGAATCATCAAAAAGGATGGTAAAAGGTGCAGAATGACCAAATTAAAATTTTTTTCAATTTTTTTCAAAAAAGGTATTGACAAAGCGTGATGAAAGTGGTATTATATAAAAGCTGTCCGCGAGACGGACTGCGAAGGTCATTGAAAATTGAACAACAGACGAAGAAGTACAAGCACACAAGAAGTGCGAGGAAACGGTCAAAGAATTTGAGAAACACGAACTCAAAGGT